>NZ_AUFI01000006.1:0-490239 GCF_000426425.1 Bifidobacterium thermacidophilum subsp. thermacidophilum DSM 15837
CACGACCGCAAGCCACCACCCACACCCGAACAAACACGACGGGGCATGCCGACACCCACCCACACACGAATAATCACGACGGGGCATGCCTGACACACGACACGTGGACACGTGGCGAATCCCATACCCGGACACACGACCCCGGCACGCCGGGAAGCAAAACCGCACATATGACACGCGGCAAGATTGCCCACGTCTGTTGCTCAACATGCCTGCTTCGAGCTTTCTTTCTGTTTTCAAGCGTCAACGTCTATTCTTTGGTAATCTCAATCGTTTGTTAAACCTGTGTTCTGAATCCTTGTAATAATACGCATTGTATTTTGCTTCAATACTCTTGAACCAACCGATTTGAGATTCCGGCGCCCGGCGTGTCGCCCTCATATCATGAGAAATATATTTTGCTTCTGGTTACGACTTAGCTTAGGAGAGGTTCTATGGTTCCGTCGAAGTATAAGTCACCTCATGCGGGTGTCGATTCTGCAGGCACTGATGTGTATCGTGTTCTGGATTTAGATCTTGACGGCGTCTGCGCGGATTATACGGAAGCCATGCGTCAGTGGCTCGTTCGTGCTGGTCGTATGGCAGCCGACACTTTTCCAGATATGACTAGGTACGAAATGACATTGGCGACCGGTTGGCCGTTTAACACGGTAGATGAGTACAAGCAGGCTCACAAAGAGGCAGAAGCCGACCACCTTTATGCGACCATGCCAGTCATCAATGGCGTGCCTGAGGCGTTGCAACGTCTTGCAGATGCGCACGTATACATCAGAGTCGTTACTCATCGCTTGTTTGTTTCCGGACAGCATCAGATTGTCGTCTCAGATACGGCCAAATGGCTTGACGACAACCATATCCCATATATGTCCTTATGCTTCACCGGTTTGAAAGACACGATGCACGCGTCCATTCACATTGATGACTCCCCAGCGAATATTCTCGCATTGCGGCAAGCCGGCGAACACGTCGTAGTCTTTGACCAGCCATACAACAGGGACTTGGATGGGCCACGCATGTCAGCTTGGGATGAGACCAGTGTCTCTAAGCTCATGGCATGGATGAATCGGTGGCCCGAGTAACGGCATCCTTGACTTGCTAACGAGCTGCCGCCGCCGCTCGCTTCGCTGGGTGACACATCTAAGTTGCGTGCATCGCTGAGACCCTCGTCGTTCTAGATAGCGTGGATTCAACTAGTACATGAAATCGCGCGCGACATATGAAATCAGCGTATGAGACCAGCGTATGCCCGCATGATGACGGCACTGTGTCCGTCAAGTAAGGCGTATTCATTGTATGCGCTGTGCCAGCAGCAACCATGAATATTAGCGATGGTCCGTCGGAATATCTCGATTACTCGAATCCAGACGGATGATCGAAGCCGCTGAAGTGTCTACGGGTATCACCACGGCTGTTGCATTACAGCGCGGTCACTATGCTGGTGGAATCACTTCGGAGACACCACTTTGGCGGGATTGCTGCGGTGCCGTTTCGACTACACTTGTTTGTTGCAATCCGGCGCTTCGTTGGCATCATTATTCCGCTGTCCGCTGCGACGGGGTAGTCCACTTCGTCGGTAGCATTACTCCGGTGGCATCGTTCCTGCATTCACTATCCAGGAGTCCACAACGTTAGGGGCACCGGCTCGGGGTTTGCTACAATCCGGTGGTCACTATGCCGGTTGCATCGCTTCGGTTTGGTCACTACGACGGCACTACTGCAGCGGCCGCTTCGACTCTGGCATGCACGGCGGATCGGGCGTCCGCTGCGTCAGCAGGTTTACAACAGTGGAGAAGTGCGAGGCTTGGCTGTGGACCCACGCACTTGCAGCTGAACGGGGAAGGTCTCAAAGGGTTCATGCACTGGCCGTCCTTCAATCAATGCCAGGGCTTTTTGCGCCGCTTTGACAGCCATATCGTATGGGCGTTGACGAACTGTAGTGAGCTCCGCCTCTTTTGCGAACGTGCTGTCATCAAATCCCGTTACGGAGATGTCTTCAGGTATGGACAGGCCACTGCGCTGCAGTCGGAAGAATAACGGAACTGCTTGCGAATCTTGGTGGAAACACAATGCGGTCGGCGGGTTGTCCGATGCCATCATCTCGGAAATGGCGACGTCCAGGATATTATCCCCTTCTTGCACTCCCAGAGTGCGGGCGGTCAATCCGCCAATGGCATTGCAGGCTTCTTTAAAACCGACGATGCGATTATGCGAGCTGAAGCCCAGTGTCGACGAAAAATTCTCGTACAGATACAGCAGATTGCGATGCCCCAACTTGACGAGGTGCCGGACGATCAGTTTGATGCCCTCTTTGTCATTGATGCCGACTGTCGCATCGAATCCCTCGCTGGTGGTATTGATGCCGATGATGGGGATTTTTGCGGTGCCGAGACGCTTGACTTCATCAGGGCTGATGCCGAATGAAGAGACGAACACCGCATCCGCATTGCTGCGTACGGGGAGTTTTTCGAAGAACGCGTCGCGGGCCTCCAATCCTTCAATCGGGTAGATCACCAAATCGTACCCGGCATCGCGAAGCACATCGTTGAGACCGGCGATGATTTCGGCGGTGAACCACTCGATGGTTCGGCTGCCGACCAACAGGGCTATGCGATACGTCCTACCTGATTTCAGAATGCCGGCTGATCGGGAGACGCTGAAGTTCAAGGCGTTGGCGGCCGCAAGCACTTTCGATCGCGTCGTTTCCGATACCTGTTCCGGGTGCGCAAAAGTGCGTGACACCGTAGCGTTTGATACCCCTGCCTTCAGCGCCACATCGCCGATGCTTGCCTTCATGACACCTCCGAACAATCTGCTGCTTGCATCAGCCTATCACGATATTCACCTTGCAACGTCAAGAACACAAGAAATGAAACGGGTTACAATTCGACACGCCGCTGCTATCACAAGTAAAGCGTGCTCACTCCTTGCAATGAAACGGTTTTCAAATGAGAACGGTTACATCGCATAAAATGGCGTATTGCCAATATGAAACCCTTGTCGTATGCTATTGCTTGTCGGCGGGACAATGAAAAGTCCACGAAGACGTAGATAGACTCAACCATTACAACGACGTGAGGAGTGACATGAACGTCAGGAAAAGCATTGTCGCGGCAGTGGCTGCCGTATGCATCGCCGGTTTGACGGCATGCGGCGGCACCGCTTCAGGAACTACGGACACCAAGGCGGATAAGGGCCTCAAAGTCATGGGCGATGCCATCACCTATGACCCGAACCATCTCGTCAACGGCGGAAAACCCATCCAGCTTGAATATTGGAGCTGGGGCAGCAAAGGCACCGACCCGGTCTTCAAAATGATCGACTCGTACACGAAAACCTATCCGAACGTCACTATCAAAACAGTGAATGTTTCCTGGGACGATTACTGGACCAAGCTGCCGCTCGCGCTCAAAGGCAAGAACGGCCCGGCCTTGTTTAACATCCACAATTCCTATGACGCGTTGATCAGGCCATATGCCGCCGATTATGACATCGATACGAAAGCGCTGGAATCCGACTATTCCACAGCTGCGGTACATGAGGACAATAACGGCAAAGTCAAGTACATCGATTCGGTGATCAACACCGGCAACATCTACTACAACAAGACCATGTGGAAAGAGGCCGGTCTCACCGACGCCGATATCCCGACCACGTGGGATGAGTTCATCCCTATCGCCCAGAAGCTGACAAAGACCGACGGCGGCAAGATCACCCAAGCCGGTTTTAACTTCAACGGCGATGCGTACAGCGCGATCTATCAAGGCTTGAACTATCAGAAAGGCGAACTGCTGTTCACCAAGGACGGCAAGAAGGCCAATTACGACAATGATGTGACCAAGGAGAACATGCAGTTCCTCAAGAACCTGTATGACAAGTACAAGGTCGGGTCTGTCGACTTCGGCAACGATTACACGCAGAGCTTCGGCAACGGACAAACCGCGATGATCTATGCGTGGGGCCATATGGAAGGCACCATGAAGGAGAAGTATCCCGACATCGACTACGGGGTGTTCGCCACGCCGACCTTCACCAAGGGTACGCCATTCGCATACGACCGCTATAACGGTGAATCGACTCCTGGTGTCAACAAGAACCAGAGCAAAGAGCAGCAGGCGGTCGCTCAGGACTTCATCAAGTACCTGCTCGCCAATGACGACTATATCCGCGAAGCGGTCGCTGAACTGAATTCCTTCCCGGCGAAGGTCACGTTGCAGGACGACAAAGAAATCCTCGCGGAGCCGGTCATGGCTGCCATCCAGCCACGTGTCAAGCGGCTGATTTGGCCCGGCCCGGCGCCGTCCACGGTTGAATCCAGCGCAACGATCGCCTTCCAGAACGTCTTCCAAAACGGCATGTCCATCGATAAAGCGCTCAAAGAGGCTCAAAACCAGATGGATGCAGATATGAAGAATTCTGATTTCGTGTCGCTGGAAAACAAATACGCTTTCTTTGACGAACACAAGTGACAGCTTGGGGTTTCTTTCTCTTCCCAACCCCCCATCCGGCGGCCGCAGCGTGGTTTTTCCTCTGCGCTGCGGCCGCACCTCCTTAATACGCGCGTTCGATCTGATCTGACTCGGCATCGAACAATTCACATCTCCTGAGTGGAGAGAGGCGAGCTTCTATGAACAAGAACAACGGTGAATCGATACTATCGAGAATATTCACCTTACGGAATATGGCGGTAACATTCCTCGTAGTCTACTTTGCGGTATTCCTGGCATATCCGATTGTCAAAGCGTTCGCGGGGAGTCTGCATAACTGGAATCCCCTGGTCGGAACATACGATTGGGTGGGGCTTGATAATTTCAAGCAGATTCTGACCGACGGGCTCTTCTGGCGTTCCATGTGGAATACCGCGGTATTCGCTGGCGTCTCCACATTCTTCCGCATCGTGCTCGGCCTCGGCCTGGCTCTGCTGCTGAGCGCCAAACTCGTCAAATGCAAGGACACGCTCCGCGGACTCTTCTACATGCCGACCGTTACGCCGCTTGTGGCGGTGTCCTTCGTATGGATGTGGATGTTCGACCCGCAGTTCGGCATGGTCGACAAGGTCACCGGACTCGACATCAACTGGTTGCACGATACCAAGTGGGCCATGCCGGCGATCATCATCATGACCATCTGGAAGGATTTCGGATACGCTACGGTGCTGTACTTGGCTGGCCTGATGAATCTTCCGCGGGACGTGTATGAGGCGGCGACCATTGACGGCGCCAACTCGGTGCAGACATTCTTCAGGATCACGTTGCCGCTGCTGAAATCGACCACGCTGTTCATCGTAATCACGTCGCTGATCAGCTATTTGCAAGCATACGTGCAGATTCTTGTGATGACCGAAGGCGGGCCGGGCACGTCCACCTACACCATCAGCTATCTCATTTTTGACCAGGCGTTCCAGAAGTACAACTTTGGCATTGCATCGGCGCAGGCGGTCATCCTGTTCCTGTTCACCGGTGCGCTCACCTTGATCATGTTCAAGGTCTCGGGAGATTCGGAGGGGTTGGCATGAAAGCCCGCAAAATCGGCGGCATCATTCTTACGGCTTTGCTGTTCGTCGCCGCAATAATCACCATTGTTCCATTCATTTGGATGTTCATCTCATCGTTCGCTCCGAACAGTGAGATTGTCAAAGTGACCGGCGGATTATTCCCCCGACCGTCCACGATCGACAATTACGTGAGCATTCAGGCAAAATTCAATTTCATGCGGTTGTTCGCCAATTCGCTGGTGGTGGCAGTGCTGAAAACCGCAATCGCCATCTACACCAGCGCGGTGCTCGGATACGTGTTTTCAAAAATGCGGTTCCGCGGGCGCAATCTGTTGTTTGGCATCGTCATGAGCACGATGATGATTCCTTGGGCAGTGACCATCATCCCTCAATATGAGATGTTCACGAAGTGGGGGTTGCAGGATACCTACACATCGCTGGTGCTGCCCGGCATGATCAGCGCTTTCGGCATTTTCCTGTTCCGCCAATCCATTTCCGGCATCTCCGACGAATTGATCGAGGCCGCGAAATTGGATGGCGCTTCGGACCTGAGGATTTTCCACAGCATCATTTTGCCGATGAGCCATAACACCATCGCTGCGCTCGCGATTTTCACATTCCTGTGGAATTGGGAAGATTATCTGTGGCCGTTCCTGATGATCACCGACGAGCGCAAGCAGCTGCTCGCCGTCGGTCTGAAAGCGTTCAACGGTCAGTATGGTACGGATTATGGCGGGCTGTTCGCCGCAACGTCATTGGCGATTGTCCCGGTCATCATCGTATATATGATTTTCCAGAAGCAGTTCATCGCCGGCATTGCGACAGGCAGCGGCAAGTGAAGGGGACAACATGGCAGAAACACCAGTCAACGTCGGTCATCAGGACAACGTATTCGTGGCATACGTGCGTTCCACGCATCCGATGATGCGTGCGTCGTCGATTGTGCAGGGAGACCATTGGCGCATCGGGATCCTGACCGAATCGCTGATTCGTTTCGAATGGTCCGATTCAGGTGAATTCGAGGACAATCCCACGCAGATGGTCGTCAGCCGTGATTTCGGCACCCAACCGCGGTTCACGGTGACGCATCGCAACGGATTGCTCATCATTGACACCCCGGCCCTGTACATTACATATGACGGCAAACCGTTCAGCAAAGAAGGGCTGAGCGTGGTCATCAAAGGTATGGCGGACACCCAGTTCAACACTTGGCACTACGGAGACGAACCGAAGCATAATCTCAAGGGCACCGCGCGTACGCTTGATGAGGCCGATGGCGAGATCGCGCTGGGGGACGGGGTGATCTCGCGGGACGGCTGGGCGGTGATCGACGATTCCGCGGCGAATGTGATCGTGCTGACGGATGAGGTGAACGGCAAACCGAACCCTCTCGGTGCTTGGATCATGCCTCGAGACCACCAGGAAACCGACCTGTACTTCTTCGGTTATGGTCGACGCTACAGCGAGGCGGTGCGGGACTTCTACCGGCTCGCCGGGCCGACGCCGCTGCTGCCGCGTTTTGCGCTCGGCAACTGGTGGAGCCGGTATTACCGGTACACCCAGGACGAGTATCTTGAGCTCATGGACCGCTTCAAGCGCGAAGGCATCCCGTTCACCACATCGGTGATTGATATGGACTGGCATCGTGTTGACGACATCGATCCGAAATACGGCTCCGGCTGGACCGGATATTCGTGGAACAGGCAACTGTTCCCCGACCACAAGGCATTACTGCATGATCTGCACCGGCGCGGACTCAAAGTCACGCTGAATGTGCATCCTCGAGACGGTGTACGTGCGTTTGAAGATGGTTACCGGCAAGTGGCCAAGCGGGTCGGCATTGATCCCACGACCGAAGAGGCGGCGGAATTCGACCTGACAAATCCGGATTTCGTGAGCGCGTACCTTGACATGCACCATCGGTTGGAAGCCGAAGGCGTTGATTTCTGGTGGCTCGACTGGCAGCAGGGCGGTGTGACCCGTCAGCCTGGGCTTGACCCGTTGTGGGCGCTGAACCACTTGCACTATCTGGATTCTGGCCGTGGCCATGGCTGGCCGCTGACTTTCTCGCGTTATGCGGGTCCGGGGTCGCATCGGTACCCGGTCGGATTCTCCGGGGATACCGTCGTGACTTGGAAATCATTGCAATTCCAGCCGTATTTCACCGCGACCGCATCGAATATCGGTTACGGATGGTGGAGCCACGATATCGGCGGGCATATGTGCGGATACCGGGACGAGCACTTGGAGGCGCGCTGGTACCAGCTCGGCGCTTTCAGCCCAATCAATCGTCTGCATTCCAGCAACTCGCAGTTCATGGGCAAAGAGCCTTGGAATTTCTCCGCTGATGTCCGGCATGCCATGGTGGACGCTCTGCGGTTGCGTCACATGATGTTGCCGTACCTGTACACCATGAACTACCGGGCGGCGTTCGAAGGCATGCCGCTCGTCGAACCGATGTATTGGGCCGAGCCGAATAATCCGCAGGCATATGAAGTCCCGGATGAATTCCGTTTCGGCACGCAGCTGTTGGTTGCGCCGATTGTCTCGGATGATGACGATTCCGCCCGACTCGGTCGCGCCGACGCATGGTTGCCGCAGGGCGACTGGTATGACTTCTTCGACGGCCGCCGCTACGGTTCTTCCAATCCGTCCGGGCGACGGTTGGAAGTATGGCGCGCCATCGATCGCATTCCTGTGTTTGCCCAGGCGGGAGGCATCGTGCCGTTGCAGGAGCTCGGCGATGGCGATGCCGTCAACGATCTGGACAATCCGCAATCCCTGCGAGTACTGGTGTTCCCCGGCGCGAATGGCCGCTTCGCGATGATTGAGGATGATGGGGTCTTCGTGCCATCTGCGCAATCCGCGCAAATCGGCGAAGCAGACATCCACACCGCAACTACCCGCATGTCCTTCAATTGGAGGGATGCCGGCCGTACGGACGCTGACGGTGACGGCAGCTCGCTGTTCACGGTCGCCCCGGTTGAAGGCAAGACCGACGCAGTCCCATCACAGCGCGACTGGACGATGGTGTTCCGCGGTGTCGCTGACGTCAATCCCGTCGATATCGGCGTCGATATCGACGACACCCCCTGCGACGGTGTGGAAACCTCTTATGATGCGCGTACGCTGAGCCTGTCGGTCACCATACGTCAGGTGCCGTCTTCCGCGGGTTTGAACGTCGCGATCAGGGGAGGCTTGCACATCGCGGACAATCCGGTTGAACACGATGCGCTCAATGTGCTCATGCACGCGCAAATGCCGTATGGCTCCAAGGAACATGCGATGCGGGCGATATATGAGCAAGGCGTACGTGCGATTGGCGCGTTGCGCACCTTCAAGACGGCACCCAGCTTCGGGGATGGATTATTCGCGGCGAACGGAATGCCTGATGCGGTGATTGGCGCGTTGACGGAGATTCTCCTACGCGACTGATCCGTCCGAGGTTGACGCGGTCCGGATTGACGCGGCGGCTGTGGAGCCGGACATGCGCACGCCGTTCGCCTTCCGGCGGCACCCGTGGTTAGGATGAATCAAGTGACAGGGAATTCATCGAATCATGGGCGCGAACAAGGCAAGTTGCCGGTGCCGGTTGCGGTATCTGATACCGCGCCGGCATCTGCAGCTGCCACGGCACCTCGTCGCGCAACCGCTGACGCACAATACCGGCGTATGACGGGCGCCCCGGTACGCGGCCTCATTCTTGCATTGTGCCTTCCCGCGGTCATCTCGAACCTGGTCACCACCGCCTATAATCTCGCGGATACATATTTCATCGGGCGGCTGGGCACATCCCAGTCCGGCGCAATCGGCATCGCCTATTCGGTGATGACTGTATTCCAAGCCTTCGGGTTCTTCTTCGGCAATGGCTCCGGCAATTCGATGAGCCGGGAACTGGGAAAACGAAACAACGAGCGTGCCGCGCGTCTGTTAGCGGTCGGTTTCTGCGGAGCTGTCCTTGGCGGACTCGCATTGGCGATTCTCGGTTTGTCCACATTGCCGCATCTGGTGGTTGTACTTGGCTCGACTCCGACCATCTCGCCATACGCCATCGCCTATCTCACGCCGATTCTCATCGCAGCGCCCATGGTATGCGGATCGTTCGCGCTCAACGGCCTGCTGCGGTACCAAGGACTGTCACTATACGGCATGATCGGCCTGGTCAGCGGCGCATTGTTGAATTTCATCGTCGCGCCGCTGCTGATTTTCGTTGCGGGGCTTGGTATCGCCGGTGCCGGCATCGCCACCGCGGTATGCCAGACCATCAGTTTCATCATTCTGGTCACGTTCGCCGTCCGTCACGGTGTCGTCAGACTCGACCTGCGCAACGGCAAGCCGGACATGCTGCTGGTGCGTGAAATCATCGGTGGTGGCATGCCTTCGCTGTTGAGGCAAGGCGCGGGTTCGCTCGCGACCACATGCGTGAACTTGGCGGCCAACCCCTTCGGCGACGCGGTCATCGCCGCAATGGCGATTGTCATGCGCGTCATGCTCGCCATCAACTCGATCATTATCGGCCTGGGGCAAGGTTTCCAACCGGTGTGCGGGTACAATTACGGCGCCGGGCTGTACCGACGCGTCAAAGAAGGATACTGGTTCTGCGTGCGGCTGTCCACGATAGCCCTGGTGATTATTGCGGTTGCCGTCGCGGTGCTTGCCCCCGATATCATCGGATTGTTCCGGTCCGACCCACAAGTGATCGCCGTCGGCACAGTGGCGTTGTGGATGCAGTGCTGCACGGTGCCGCTCAACGGGTTCGCGATGATGTCCAATATGATGCAGCAGACCATAGGCAAGACGGTGATCGCGTCATTCGTAGCGGTTTGCCGGCTCGGATTGTTCCTCGCTCCGGCGGCTCTCATTCTCGCGCATTGCTTCGGTGTGCCGGGTGTTCAGATGGCGCAATCGGTCTCTGACATCATTTCCTTCATCGTGACCGTGCCGTTGCAGGTGCATATTCTGCGTTCGCTGGGCAAACCGCGCAGCACAGTGTAATTCATTCGTCGAGTGGTGTGATAATGTGGCCGTTGTCATCGTGCGGCATGGTGTCATTCGCCGAATAGTGGCATCGAAAAGCGCGGGTTGAGCATGTCCAGCGGTTTGGGCGCGGTGCGGCTTGCAGACTGTCGCCTTGTGTGCGTCGGCGTAACAGCTGTGGCAATGGCGGCTTGTATCATGTGGGATATGAGAATCGCACGTTTCACCAAAGACGATAAGACCCCACAATACGCCTTCGTGCAGAAGGATGAGCAGGATGGCAAGGATTACCTCGTAGTGCTCAGCGGCTACCCGTTCGGCGCCCAGCCGGTGGAGCCGACCGGCGAACGGTTCCCGCTCGATACGGACGGTTTGCGTCTGCTCGCCCCGGTCATCCCGTCAAAGATTTATGGCCTGGCGAAAAATTATGAAGCGCACGCCCAGTTCATGCATGAGACCGGGCACAGCGATATCGCGCACGCCCCGGAAAACATGGTGATCTTCTCGAAGCCGAGCACTTCCGTGATTGGCCCTGACGACCCTATTGTCATTCCGCCGTTCTCGCATGATATGAATTTCGAGCCGGAAGTTGCGGTGATCATCGGCCGAATCGCGAAGAACGTGCCGGTCGAGAAGGCCATGGATTACGTGCTCGGTTTCACGTGCGTCAACGATGTGACCTTGCGCGACCTGCAGGGCGCCGACCCAATGTGGACGCGCGCGAAAGGCTTCGACACCGCGTGCCCGCTCGGACCGTGGATCCAGACCGATCTGAATTGGAAGGACGCGAAGATCTCCTTCACGCTCAACGGCAAGGACGTGCCGGAGGCCAGCGGCACGACCGCGAAGCTGATTCACGGCATCCCTGAGCAGATCGCCGCGATTTCCAGCTTCTCCACACTGCTGCCCGGCGATGTGATCATGACTGGCACCCCGAATGCGTCCGGCAGCCTCAAACCGGGTGACGAGCCGGTCGTCCACGTGGAGGGTATCGGCAGCCTGCGCAACGTCGTCGTGCAAGGCTGACTGTCCGGTCGGCTGGTTGCCCAATCGGCACCTGACATTGGACTGGACCTCGTCTGAACTTGCCACTTACTTGCCACTTGCCGGTAAGTAAGTGGCAAGTTCAGTTTGGCAACCGGTATCCCGGTGTATCCCGGCGCATTGCGCCGGTACTTGCCGGCAAGTGGCGGAATCACACGGTGAGTTCGATCTGGTTGCCTTCGAGGGCGACGATGCAGCTTTCGTAGTAGCCGTCGCCAGTGGTGCGCGGGCCGCTCAGCACCTCGTATCCATCGGACTTGAGACGCGCGGTGAGCTCGTCCACGGCCTGTGCGCTGCCAAGGCTGAAGGCGACATGCGCGTAGCCGGTGCGTGCGAAGGGCTTCGGTCGGTCCTCCATACCGGGGCGTGTCATGATCTCAAGCCGCGTATCCCCGTCGAAACTCAGGAAGTACGAGCGGAAATCCGTGGTTGGATTATGGTATTCGTCGTTCGATGTAGCACCGAGATAGGTGATGAAGAAGTCCCTCGCAGCCTCGAGGTCGTTGACATATAGTGCCACGTGGTTGATATTCGCGATGTCTGCACTCATAAGGCCTCCTCGTTCGATTTGAGTGTTTGTGCCCGGTGTCCGTTCGTGTAGGGTACGGCCGCTGCTACTTATGGTACGGCTCGTGGGCGTTGATCTTGAAGGCGCGGTAGACCTGCTCGAGCAGGATCACGCGCATGAGCTGATGCGGGAAAGTCATGGGGGAGAAGCTGAGCTTCCAGTCGGCGCGTGAGAGGATTTCGGGCGCCAGCCCGAGCGAGCCGCCGATGATGAACTGGATGTGGCTGGCGCCGTGCAGTGCGAGGTCGTCAAGTTTCGCGGCGAACCGCTCCGAGCCGAGCATCTGCCCGTCGATGGCGAGGGCGATCACATACGCGCCGTCCTTGATATGTTTCGCGATGCGCTCGCCTTCCTTGCGCTTGATGAGCTCGTCGGTGCCGGGCGTCGCATGTTCGGGCGTCTTCTCGTCGGCCACTTCGATGACGCTCAGTTTGCAGAAGCGCGACAGACGTTTCGAATATTCGTCGATTGCGTCGCGCAGATACCGTTCCTTGATGCGGCCGGGGGCGATGATATCGATGTTCATGGGGTGCGTGTCCTTCCGTCAACCAGTGCCATCGTAGCGGTGACGGGTTCCAAGATGTAGAAGCGGCCGGGTACGGATCCGCCTGTTGTCCCGAAATATCAAGGAAAATACAAGACTTGAGTCAACTAGGCTCAAGTTTGGAATAATCGACGGGGAAATCGGTTGTATACATCAGACACAGACAACGAAGCGCCCACGGGTGAAGCCGCCCGGACGGCGCGAATGGAGGAACCATGCAAGCGCAATTCACCAATATGGCCCAGGAGGCCATCAGCGACGCCGTACAGAGCGCGTCCGCCGCTGGCAATGCGCAAGTCGAGACACTGCACGTGCTCGATGCGTTGCTTCGCCAGCAGAACGGCGTTGTACCAAGCCTGATCAAGGCCGCAGGGGGAGACGTCAAAGCCATCGGCACAGCCGTGCGCAACGGGTTGGTCAACCTGCCCAGCGCCAGCGGGTCAAGCACTACGCAGGCGCAGCCCAGCCGTCAGCTCGAAGCGGTGCTCGTGCAGGCCGAACAAGAGATGAAGCAGCTCGGGGACGAGTTCATCTCCACCGAGCACCTGCTCATTGCCATCGCAGCGAGCAAGCCGAACAAATCCGCTGACATCCTCGAAGCCAACGGGGTGACTGCTCAATCGCTGCGCAAGGCGTTGCCGCAGATCCGCGGCGGCGCGCACGTGACCAGCGCGGACGCGGAAGGCAATTACAAGGCTCTCGAAAAGTATTCGACCGACCTGACCGCCGCCGCGAAGGAAGGAAAGCTTGACCCGGTGATCGGCCGTGATCAGGAGATTCGCCGTGTCATCCAGATTCTGTCCCGCCGCACCAAGAACAACCCGGTGCTGATCGGCGAGCCTGGCGTCGGCAAAACCGCCGTCGTCGAAGGTCTCGCCCAGCGTATTGTCGCCGGGGATGTGCCGAGCACGTTGCGCAACAAGAAACTCATCAGCCTCGATTTGGGTTCCATGGTCGCTGGGTCGAAATACCGCGGCGAATTCGAGGAACGCCTCAAGGCCGTGCTCAATGAGATCAAGAACGCGAACGGGCAGATCATCACCTTCATCGACGAGATCCACACCATCGTCGGAGCTGGTGCTGCAGAAGGCTCGATGGACGCGGGCAACATGCTCAAGCCGATGCTTGCGCGCGGTGAACTGCGGCTGATCGGCGCCACTACGCTTGACGAATACCGCGAGAACATCGAAAAGGACCCGGCTCTTGAACGCCGCTTCCAGCAAGTGTTCGTCGGTGAACCGAGCGTCGAGGACACCATCGCGATCCTGCGCGGTATCGCGCCCAAGTACGAGGCTCACCACAAGGTGACCATCGGCGATGACGCGCTCGTGGCCGCAGCCCAGCTGTCCAACAGGTACATCAGCGGGCGTCAGCTGCCGGATAAGGCCATCGATTTGGTCGATGAGGCGGCTGCACACCTGCGTATGGAACTCGATTCCTCGCCTGAGGAAATCGATGAGCTCAAGCGCCAAGTGGACCGGCTCAAGATGGAACGCGCCTACCTGCTGGGCAACCCGAAGAACGAGAAAGCCGAGCAGAAGAAGGCGGACGCGCTCGACGAGAAGTCCCGCGAACGCCTCGCCGACCTCGACAAGGAGCTCGCAGACAAGACCGAGAAGCTCAACAGTCTCAACGCCCGTTGGAATATGGAAAAAAGCGGGCACAACAAGGTCGGCGACCTGCGCAAGAAGCTCGATGAGCTGCAAGTGGAAGCCGAACGTTGCGAACTCGACGGCGACTATGCGAAGGCCTCCGAAATCAGGTACGGCGAGATTCCGCATATCCAGAAGGAAATCGCCGCCGCCGAGCAGGAGGAACGCGATGCCAAGGAAACCGGCGCCGAGGAGACCCTGATGGTCCCCGACAAGGTCGATGCGGATTCCATCGCGCAGATTGTGTCCGAATGGACCGGCA
Source organism: Bifidobacterium thermacidophilum subsp. thermacidophilum DSM 15837 (assembly GCF_000426425.1). Classification (NCBI taxonomy): domain Bacteria; kingdom Bacillati; phylum Actinomycetota; class Actinomycetes; order Bifidobacteriales; family Bifidobacteriaceae; genus Bifidobacterium; species Bifidobacterium thermacidophilum. The sequence goes on from NZ_AUFI01000006.1 coordinate 14,539, forward strand.
TTCCTGTCGGCCGCCTGATGCAAGGCGAGAACGAGAAGCTCCTGCACATGGAGGAGTACCTCGGCAAGCGCGTCATCGGTCAGAAAGACGCCATCCGTGCGGTTTCCGACGCGGTGCGTCGTTCGCGTGCCGGCATCTCCGACCCGAACCGCCCGACCGGATCGTTCCTGTTCCTTGGCCCCACCGGCGTGGGCAAGACCGAGCTCGCCAAGGCGCTCGCCGACTTCCTGTTCGACGACGAGAAGGCCATGGTACGTATCGATATGAGCGAGTACATGGAGAAAGCCTCCGTGTCCCGCCTGATCGGTGCCGCCCCGGGCTATGTCGGCTACGAGGAAGGCGGCCAGCTGACTGAGGCCGTGCGTCGGCGCCCCTACTCAGTGGTGCTGTTCGACGAGGTCGAGAAGGCGAATCCGGAAGTCTTTGACCTGTTGCTGCAGGTGCTGGACGATGGTCGCCTGACAGATGGCCAAGGCAGAACCGTGGACTTCAAGAACACGATTCTGATCATGACCTCGAACCTCGGTTCGCAATTCCTGGTGCAGCCTGACCTGGATGAGGAAGCCAAGCAGAAGGCCGTGATGGATGCCGTGCATGCACACTTCAAGCCGGAATTCATCAACCGCCTTGACGAGCTTGTCATCTTCCACCCGTTGACTCGTCAGGAGCTCGGCAGCATCGTCGATTTGCAGGTGCGTCAGGTGGCCGCGCGGCTTACCGAACGCCGGATTTCGCTGCAGGTCACGGATGCGGCTCGCGATTGGCTCGCCAACACCGGGTACGATCCGGCGTACGGCGCTCGCCCGCTGCGCAGGCTCGTTCAGACCGAGGTCGGCGATCAGCTGGCGCGTCTGCTGCTTGCCGGAAAGGTGCATGACGGTGACACCGTGCTCGTTGACCAGACCGGTGGCGAACACCTCGAACTCACCGATATGCCCGAGGACCCGCTGTCCGGCGTGACCGTCGAAGGCGTGCAGGAAGACAAGTGACGGTTGCTTGAACTCAAACGGCCGCCCGCCCAAGCTTTGATGTGGCTTGGGCGGGCGGCCGTTTTTCGTGTTGCGGGGCTGTCGGCGTCAGCAGAAGAGGCTGGGACCTTACTGCTCGAGGAACAGCTCTGGTGCCTTGCTGAAGTTCGCGGCGCAATGCTCGCCGCAGAAGTAGTAGATCGTGCCGTTGTAGATGCGGGTGATCGCCTCGTCATTCATGGCGACGCTCATGCCGCATACCGGGTCGGTCGCGGTGTTGCCGTCGCCGGGGGTCGCTTCGGCCATCTGACCCATATGATGCATGTGGCTCATGTCCATGGTGTTCTCCTTGCTGTTGGTGTTGGAATTGTTGGTGTTGCTGATGCCGGGGGCGCTGGTGGTGCTGTGGCCGGCGTCCGACGGCTGATTCATCGTGGTGTGCTCGTCGATGATGATGGTGGGTGCTGCGGTCGGCGTGCCGGCGTCAGCGGGGCCGGCGGCCAGGTCGTCGCCGATGCGCGCATGCCGCAACCGGTTCGCGTTGAGCACCAGGCATACGCTGGACAGTGCCATCGCAAGTCCTGCAATCATTGGGCTGAGCAGCCATCCGGTGAAGGGGTAGAGCGCGCCGGCCGCGATCGGGATACCGATGACGTTGTATCCGAAGGCCCACGCATAGTTCTCGCGGATATTGCGCATGGTCGCGTTCGACAGGTTGATGAGTTTCAACACGCCGCGCAAATCGCCGCTCATCAGCGTGACATCCGCCGACTGCATGGCCACATCCGTGCCGGTGCCGATGGCGATGCCAAGATCGGCCTGCGCCAAGGCGGGGGCGTCGTTGATGCCGTCGCCGACCATCGCAATCAATTCGTCGTTGCGCTTGTCGGCATCACGCTGCGCCTGCAGGCGTTCAATCCAATACGCCTTGCCATCTGGCCGAACCTGTGCGATAACCGTATCGATACCGACCTGCTTGGCGATTTGGCCGGCGACCTCGGCTTTGTCGCCGCTGAGCATGATGGTGCGCACGCCGGCCTTGCGCAAGGCCGCGATCGCCTGCTGTGAACCGGGTTTGACGGTGTCCGACGTGTAGGACGGGTAGTCCGGGTCGGCTCCTGCGTCGACGGTCCCGCGGGTAATGGTGCCGGTTTTATCGAAGACCACGGTCCTGATATTGCGAGCCTGTTCCAGCGCTTTCGCTGAGGTGACCAGTACGCCGTTCGTGGCGCCCAGCCCGGTCGCCGCGGTGACGGACAGCGGGGTGGCCAGGCCCAAAGCGCACGGGCACGCGATAATCAGCACGCTGACCGCGGTGACCAACGCGTGAGCAAGTCGCGGTTGCGGGCCGAAAGAAGCCCAGATCGCGAACGTCCAGATGGCGATGATGATGACCGCCGGCACGAACACACGTGCGATCCGGTCGGCCAGTTGCTGTACCGGGGCTTTGGTGGCCTGCGCGCGGGCGACCATCGCGATGATTTGCGCGAGAACGCTATCCCCGCCGACCTGGCTGACGCGGATAACCGCATTGCCGTTGAGCGCAATAGTCGCGCCGGTGACGGTGCCGCCTGCGCTGCTGTGTACGGACGCGGATTCGCCGGTGATCATCGATTCGTCGATATCCAGCGTGCCGGCGACGACCACACCGTCGGCGGGGATGCGCTCGCCGGCCTTGACGACTACCAAGTCGCCGACCTTAAGTTTGTCGATATCGACGGTGCTTTGATTAGCCGGATCATGCCATGCACGCTCGCCCTGGTCAAGGACCGCCGAGCTGATGGTCTGCGCGTTGCGGGGACGGAGTTTGATCAATGATTGAACCGCTTCGCCGGTGCCTTCGCGCGCCTTGCTTTCCAAGAGACGCCCGACGAGCACAAGGGTGATGACCACGCCGACCGATTCGAAATACGGCTCGCGCGATCCTGCCGGCAGTGCCGGTCCCGCTACGCAAACAACCAGACTGTAGAGATATGCGGCGGCCGAACCCAGTGATACGAGGGAATTCATGTCGGGGGAGCGGTGGATGAGCGCCGGCCACCCAACCTTATGGATGGGGGCGCCGCAGTAGAACATGACCGGGGTGATGAGCACCGCCTGAAGCCATGGATTGGTCAGCCACGCGGGCATGGAGACATGGCCTCCCATGTGGAGCATGGAGACGATGAACACTGGCAGGGAAAGGATGGTGCCGATGATGACCAGACGGGTGAGCTGGCGGATTTCCTTGCGTCGTTCGTCGGCGGCCTTGCGCTCGTTGTCCAGCGCGTCCTTGGCGTTCGGCATGGGGGCTGCGGGCTGCGCCCTGCGATGTGTGTCGGCGTGATCTTCGCGGTGGTCTTTGCTGTGGTCTTCGCCGTCATCCTCGACACGGAGCATGCCGTGTACCATATTCATGCCGCACGCGAAGGGGTAATCGCCTGGTGCGAGCGCCGGCAGCTGTACGTCGGTATGCGCGTTGCCGGGCAGCATGGCGTCAAGGCCGAGGTCGGAGAAGACGACGTGCGAGGTGCATTCGCCGGTTTCCTGGCGGTCAAAATGCAGGGTGATCGGCACGCCGGGCTTCATGGTGATCAGCGATGGCTCGTACCCGCCTTTGACGATGATATCGGCGCTTTGCATGCCTTGTTCCTGTTTGGCCGCGGTGCCTTGCCTCTGTGCGAAAAAGAACCGCAACGTCAGCCAGGTCAATATTGCGGCGAGCACGACCGCGATGACCGCGGTGAATAGGTCGAATCCCATGCGTCCTCCTTGGTTGTCTTCATCGTCGCAGTCGGTGGTGACCGTACTGCGTGGATGGCGGTGTTTTCCCGTCGGCCCGGTGTGTTTGCCGGGCGTGCCGTCCCGTGTTCCAGCTCCGGCTTTGCTACGTATCCGATGTATACCCTGATGGGGTATAATGCGCCATAGTATTCCGCCCTAGGGATAACGACATGCGCAATTGGCGACAGCAAAGGACAACGGCAGAGATGAACGGATATGCGGAAGATAAGAAGAAGGTCCAGACGAGGATGCGCCGGATTGAGGGGCAGGTCAGGGCGATCGGCCGTATGATCGACGACGACCGGTACTGCATTGATGTGTTGACGCAGATTGCCGCAGTCGAATCGGCGCTCAAATCGGTTGCGATGATGTTGTTGGATGACCATCTGGATCATTGCGTGCGTGAGGCGGTCGAGCAAGGCGGACAGGTGGCCGATGACAAGCTTGATGAGGTGTCGCAGGCCGTGTCGCGGCTGGTGCGGTGAGCCGGCCATGTTTCTCGGCGTTGTGTCGGCGGGTGTGTGCCGGCGGGGTGTGCGCTGCGACGCCTCCCCACGTCCATACCTTGCTGTTGACTAGAACATATGTTCGAAAATGTGGTTGAGGTGTTGGTGTTGGTCATCGTCGTCGCGATTCTGGGGGTCGTGGCTGGTTTTGCGCTGGGCAGAAGCAGAGGGCAGCGTGACGCCCGCGGGGCCAACCGGCAAGAGTTGGATGCGGCTCGCGGCGAGGCGGAGTCCGCTCGTGTACGCATCGGCGAGCTTACGGCGCAGGTGGCGCAATTCCGGGCGCAGGCCGATGGACTGCAAGAGCAGTTGCAATTCGTGAAATCCCAGCTGTCTCAAGCCCAGCAGGCCGAGCAGATTCGCATCCAGCACGAGCGTGAGAGAGCCCAGGCCGAGGAGGAACGCAAGCGGCAGGAACAGGCGAAGACCTTGAACGAACAGAGCAAGGTGCTGTCCGCTCTTGCTCCGGTGCAGAAGAATCTTGATGCCCTCCAGCGGAAAGTCGCCGATATCGAAGAAGGGCGCAAGCGTGAGATGGGTGCGCTTGGCGAACAGCTCAAGGGCTTGGGCGACCAGCAGGCGCGGCTTGACAAGGAGACCAGCTCGCTGTCGGCGGCGTTGCGGGACAACAAGGTTCGCGGAGCCTGGGGAGAGGCGCAGCTGCGCAACATTGTGGAATCCGCCGGTCTTCTCGAACATGTCGATTTCGAAACGCAGGTCGTGGTCAAGGCAGGGAACGACGCCACCCAGCGCCCGGATATGGTGATCCATCTGCCGGGGAACAAGAGCATCCCGATCGACGCGAAAGTCCCGTACGCGGATTACCAACGCGCGTGCGCAATCCCCGATACCGCATCCCCGGAAGAGCTCGCTCGGCGAGACCAGCTGTTGCGGGCACATGCGAAGGCGTTGCGCGAGCATGTCAAAACCTTGGGCAACAAAGCCTACTGGAATGCGTTCGATACCGCTCCGGATTTCGTAATTGCGTTCATCCCAAACGAGTCGCTGCTCCAGGCGGCGTTGCAGGCGGATCCGACCTTGCTTGACGATGCGTTCGCGCAGAAAGTCGCGCTGACGTCCCCGGTCACCTTGTGGGCTGTGCTGAAGTCGGTCGCCTATGCGTGGCAGCAGCAGAGTCTGACCGACGATGCCAAAGAGCTGTTCGATCTGTCCCGGGAACTGTACGAGCGTTTCTCGACGCTCGGCGACAAGGCCAACAAGCTTGGGGCGGCCATCACCAGAACGGTCGGTGCATACAACCAATTCGCCTCGTCGTTGGAATCCCGTGTATTGGTGACTGCGCGTAAGCTGCAGAAAATCGACCAGAACAAAATCATCGACACGGTTGCCGCAATCGAGCCTGAGAAAGCGGACGTCCGCGAACTCACCGCACCCGAGGTCCAGCCCGACACCAGCGAGAGCTGACGGGGTCGTACGGCAGCGTAGGTACAGTAGCAGTATGACTGAGAACAGCGAGAATCAGACGTTCAGGCGCACCGGATCCACAGACGCCGGCACAGTCGCCGCGGCAGGCATTGCGGCCGGCAACAGCCATGATGCGGGGGCGTTCGCCATGCTCGAGCCCCGCGAACAACTGCGGCAGGTCCTCACCCAAGCGGTCTCGGGCAAGCCGTTCAGCGAACTGTATTCGGTGGCGTTTGACCACCGCACTGCCGCGACCATCGGCCATGTTCTTCTCGATGCCCTTGAAGAGCAGGGCTACGGTGTTGACGACTTCGACGCGGTCGGGGCGCTCACCGCTGCGGCCGTCCCGCTGGTATCCGCGGTTATTCTCGCTGCCGCCTCGCGCGGCGAAGACCTCGACGGCTTCGTGATGGATTTCGTGTATCCGTCCGTCAAAGGCCCGTCCATCGCCGGCAAACGCGTGATTCTACTGGACGCATGGCTGTCCGAGAAGTCCTATGTGCAGACCTCATCGCTGGTCACTCTGCGCAACGGCAACGAACTGAGCCTTGATTTCGGCATCGTCGAGCATGAAGGCGCGCAAGTCCTCGCCGTGGCCTCGCTGATTGGCGGGGTGGGGGACGCCGACCATGTCGCCGGCGAACGCCAGCAGATTGAGGTCATCAACCCTGTCACCGCGGAACACACTGCGTTGCCGCTGATCCAAGTGTTCGACGAACGGGAGCTGAGAGCGCGGTAAGCCCTATCGGCCGCCTCGCGCGGTCCGGCGTCAAGGCAATCAGGGCAACAACAAAGCAGAGACAAAGCAAAAAAGCAGGCAAGGCAGGCAGCAGGTGCACGAACCAAGCGAATACACCAAGCAGGTGCAGGCATCGGGGGAGCCGGAATTCCGCGAGATTGGCGTCGGCCCGTGGTCGCAGGAGCATCCCGGCGAGCCGCGTCCGGACGTGCCTGGTACGCCTGCATTCGATGCTCGCTACGACACCGAACTCCTTGACCGGGGAGACCGCCGCAACGTGCTTGACCGGTACCGGTATTGGACTGTGGAGGCCATCAAGGCCGACCTTGACGCCCGCAGCCGCTACCCCTTCGAAATCGCGGTCGAGAACTGGACCCACGATTTCAACATCGGGTCGGCGGTCCGCAGCGCCAACGCCTTCGGCGCGTCCCGCGTCCATATCGTCGGCCCGCACAAGTGGAACCGCAAAGGCGCGTTGATGACCGAGCTGTACCAACACGTCGACTACCACCCCTCGATCAAGGAACTGGCGACATCATGGCGGTACCGGATCGCAGGTGAAATCGCAGCCGAACAGGCGCGCGCCAACGCATACGATATCCGCGCGCAGATCGGGCATCGCCCGCTGTCGGCGGACGAACAACGTCGCGAAACCCAGTCGGCACACCGGCTCGAGACCTTGCGCAACGCGAAGATCATCGCACTTGACATCATTCCGGGAGCCGTCCCGATTGAGCGGTACCGATTCCCGGAACGCTGTCTGCTGCTGTTCGGCGCGGAAGGTCCCGGCCTGTCACAGGCGGCGCTCGACGAAGCCGATGACGTGGTGTATATTTCGCAGTTCGGATCCATCCGTTCCATCAATGCAGGTGCGGCGGCTGCGGTCGCCATGCACAGTTGGGTCGCCCAACATGCAGTGATTGAAGGCCCGGGCGCGGCCGCCGACAGCGGGTCGTCCGCGGTGATCAAGGCCTGACACCACCGGCATGACCGGCCACACCATCACTGTGCAGTTCACCAAGAATACGCTCGCCAAGTGGCAGAACTACATCGGCAGAGGTTACGCCATGCGTGTCTCGTACGACGCCGTCGTCACATCCGACGCCACAACCCAGGTCGACAACGAGTTCTACATGAGCACGCTGACGGACAAGAAGAAGTATGCGCACAGCGTTCTCGCCTCGCTGACCTTCAAGAAGGTCGATGCTTCTGATAAGCCGCTCGCTGGTGCGCGCTTCAAGATTGAATCCTCCAATCGAAACCAGTTGGTGCTGCCTTCCGGCTATGCCAATGCCAACACCAACCGTGACGCGTCTTGCGATCCCGACGAGGCGATCTCCAAGGCTGATGGCACCGTGACCTTCGACGGTCTCGCCCAGAATCCGGACGTATCCTACAAGATCACCGAAATGGCAGCACCGAACGGATACATCACGCTGGGGCTGAGCTTCGTGGTCAACATCAGCAATCAGGGTGCGAAGGTCGTGTTCGGCGACTCCCCGACTTCGGATCCGTACGGCTTGGTCAAACCGACCTCGCCCGACACGGACGTCAGCAACGAGCTGACCGTCGAGAACGTGCACAGCATCGCGCAGCTGCCGTTCACCGGTGGCGCGGGCATCGCCTTCATGGTTGTCATCGCGGCGCTGCTTGGCACTGCGGGCGTCATCGTGGTCGTGCGTTCGCGTCGAAACGCAACCGTGTGAACGCGTGACTACCATACGCCGCTCACGAATTGAGTGATCCGTGAGCTGACCTTCAAGGGCCTTGTGTTGGAACCATATCCGGGTTCCGCACAAGGCCCTTGGCGTTGGTGAGTTGTGTGTCGCTGCTTGTGTGAGTGGGGAGTATTCTTGCACTGCCTGCGCATTCGGTACGTCACACTCGGCTCATATAGTGGAGGGCATGGCAACATTCACACGTGAAGAAATCGAGCATCTGGCCGATCTGGCCAGAATCGCCCTGACGGATGAGGAAATCACCCGCATGCAGAGCGAACTCAACGCCGTCGCCGACGCGATCGACGAAGTCCAGAAAGTGGCCACGGACGATGTCCCGCCGACGGCCAACCCGGTTCCGCTCGAGGCGTATCTGCGCCCCGACGTCGCCGTGACCCCGCTGACGCAGGAGGAGGCGCTCGCCGGCGCCCCCGCGACCGACCAGGGCATGTTCGTCGCCCCGCAGATCCTGGGAGAGTGATCCATGAGCAACGCCACTGAACTCGTGAAACTGTCCGCCGCACAGATGGCGGAAAAAATCCGTTCCAAAGAGGTATCCAGCCGCGAACTGACCCAGGCGCACCTCGACGTCATCGAGGCCGCAGAGCCCACGGTCAACGCCTTCCTGCACGTCTCCGGCAAGGAGGCGCTCGCCCAGGCCGACGCCTTCGACAAGAAGCTCGCCGCGGGAGATACGGAAGGCCTGCCGGAGCTTGCCGGCGTGCCGATTGCGATCAAGGACATGATCGTCACCAAGGGCATCCCTACGACTGCCGCATCCAAGATTCTCGAAGGCTGGGTGCCGCCGTATGATGCCACGGTTATTGAGAAGATCAAGGCCGCCGGCATGCCGATTCTGGGCAAGACCAACCTTGATGAGTTCGCGCAGGGCTCTTCGACTGAGCATTCCGCGTTCGGCAACACCCACAACCCGTGGGATGCGACTCGTGTCCCGGGCGGTTCCGGCGGCGGTTCCGCATCCGCGGTCGGCTCCTATGAGGCGCCGCTCGCCCTCGGCACCGATACCGGCGGTTCCATCCGTCAGCCGGGTGCGTTCACCGGAACCGTGGGTGTCAAGCCCACCTACGGCGGTGTGAGCCGCTACGGCGCCATCGCCATGGCGTCCTCGCTCGACCAGATCGGCCCGTGCGGCCGTACCGTGCTGGACACCGCGCTGCTGCACGAGGTTATCGGCGGCAATGATCGCCGTGACTCCACGTCCATCCCCGCTCCGATCCCGCCGGTCGCAGCGGCAGCCCGCGAAGGCCTGAAGTGTGACCTGAAGGGCGTGCGCGTCGGCCTGATCAAGGAAATCGGTGGCGAAGGCTTTGAAGCCGGTGTCGCCGCCCGATTCAACGAAGCGGTCAAGCTGCTGGAATCCATGGGCGCAGAAGTCAAGGAAGTCAGCCTCCCGCATCTGCCGTACTCGCTGGGCGCGTACTACATCATCATGCCGTCTGAAGTCAGCTCCAATCTGGCCCGCTACGATGGCATGCGCTACGGCCTGCGCGTCATGCCGCCCGCCGGCGTGCCGCAGACCTCCGCCAACATGATGGCCTACACGCGTGAAGCCGGGTTCGGCGACGAGGTCAAGCGCCGTATCATCCTCGGCACGTATGCGCTATCCGCCGGCTACTACGACGCCTGGTACGGTTCCGCGCAGAAGGTGCGCACCCTGGTGATCGACGACTTCAACAAGGCCTTCGAACAGGTTGACGTACTCGTGTCCCCGACCGCACCGAGCACCGCGTTCCGCTTCGGCGAGAAGACCAGCGACCCGCTGTCCATGTACCTGGGCGACGTGGCGACTATCCCTGCGAACATGGCCGGCGTGCCCGCCATGTCCATCCCGTGCGGCTTGTCGGACAACGGCATGCCGGTCGGCTTCCAGTTCTTCGCACCGCAGCGTCACGACGAGGCCATGTACAAGCCCGCCGCCGCATTGGAAGCGGCTTTGGAAGAGCAGTGGGGCGGCAATATCCTCACGAAGATGGCCACGCCGTGGCTGAACGCCTGAAACCGGAGGACGAAGACAAATGGCTGAAAAACTGATGAAATTCTCTGAAGCCGTCAAGCGGTTCGACCCGGTGATCGGCTTGGAGACCCACGTCGAACTGTGCACGAACACCAAGCTGTTCTGCCCGGCACACATTGAGTTCGGCGGCGAACCGAACACCCAGCTGACCCCGGTGAGCCTCGGCCTGCCGGGAAGCCTGCCGGTGATCAACGAGACCGCCGTCGATTTCGCCATCAAGCTGGGCCTCGCCCTGCACTGCGAAATCGCCGAATGGAGCCAGTTCGCCCGCAAGAACTACTTCTACCCGGACATGCCGCGTGACTATCAGATCTCGCAGTATGACAAGCCGACCAACGGCAACGGCTATCTGGATGTCGAACTGGATGACGGCTCGATCTTCCGCGTGCCGATTGAACGCGCTCATATCGAGGACGACGCCGGCAAGAACACCCACGTGGGTGGTGCCGACGGTCGTATCGAAGGCGCCGACCATTCGCTCGTCGATTACAACCGCGCCGGTGTCCCGCTTATCGAGATCGTCACCAAGCCGATCGAGGGTGCGGGCGAACGCGCCGCGGAAATCGCGGGCGCCTACATGCGTACGCTGCGCGATATCGTGCGCGCCTTGGGTATTTCCCACGCCCGCATGGAGCAGGGCAATATGCGTGCCGACGTCAACGTGTCGCTGCGCAACAAGCCCACCGACCCGCTGGGTACGCGTTCGGAAACGAAGAACGTGAACTCCTTCCGTGGCATCGAGAAGACCATCGTCTACGAGATCCGCCGTCAGGCGGCGCTTCTGAGCGACGGCGGCGAGGTGCTGCAGGAGACCCGCCACTGGGATGAGGCTTCGCAGACCACCGCCGGCGGCCGTCTCAAGACCGACGCCGACGATTACCGCTACTTCCCGGATCCTGACCTGGTGATGCTGCACATCACCAAGGAGCATATCGAGCGCATCGCCAAGGATATACCGGAGATGCCGCGTGAACGCCGCAACCGCCTGCAGGGCGAGTGGAAGTTCTCCGATCTCGAGATGCGCGACGTCATCAACGCCGACGCGCTCGACCTGATCGAGGACACCGTCAAGGCCGGCGCCACCGCTTCCGGTGCGAAGAAGTGGTGGCTCGGCGAGCTGTCGCGTGAGGCGAACGCCAAGGGCGTCTCGCTCGAGGAACTGCCGATCACCCCGGCCGATGTCGCCGAAGTCGAGAAGCTCATCGCTTCCGGCAAGCTCAACGACAAGCTCGCGAAGAAGACCGTCTCCGGTGTGCTCGCCGGTGAAGGCACCCCGGACGAGGTCGTCAAGAAGCACGGCTATGAGGTCGTCCAGGACACGGGCGCGCTCGAAGCCGCGGTGGACAAGGCGTTCGCCGACAACCCCGACATCGTCGAGAAGCTCAAGAGCGGCAACATGAAGCCGATGGGAGCGATTATCGGTGCCGTGATGCGCGCGACCAAGGGCCAGGCTGACGCCAAGGCGGTCAGCGGATTGGTCATGAAGAAGCTGCACTGAGCGAATCGGGTTGAGTGGCCGCGCTGGTTGCGCTGCTGGTTGCACTCAATGAGTGCGGCCGCTCGACATCACCAACGACAGCCCCACAGAGCCAAACGCCCTGTGGGGCTGTTTCGTACCGCCAAACCCGAATCCTTCTACCGACGCCGGCAGATACGTGAGCGTCGGGAGAAAGTGGAGGATGGCGTTCTCGCGGGGCGTACCGGGACATCCCTAGGTGCGTCGAGGGGATGCCGGGGGTGTGTTGGGGGCGCGCCGGGGGTGCGCCGGGGGTGCGTATTCGCAAGTTCCGTTCAGGTTCGCCCGAAATCCTGCAACTTGTTACCCAACTCGGTAGAATGGAATCGTATTGGTAACGCTTATGAGGATGAAAGCGAATGTCTGAACAAACACAGTCAGTGGCGGACAGCACAGTAAACGGTACGGTCACCAGTGCTGTCAATAGTGCGGTCAGCGGCGAAGATCGCCGCGAACTGCCCGCCTGCATCACCATTCCCGAAATTCGCGGGGAGATGGTTCATCTGCGTCCGGCGAGCATCGAGGATTTGGGGCGTCTCGATCAGCTTGACGCGTTTTACAACGCATCCGGGATTACCGGCAAAGACCGCGAATCTGAACGTGCGGCAGTCAACGCGTGGGTGCGTCGTTCCGTCGCATGGGCAGAGGGCCGCGCGTCCGTGGACAGTGGGGTGGCAGACCCCGAATCGCGTCCCACCATCGCGTGGGCGATTCTGACCGACGCCGACCGCGATGGCGATGGCATTGTTGACGCAGAGGCGACGGACAACGTCATCGGCATGATTTTCCTCATCGATATCGACGGATGGTCGCGTTCCGCCAGAATACAAGTCGTGCTCGGCAAGGATTACCGTGGCCGCGGCTATTCGCGTGACGCGATGCCTCGTGTCATGACCTTCGGCTTCGCTCCGAGGCCCGCCGGCCTTGGCATGCATCGCATCTGGGTCGCTGTGCCGGAGAAGAACACGCGTTCACTGTCCGTGTACCAGTCCCTCGGCTTCATTCCCTCGGGCACGTCGCGCGACGCGCTGTGGGACGCGGAGAACAACAAGTATCAGGATTTGATTGTCATGGATATGCTGACCGACGAATACGATCCGATCCACTCGTTGGAGGTCTTCGGCATGCATGTGTTCGAAGACAATCCTGGTGTCAAGGAAGCGCTGTGCGCGCGCGAGCATTCGTTGGCGATCCGCAAGCGCGAGCATCCGGCGGATGGCGGCGACCATGCGTCACATGCGGGCGACGAGGGCGACCAGACCCGTCGCGATGGCGCCGATCAAGCCGGCAACGACACGAACGGCCAGGCGGACGGCACGATTGAAGGGACCAGCACGTCCGCAGGCGATGCCGCGCCGGGCATCTCGGGAGACAACCGGCCTGCCGACGACCATTCCGGGCAAGCCGACGCCGCCCAAAGCCAAGCATCTGCCGGCGTCCCCGGCAACCACACGCTTGATGGCGAGGAGAACTGGCCGCACAGCTCGCATGACCGTCAGCCCTCGAAGCAGGCGTGGTGGCGCACCATCGGCCGCAGACGCGAGCGCGGGACAGAGGAGGACGCATGAGCGCGGAAGATCTTGACAATTACGAGACCGACGCCGAACTCGCCCTGTACCGGGAGTACCGGGACGTCATCAAGCTGTTCACCTACGTTGTGGAGACGGAACGTCGTTTCTATTTGGCGAACAAAGTCGATTTCAACGTGCGTTCCGCCGGCCAGGACGTGTATTTCGACGTGCAGCTGACGGATGCATGGGTGTGGGATGTCTACCGTTCCTCCCGTTTTGTGAAAAGCGTGCGAATCGTCACGTTCAAGGACGTGAATGTCGAGGAGGTCCAGAAAACGGATATCGATATCCCTGATTCGTTGACTTGACACGGTTTGCGAGACTCCCCGCCTTTTGGTGGCGGGGAGTGCTAGCATGACATACGGTTTATTCGTGTATTTTTTTGGCTTCGGCGTCCATGATGCGCCGAATCATGTAAAGTTTCACTGATTTGTTGTGTTGTCCAGGAGGTCATTGTGGCACAGAAGCAGTCTGTCGTGATTATCGGCGGTGGTCCCGCCGGTCTTACTGCCGCGTGGGAATTGGTGAAGAAGGGCGGCGCCGAGCAGTACGACGTGACAGTGCTCGAGGAGACCGGTGAATTCGGCGGCATCTCACGTACCGTGAAGCATAACGGCAACCGCATGGATATCGGCGGTCACCGCTTCTTCTCGAAGGATGACCGCATCATGGATTGGTGGAAGGAGGTGCTGCCACTGCAAGGCGCACCTTCCTATGACGACAAGAAGCTCGGTCGCCATCACGATCTGGAGCCGGGCGGCCCGGATCCGGAGAAGGAAGACAAGGTGATGCTCAAGCGTCACCGCGTCTCCCGTATTTTCTGGAACCACCACTTCTTCGATTACCCGATTTCCCTGTCAGCCAATACGCTCAAGGCCATGGGCTTCAAGCTCACCATGGTGGCCGGCTTCAGCTATTTGAAGTCCGTGTTCCACAAGCTGCCGGAAACGAATCTCGAGAACTTCTACATCAACCGTTTCGGTCGCAAACTCTATTCGATGTTCTTCGAAGGCTACACTGAGAAGCTGTGGGGCCGTCACCCCAGCCAGATTTCCGCGGATTGGGGTTCGCAGCGTGTCAAGGGCCTGAGCATCATGGGCGTGCTGAAGAACGCATTCCAGAAGCTCTTGCCGAAGAAGCGCGATTCCAAAGAGGTCGAGACCTCGCTGATCGAAGAGTTCTGGTACCCGAAGTACGGTCCGGGCCAGCTGTGGGAGACAGTTGAGCACAATTGCGAGCAGGCCGGCGCCAAAGTCATTACCGGCGCCAAGGTCGTTGAAGTGCGGCAGGAAGGCGGCAAGATCGCCTCGGTCGTATACGTCGATCATGCGGGCAACCGCACCGAGCTCAAGGCTGATCAGTTCATCTCGTCCATGCCGGTCAAGGATCTTATCAACGCGGTGGACGAGTCGGACAAGCCGGCTCCGAAGGACATCACCGAGATCGCCAACGGCCTGCCGTACCGCGATTTCGTGACCGTCGGCCTCTTGGTCAAGCATCTTCGCCTGAAGAACACCACCGATATCCCCACGCTCGGCAACCCGCCTATTGTGCCGGATTGCTGGATTTACGTGCAGGATCCGGGCTACAAGGTCGGCCGCATCCAGGTGTTCAATAACTGGAGCCCGTACCTCGTCAAGGACGTCGATGACACCGTGTGGATCGGTCTTGAATACTTCTGCAAGGAAGGCGACGATTTCTGGAATATGACCGATGAGGAAGCCACCAAGTTCGCCATCGAGGAAATGACTCGCATGCGCGTAATCAACGGCCCTCAGGATGTTCTGGACTCGCATCGCGAGCGCGTCAAGAAGGCCTATCCTGCGTATTTTGACACGTACGCGCAGATGCCGGAACTCGTCGAGTACCTTGATTCCTTCGGCAACCTGTATTGCGTGGGCCGCAACGGCCAGCACCGCTACAACAACACGGACCATTCCATGGCCACGGCGATCGAGGCGGTCAACAATATCAAGACCGGCAAGACGTCGAAGAAGAACGTGTGGTCGGTGAATACCGACAAGTCCTACCACGAGCAGAAGTAGCGACGCATCGCGAATTTCGCGGTCCGGCCCGTCGTCCCGTCATCGGGGCGGCGAGCTTTGTGTTCTTGGCGTCCCGGTGCCGTACTGCACCTGAAGGGTGAGACATCCGACGGCGGCAAGCTGTCAGGCGAGGCGTGCGAGCGCGACGCGTCACGAGGAAGAGGTGTGTTGCGCCGGTCGCAGCTCCGTTGTACAGTAAATGAAGTTCGGTTGGGTCCGAAGACCGTGATAATCGAACGTTTCATCGCGGTTTTTTCCCGCATCTTGTCATATAGCTCGCCGGCGAAGCGTCGGTAGAAGCCACAGAAAGGCAACATTAGGCAATGAGCCAAAATCTTGAGGATATGAAGCTGCCTGAGCTCAGGGAGCTTGCCAAGCAGATGGGCCTGCGCGGTACGTCGACCATGCGTAAGCCCCAGCTGCTCGCAACGTTGCAGGCGGCTCGTAGTGGAGGGCAAGCCCCGGTCGGCGTCACGGTACGTGTACCGAAGCCGGTGAAGAAGGTCACTTCTGCCCCTGAACAACCGCAATCGCAAACGAAACCGCAGTCTGCGGCATCTGCGTCTGATTCCGCATCGGCTTCCAAGCTGGTATCCGAGCCGCAGTCCAAATCCCCCGCCGAGTCTAAGCTCGCGGCCGAGTCCGCATCCGAACAACCGGCGGCCCGCGCCAATCGCGGGCCGTTGCGCGTTCCCCCGATTGCGCACACTGAAGCGATTTCCTCGATGGAAGGCGAGTTGCAGATGCCACGCGTGCATGAACGCCGCGCCCATCGTCGTGTTGAGGAAGCAGCGGGATCGTCTCTGCTCGATCAGCTTGATCTAGACAGTAGTGAAGGCATGCGCACGCGTCACCGTGGCAATGAACGCGGTGAAATCCATCGCCGCGGCGGCCGTGCGGATTCGAGCGTGCAGGAGCGCGAAGAAGAAGCCGTGCCCGATCTTGACGATATCCTTGCGAGCCTGCCTGCGCAGAAGAACGAGGAACATGCCGGTGACGACCCTGCATTCGGACGTCGTCGCGGATTGGGCCGCAATGATCGCATCGAGCGCAACGACAGAAATGATCGTAATGACCGCAGGAACGGCAATCGTCGTCTGCGCGGCCGTGATCTTGACGACCGCCGTGGCGAGGAGCAGAATGACGAGCTCGTCCCGGTCGCCGGTATCGTCGACGTGCTGGATTCGTACGCATTCATCCGCACCTCCGGCTATCTGCCCGGCCCGAACGATGTGTACGTTTCCATGGGCCAGGTCAAGAAGTATGGCCTGTGCAAGGGCGATGCCGTGCAAGGCACCATCCGCACCCCACGTGAAGGCGACCGTCGCAACCAGCGGCAGAAATTCGTGCCGCTCCAGGCCATCAGCAGCATCAACGGCATGAGCGTCGACGAGGCTGCGAACCGCCCGCAGTTCGCCAAGCTCACCCCGCTGTACCCGCAGGAGAGGCTTCGTCAGGAAACCACGCCGAACAAGCTCATCGGGCGGATCATCGACCTTGTCGCCCCCATCGGCAAGGGCCAGCGCGGTCTGATCGTCTCCCCGCCGAAGGCCGGCAAGACCATCACCTTGCAGGCCATCGCGAACGCAATCACCGTGAACAACCCGGAAGTCCATCTCATGGTCGTGCTCGTGGACGAACGTCCTGAAGAGGTCACGGATATGGAACGTACCGTGCAGGGCGAAGTCATCTCCTCGACCTTCGACCGCCCGGCGACCGACCATACGATGGTTGCCGAATTGGCGATCGAGCGTGCGAAGCGTCTGGTAGAACTCGGCCAGGACGTCGTCGTGCTGCTGGATTCCATGACCCGTCTCGCCCGCGCATACAACATCGCCGCTCCGGCGTCGGGCCGCATTCTGTCCGGCGGCGTGGACGCACAGGCGCTGTACCCGCCGAAGAAGTTCTTCGGCGCCGCACGCAACATCGAAAACGGTGGCTCGCTGACCATCATCTCGACCGCGCTGGTGGAAACCGGCTCGAAGATGGATGAGGTGATTTTCGAGGAGTTCAAGGGCACTGGCAATATGGAGTTGCGTCTGAGCCGCGATCTGGCGGACAAGCGCATGTTCCCGGCCGTGGACATCAACGCGTCTGGCACCCGCCGCGAAGAGCTCATCACTTCGCCGCAGGAACTGCCGATTATCTACCGTCTGCGCCGGCTGTTTGGCGGGCTCGAACCCGAGCAGGCGTATCAGGCGCTGGTGCCGCGTCTCAAGAAGACGCCCAGCAACCGTGACTTCCTCAAAGCGCTGGTTCAGCAGTCAGGCGCGGGTTCGTCCTCGAACTGATGCCTTGCCCGTCGCCTTAATCGGCGATATGGGTGCCAGCACGAAAGGCTGATGTGTTGGCCGGCGTTATTGCTGACTTTGTTGATGGCGGATCGTCCCATGACGGTCCGCCATCAGCGTAGTGGTAATCGGCGGCTTGGCGCGCCCACCGCGCTCGGTTTCGCGTCGGCTTGGCGGCGCCTGCTGGTCCTTGGTATGACAAGGCTGATAATCTTGGACATTATGAACGATTCCGAACATGGTGATTGGCAGGATACGACCATCGATTCCCTGCAGGCGCAGGAGCATCCGGAAGTCGCACAGGCGGTGCGCAAAATCAAGGCGTTGCGCCAGTCGATTGACAATGTGGACACGGCCATCGTCTCGCTGCTCGCGGAACGGTTCAAATTCACGTCCGAAGTGGGTGTGCTCAAGGCGCAGGCGGGATTCGCGCCAGCCGATTGGAAGCGCGAGGATGCCCAAATCAAACGGCTCCACAGGGTGGCACAGGAAGCCGGGCTTGATCCTCAAATCGCGGAAATGTATCGGGAATTCGTGGTCACAGAAGCCAAGAAACGTCATCAGCGTATCGCCGACGCCGGAGGGGATCCCGGCGTGCTGGATGTATTCGCATGAGTGTGAGGCCCGGCACAGCCGACGAATTCGGACATGACGGAGGCATGAATCTGAGTCGATACCACGGAACAAGGAGCAGATGACACTGATGATGGTGACCCGCGGCACAAGGCGTGGCAAGCATCCAGGACGGATTGCAGGCAGGGTGTGCGGCATGACGGTATCATGCGCGATGACCCTCGCCATAGCAGCCGGAGGAGCGGCACCCGCGCGTGAGGCGGAATATCCCTCCGGCACCGCTGTGGTCACGAAAACGCAGGATGTGTTCGGCATTCTGCACGCGGGGACGATTTCCGGTGAGCTGTATATCGACAACGCTTTCCAGATCGACCAGTCCGGCACGGCTATCGATTACGGGGTCAGCGCGGATGGCGAGGCTGTCGCGCGAACGGTGGGCGGCAAGGAACAAGTCACGGGCACTTCGGCCAATACCCTGACCCGAGTCAGCAGCGGTCTCAAAGCGATGCCTTGGAGTGTGCATGTGCGCTATAGCCTCAACGGGCCGAATGTCGATTCGTCGGCGGTCAGTGGGGCGAACGGCCTGGTCGGCCTGCACGTGACCGCAGCCCCAAATCCGCTTGCCGACACGGATTACGCTAACACCACGATTCCTGTAATCGCGTTCACGGTACCGACCAAAGTCACGAGCGAGATCACGGGCAGCAGTGGCATGCTCGTCACCCAAAACGGCACGGATATGCTGGTCGTCGCGGTAGGCAGACCCGCCCATACCACATCCTTCGACTTTTTCTTCACCGCGAAGCACTGCTCGATGAGCCCGTTGGCGGTCGCTGCGGTCGAAGCTTCCGATACCGCGGAATTCAGCCGATCTATGACCGCGCTCGCCACACGGGCCAGCAATCTGTCGGATATCGCCATCGGCGGCGGCAAACACGATACCAAGTTGCTCAACCGGCTCAAAGCGATGCGCGACGCAGAACGCGACAAGGCGAAAAGCGCTATCGCCGCTGCGGACCCGGCATACCAGCAGGCCTTCCATGATTACATGGCCGCGTATGTGACCTCGTACACCGGGCATTTGAGCGGCTCAATCGGTGACAGTACGCAGATGAGCGCGCTGCTTGGCACGGCGGGCGAATTGAACAGCGACACTCCGGTTGCGCGGGCTGTCGCCGATATCTCCAATGCGACCAATGACCGCAGTGCCGCGCGGGCACATCAGGGCGCGGCCGACGCGATTGACGACACCATCCGGCAAATCGAATTGCGCGGAACGACTGGCTTGGCGGCCGATCTCAAACGCCAGGCGGCTTCTCAGACCTCACGTGCGGCCAAGGATTTCAAGACCGGCCAGAAGATGATGCACGATGCGATGATTCCGTTTTCGATGGCCTATACCGACGCGTATACGCGGCATCTGAGCAAGATGACCGGAGGCACGGCGTCGGGTGCATCTACGTACGCGCAGCAGGCGATTAAGCAGACGAACGACGAATTCGCTTCGAACAAGAACCTCAAGGCCGACAATCAGAAAGTTCAGGCCGCACTGGATACGATGGCTGCGGCGAAAGCCCGTGAGGGGCAGGGCAAGATGCTGCTCACGCTGGCTGCGCTGGTCGCCAAATCCGCTACTGGTGATGTGTCCGGTGCGTCAAAAAGCGCGGAGGCGGATTGGAAGACAGTGTCGGCGAACGGTTTGACGGCTTATGCCTTGCAGTCGGGTGCCGGGGTGCGTGCTGACGATAAGGCTGCTGATGGTGCCGGCAACGCTGCGCCTGCTGCCCCGCTTGCATCCACGCGTTCGTTGTATGGCCTCGCAGGTCGGCAATCGCATGGTATTGAGGCAGATATGTCGGGGACGGTCAATGATGTGGTGGCCGTGGAAACGGCAGCCGAAATCATTAAGAATGCCGTGGATACGTTGGCGCCGGACGGGGCGTCCGCATCGTCTGCGTTAAAGCGGGCGATTGACGAGGCGCGTGCCGCCAAAGCCAAGGTTGTGGCTCCTGTCGACG
Organism: Bifidobacterium thermacidophilum subsp. thermacidophilum DSM 15837; assembly: GCF_000426425.1. Classification (NCBI taxonomy): domain Bacteria; kingdom Bacillati; phylum Actinomycetota; class Actinomycetes; order Bifidobacteriales; family Bifidobacteriaceae; genus Bifidobacterium; species Bifidobacterium thermacidophilum. The sequence continues at coordinate 34,707 of NZ_AUFI01000006.1, forward strand.
CGCAATCTTCAGTCGGGGCTCTTGAGGCCTCACGCATCGGACGTGAAGGGACCTCGCGGGACGTCGTCACCCCGGTCAACACGCACACCGCCGGTGCCCGCTTCCTGATGGTCACCGACGAACTCTGATCCGCCAAACCCCACCGGTAACCGTCACCACCCTGTGATGTTACCCAAACTGGTTACTCTGGGAGCCTCGGTTGCATAGCTAGTTTGGGTAGAAATACAAACTGGTTACGCCGGGCGGGGGCTCAGCGTAACCAGTTTATGGGCAAGGACGTGGGAAGCGTCAGCGCTTACTTGCGTGGCTTCTTGGCGGGCGGCTCACCGAGCTCGCTGTCCTTGACGATGACGGCGACCGCAGCATCGGCTTCGTTCTTCGCGTCCTCGGCAGCGCTCTTGGCAGCCGCCGCAGACTGCTTTACGGCCTTGATGGCGGCACCGGCACGTACCAGCGTGATATTGCCGACCACGCGTCCGGCCTCGGCGATGTCGCCCAGCGTGGACTTGATGGAATCGGCTGCATCGTCCACCGCGTCAAGCGTGACAGACAGGATCGGCGTCTTCATCGAGACCTTCGCCTCGGACTTGATCTTGCGCAGCGCGGCCAACGCCTCGCCGGCATAGGTGAGCACGTCCGGGGAGACCTTAAACGCGGCATGCTCATACGGTTCCGGCTTCGGCCATGCGGCGCGGTGCACCGAGCCTTCGCCCGCGTGCATCCAGGACCACACCTCTTCGGTCGCGTACGGCAGGTACGGGGCCAGCAGACGGGCGAAGGTGTCCAGGCCCAGGCCCAGCGTGGTGCGCGCGGACTTGACCGCCGCCTCACTCGGGGTCTTGCCCGTCGAATCGGCCGTGCCGTATGCACGGTTCTTCACCAGCTCGATATAATCGTCGCAGAACTGCCAGAAGAAGCTTTCGATGACTTCGAGCGCTTTCGAATGCTCGTAGGAGTTCAGCGCGTTCGTCGCCTGGCGGATCACAAGCGCCATCTTGGCCATGACCGCGCGATCCAGCGGCTCGGTCACGTCGGCCGGATCCCAATGCGCGACGGCAGGGGAGCCGACATGATGGTTTTCGTCCTCACGGCCGATGGCCAGTGCGAACTTGGTGGCGTTGAGCAGCTTGATGGCCAGACGGCGACCGATCTTCATCTGCCCTTCGTCATACGTGGCGTCCAGACCGAGGCGCGCGGAAGCGGCCCAGTAACGCACGGCGTCCGCGCCGAACTGCTTGATCGGCTTGTTCGGCACGACGACGTTGCCCTTGGACTTCGACATCTTCTTGTGATCCGGGTCGAGAATCCAGCCGGACAGCGTGGCGTTCGCCCACGGCAGGCAATGGTTCTCAAGATGCGCGCGGTCGATGGAGCTGAACAGCCAGGTGCGGATGATGTCCTGACCCTGCGGACGCAGATCCATCGGGAACGTGGCCTTGAACAGTGCCTCATTCTCCTCGCCCGGCTCGGCCCAGTGGGTCACAATCTGCGGGGTCAGGGACGAGGTTGCCCACGTGTCCATGATGTCCTTCTCGGCGGTGAAGCCGTTCGGCTGGTCACGCTGGGACTCGTCGTAGCCTTCCGGCACGTCGTTGGTCGGGTCGATCGGCAGCTGGTCCTCGCGCGGGGTGAGCGGATGCTCGTAATTCGGCTCGCCGTTGGCGTCAAGCGGATACCACAGCGGGAACGGCACACCGAAGAAGCGCTGGCGGGAAATCAGCCAGTCGCCGTTGAGGCCATTGACCCAGTTGTCGTAGCGCACGTGCATGAAGTCCGGGTGGAAGTTGAGCTCGTTGCCGCGCTCAATGAGTTCGGCGTTGAGCTTCTTGTCGGTGCCGCCGTTCTTCAGGTACCACTGGCGGGAAGTGACGATTTCGAGCGGCTTGTCGCCCTTCTCGTAGAAGTTCGTCATACGGGTGGTGGGCTTCGGCTCGCCGTCCATATCGCCGGATTCGCGCAGGTGGTCGACGATGATCTTGCGGGCGGAGAACGTGGTCTTGCCCTCGGTCTCTTCGAAGATCGCACGGCCCTGCGGGTCCTCGATCCAATCCGGCACGCTCATAATGATGCGGCCGTTGCGCTGGATAATCGGGCGGGTCGGCAGCTTCAGGTCACGCCACCATTCGACGTCGGTCACGTCACCGAAGGTGCAGCACATCGCGATGCCCGCGCCCTTGTCCATTTCGGCCGCCGGATGCGCGAGAATCGGCACCTTGACCTTGAACAGCGGGGAGTAGACGTACTGGCCGAAATACTGCTTATAGCGGTCGTCTTCTGGGTTGGCGATGAGCGCGCCGCAGGCGGCGAGCAGTTCCGGACGGGTGGTCTCGATGTAAATCGGGGTGCCGTCTTCGAAACGGAACGCGATCTTGTGGTAGAAGCCGGGGTATTCGCGGCTTTCCAGCTCGGCTTGGGCGACCGCGGTCTGGAAGGTCACGTCCCACAGGCCCGGCGCGTCCTTCTGATAGGCTTCGCCGCGAGCGAGATTACGCAGGAACGCCTTCTGCGCCACGCGCTGCGGATGCTCGCCGATCGTGTGGTAGGTCTGCAACCAGTCGATTGACAGGCCGAGCGACCGCCACAGCTCCTCGAACTGCTTCTCGTCCTCCTTGGTGAGGCGCTCGCACAGTTCGATGAAGTTCTTGCGGCTGACCGGCACCTGGTCCTTCGCGTTGATCTTCTTGCCGTCGGTGCCTTCAAATGGCGGCTTGAAATCAGGATCGTACTTCAGGGACGTGTCCACGCGCACACCGTAATAGTTCTGCACGCGGCGCTCGGTAGGCAGGCCGTTGTCGTCCCAACCCATCGGATAAAAGACGTCGAAGCCCTGCATGCGCTTGAAGCGGGCGATGATATCGGTGTGCGTGTAGGAGAAGACGTGGCCGACATGCAGATGGCCGGACACGGTGGGCGGCGGGGTGTCAATCGAATAGACGGCCTTGCGGTCGCGTGTATTGCGGAATTTATAGACGCCGGATTCGTCCCACGTCTTGCGCCACTTGTCTTCGAGCCCGTCGACGCCGACCTTGTCAGGCAGCGGGGTCAGGTTCGCGGTGATGGTATTGTCCTGATCAGTCATAACCGCTAGTTTAGGGAGCGATTATGACAACAGGGGAGCGGGCTTTCGGGCAGGAAGACGGGTTTCGCGCCGGTGCCGTTCGGCTCGCGTCGGTTGCGGGCAAATGGCGGCTGATGATGGGTTCCGGTTGATGGCAGATCGCGGTTGATGATGGCGGGCTACGGCTAGCGACGGGTACCGACGCCGACGCTGACAACTGCCGGACGCCGGTCAGTGCTTCTTCAACGCGAGGTCCTCGAGAGGGAGGATTTCGTCGGTCAGATTCACCGGGTATCCGCTCAGCTTCGGGTTGACCGCGATGTTGATACCCCGCTCGTACAGCCATGCTGCGGCAGCGTCCTGGCTGACCGTGCGTGCGAACGTTGCCATATGCGTGGCGTAGTCGGTGGCGTTCGTCGATGTGACCGCCTGCTGGTATTCCTGCTGGGCCGCGCCGTTCTGGTATTGCAGGGTGTTGTCCACGCCGTTGAACAGGTCCACGTTGTCGGTGCCGTCGACCGAAACCAGCGCGATCTTGAAATCGCCGCTCTTCAACCGCTGGCTCAGCGTCGCGTCATCGACCACCTGCATATCAGGATTGATAGCCGTCAGATTCGACGTGCCCTGCTTGAGATAGTCGTTGATTTGCGCGCCGAGCGCCTGATATTCCTGAGGTACGAGGAAGGTCAGATCGCCGAAATACCGGGTTGAATAATAGGTGAGCATCTGCGCGGCCTTCGCTTGGTCATGCGGGTAGACTCCCGTCAGATCCTCATAGCCGGGTTCCAGCGGGCCGATCGGGCCGCCGAGCGCCTGTTTCGCGTCTGTCGCCGAGGACGCCACAGCGGCGGTGTCAATCAGATAGCGGAACGATTGGCGGGTACGCAAATCCGACATCGGTGAGTCCGTGCCGCAATTGAAGACGAGCATCACTTTGGATGTGCTGGAACCTTGGACTGCTTTCATTCCGGTGCGTTTGCCGATATCCGCGATGCTGGTATGCTCCAGCGGCAGCGCGAGCTCCACTTTGCCTTCGGCAGCGGCTTCGAGCAGCGAGGATTCGTCGCCATAGTAGTGCAAGGTGACTTGGGCGCTCGCCGCTTTCTTACTGTCCCAATACCGATCGTTGCGTTGCAGGGTGATGGTGGAACCCTGCTTGTATGTCCGCCCGACGATGAACGGGCCGGAACCGAGTGCTTGCGTGGTGTAATCGAGATCCGCTGTGCTGTCGTAGACGATGCCGGCGCGTCCTGACAGCGCGCGTAGCAATGTCGCGTCAGGCTCGCGCAGCGTCAACACCACTGTGCTGGAGTCGTCTGCGGACACGGAGGCGACGGACCCGAGGCGCTCGTAGCCTACGTATTTCTTGCTGATGATTTGGTTGAACGACCAGACGACATCGTCGGCGTCGAGCGCGTCACCGTTGGAAAATGTCGCGTTGCCGCGCAGATGGAGGGTCACGGTCCGCCCGTCCTTGGACGTGGACCAGCTGTTGGCGAGCGAGGGGATGAGTTTGTTGTTCTCATCGCGTCCGATAAGCGTCTCGTAGACGTTGCCGAGCAAGGCCTGTTCGACGGCGGTGCCTTGTTCGGTGCGAATATCCAATGATTTCGGGGCGTCGATGAGGCCGACGTCGATGGTTGAATCAGAGCCGATCAGCCCGGTGTCGTCAAGAACCCCGCTACGTTCCGCGATGGACTTGCCGAGCATGATCAGTGCGAACAGGGCGATGACGATAGCGCTGAACGCAATCCACCGTCTGAGCTCTCCCTGCTGCTTCTTCGTCATGATTCGAGTCTACCGCGAACCCCGCCGATGTGTCGTCCGCGCATACCCCCTTCGATCGGACGGCGTCGGTCTTCTGGCGGTCTTTCGGTCGTCTATCTGAGTGTTCCTGTCACCCGACTCGCTTGTCGCGCGCTGCTGAGAACAGGGCAGCGGTGCCCAAGGACCAGACAAGCATCAATAGTTCGGCGAGGACAAGTGACGGGTGCATCAGGCCGGAACATGCCCAGAATATTATGAACAGAACAACGCTCGCGGCGGCTTGCACGAGCATGGATATCGCCGCAACGGTCAAGGCGCCGCGAACACAGGTTCCCCGGACATTGCCCTCGGTGGCGGTTTGGGGGCTGGATGTGCTGGGGTTGGCGGTCGAACGCGATGAATGCATTGAATACAGCGCCGCATTAACGGATTCGACCGCCACAAGCAGACATATCGCGGTGATAATGATGGCCGTGTTGACCAGCGGCTCGAGATTGGAAATGGCATCCCATCCCACAAACAGTGCAGGAGTGAACGTATCGCAGCAGAGCCAAGTGAAGCAGGCTGTCAGTAAGGCCAATGAAACTTGGGTAAACCCGAAGACTACTTTGTTCATATCAGTATCTTTCCGCAAATTGCAGGGTAGAAGACTCACCACATGCCTTGTTTTCCACGCGTGTTTTATAGCATATACCTGGGTAACGGCTGGAGCAAGGTTCCGGCTGTCATGCTGCTGCGGCTGAGCCTCCGGCGGCTAAGGTCACCCGAAGAGGCCGGCGCTGGGGCAAGTGTCGTTGAGGGGGCAGGCGGCGCAGTCGGGTTTGCGCGCGTGGCATGTCGCCCGGCCGTGCAGGATCAGCCGGTGCGACAGGTTGGTCCACTCCTCGGGCGGGAAGCACGCGGTGATTTCGCGTTCGATATGTACCGGGTCGGGGTGTGTGCTGCGCCAATCGGTGCGCCAGCGTAGGCGGCCGGTCACGCGGATCACATGCGTGTCGACGGGGAAGCCCGGCACGCCGAACGCGTTGCCGAGCACCACATTCGCGGTTTTCCGCCCGACACCGGGCAGTGATGTCAGCTCGTCCATGGTGTGCGGGACGGTGTCGCCGAACCGTTCGTGCACGTCATGCGCCATCGCGACGATATTGCGGGATTTGGCGTGGTAGAAGCCCAATGGCCGGATGATATCCTCGACATCCTCCACCCGTGCGGCGGCAAGTTCGGCCGGTCCGGGGTAGCGCGAGAACAGCGAGGGCGTGACTGTATTCACCCGTTTGTCGGTGGTTTGGGCACTCAGAATCGTCGCGGTCAGCAGCTCGAAAGGGTTTGTGAAATGCAGCGCGCACGCAGGGGCGGGGAACTCCTCGCATAGGATTCGGTACTCGTCATGCATGCGCTCGATGCGGTGTCGTTTGCTTTCGCTGGCCATACCCGCATGATAAGGCACAGCGGGCATCCGACCAACCGCGGGTTGTATGCCAATGGCGAATTGCTGATGCGGCGGACGTTGGTGAGGTGACGGTGACGGCATTGTGTGAGGATTGGCTCGCAGGATGGCGGTTCAGATGGTTGGAATCGGCTGATTGACCTGTTTCGGGTGCCATTATGTGAGGATGGGCTCATAGGATGGCGGTTTGAGTCAACCCGAATCAACCAAAAATCAGCCCTGGGAAGCGTTCGCGCGGGCGGCGCTGTCGTCCTTGTCGTCTTCCGGCGGGTCGAAACGGTAGCCGACGTTGCGCACCGTACCGATGACATGCTCGTATTCGCCGCCGAGCTTGGCACGCAGACGTCGCACGTGAACATCCACGGTTCGCGTGCCGCCGTAGTAGTCGTACCCCCACACTTCCTGCAACAGCTGCGCGCGGGTGAACACGCGTCCGGGGTGCTGGACCAGATATTTGAGCAGTTCGAATTCCTTGTAAGCCAAATCAATCGGGTGTCCGTGCAGACTTGCCGTATATCCATTGGTGTCGACGACCAAGTCGCCGCAACGGATCAGCCCGTCGGTGTCCTGTGCCCCGACCGCATTGGACTGGACGCCCGACGGCATGTTGCCACGTTCCGTGACCAGCCGCAAACGACCTTCGACCTCGGCGGGGGAGGCGTTGGCGACGACGACGTCGGCGATGCCCCACTGCGAGTTGACGACAGTGAATCCGCCCTCGGTGAGAATCAGCACGATCGGCGTAGACAGGCCGGAGGCGTGAATCAGCCGGCACAGGGTCTTTGCAGTGGCGAGATCGTCCCTGGCGTCGAGGAACAAGACGGTGCTTTCCGGCATCTTCACCAGACTCGCCGCATCCATCGGCAGCACGCGCACCCTGTGAGAAAGCAGCGCGAGCGACGGCAATACGGATGCGGGGTCACTGGCAGAGGTCATCAACGTCAAATCAGTCATGTTGCAGCCCTCCGGTCGAATTACGGTTTTCACACAGTTTACAGCTGTAATGTTATGGCAATCAGGACATTCAAGGGCGGTGCTTCCATATGGCGGAGAATGGGCAAGCGCGCGGCTACAATGAGTAAGGACTCCGTCATGACGTCACATGCCGGTAACATGCCGATAACATTGTGGGCCACCCGGTTGCATGACGATGACACATGACGCCGTGCCACGGCAGGAACATCCGTCGGCGGAAGGAATAGATATGGTAGAGCAGACACAACCCGACAGCACCCGCCCGCACCGTCCGTACCGTGGCGTACTCGCCGTGCAGGTTATCGCGCTTGTGCTGCTTGTCGGTGCCAGCCTGCTCGGCCAGTTTGTCCTGTTCCTCGAAGTGCCGCTGTGCGTTGCGGCGATGGCGGCGTTCACGATTTTCTGGCCGTTCCGCGGCACTTGGACTGATCGTGTGCTTGGCGTGCTCGCAGGTTTGATTTCGCTGGTGTTTGCGCTCAATGCATTCGGCAGCGGGACACTGTATCCGACGATGGTCGCGAACGATGCGTTGACGATTGCCGCGACCCCGCTGATTCACTGGGCGTGCGTGTATGTCATGCTGCTTGCGCTGTTCACGGTTATCGGTTTCGCCCGCCAGATGGCACGCAAAGAGCGTACCGATCTGCTGCGCTCGCTCTCGCAGAGCCTGACCGGCGTGGTGGCGATGGCGAGTATGCCCGGCTGGCTGTTCGTGGTGGTCTCGGCGTCCTGTGTATCGTTCACGGGGCCGGGAACCTGGGCTGCCATTGTGGTGAGTGTGATTGCGTTGGCGCTCATGGTGCTGATGGTGATCGCCTCGCGGTTCTGGCTCAAGGATTTTGATCCGGATCCGGCCGTACCGGCCCCGTGGGTCGGGATTGCCCTGCTGCCGGTGATGCTGCTTGGACTGGTGGCGTTCGCCGCGACGCTGGCATTGCTGCTGTGCCAGTATGGTCCGATATTTGTGGACTGACTTTTTCGCGCTGTTCGGCTGCAGGAACCCAATGATGCGATGGGGCTTCGGGGTTCCTGCGTGTGGCGGTTGTGGCTAGCCTGAGATGGGTTCGCAATTCGCCGTTCCCGGGGTGTCGCTGGGATATCCTCGGGGCGGATTCCCATAGTTGCAGTGCTATTTCGGGCAGGATTACGTAGATGCGGCCCTATATGCCGGAGGCTGCGCGGTCGCTGCCCCGGCGTACGGGCGATGCGATGGTTTCTTGGATATCCCGGGTGGAGTGTGCCGCAGCGTCGTGCGATTGGGGGTGTAGTTGCGGCAACCTGTGGCAAGAAGCGTGCGATCTCGGATATGCTGTGCGCGGTGTCGGTCGGGAACTCTGAGATGGTGCGCTATCGGCCGATGCCGGTTGGGAATGCCGCCGGTCGCGCCGTCCGCCCGGCCCATGCCACCGGTCGCTGCCCGCCGCTACCAGGCGATGACGCCGAGATGCTCGAGCAACACCTTGATGCCAATAAGGATGAGGATTACGCCGCCCGCAATCTGTGCTGGTTTCTGCCATCGTGCGCCGAAGGCGTGGCCGATATGCAGGCCGGCGGCGGAGAACGCGCCGGTCACCACGCCGATGATCAGCACCGACCACAGGATGTTCACCTTCATGAATGCGAAACTCACCCCGATCGCGAACGCGTCGATGCTGCACGCGATGGCGAGCGGCAGCATGTGCCGCCAGTCGAACTGCGGTGTCTCGCGCGCGTTCTCGTCATCCTCCTCGAACGCCTCGCGAATCATATTGCCGCCGATCAGCGCGAGCAATCCGAAGATGATCCAGTGGTCCACCGCCGTCACATACCCGCTGAACGTGCCCGCCACCAGATAGCCGAGCAACGGGAACAGCGCCTGGAATCCGCCGAACCATAGGGCGGTTTTGAAGGCGTCCAGCGGGCGCACCCGGCGCACGGTCAGGCCCTTGCCGATGGACACGGCGAACGCGTCCATGGACAGGGATACTGCGATAAGAAGAATTCCCACAACGGAGGTGCTTGATGTCATAGTCAATCATGGTTCATCCGCGGCGCGGATGGGCCTCGACGGATTGCCGCCTACGCCTTACGGTCCGACACGGCGACTGCCGGCGTAGGTGCGGCTTTGAATTCCCATGAATCTGTTCGCATGTCGAAATTACCCGCCCAAGTATAGTCGCTCGCCGCCGAAAGACAAGCCGCGGACTACGTCTGGCACGCTGGGCAACGCCAAGAAACCGAGCACACCGGACACGTGAGCAACGCGGGTAACGCCGATTGCTCGGCGCACGCCGCTCATACAGCCCATACAGCCCGTGCAAACGAAAGGGACCGCCCCCAATCGGGACGGCCCCTTCGCATCGGCAATGTGCACAGCTCGGTTCGGCGGATGCCTAGGCGATCGCTATCAATCACTGGGCTTCAAGCCGAAAACCGAACCGTACGTATGTGTCACTTGGCTTCGGAAGCGGCGAGACGTTCGCGCGCGGCCTTGATCTCGGCCTCGGCCTTGTCGACGCCGGCCCAGAAATCACCCGGCTTGACTTCCTTGCCCGGCTCCAGAGCCTTGTACTGCTCGAAGAAGTGCTTGATTTCGGCCTTGTGATACTCGTTGACATCGTCGATGTCCTTGATGTCGTCGAAACGCACGTCGGCGGGCACGCACAGCACCTTGTCGTCGCCGCCGGCCTCGTCGACCATGTGGTACAGGCCGACAGCGCGGCACTCGACCACGCAGCCCGGGAACACGGAATTCGGGATCATCACGAGCGCGTCGAGCGGATCGCCGTCCTCGCCCAGCGTGCCGTCGATGTAGCCGTAGTCATCCGGGTAGCCCATGGCGGTGAACAGCGTACGATCCAGGAAGACGCGACCGGTCTCATGGTCCACTTCATACTTGTTCTTGGAACCGCGCGGGATCTCCACGACGACATTGAAGGTTTCTGCCATTTCGAATCTCCTTGATAGACAACAGGATTTCCGTTATTCAGGATACTCGGTACCCGGCACGTATGCCACGTGATGTGGATCGTGCAGGGTACCGAGTATCGGGATTCGGGAAAAACTACCGCTTGACGCTCAGCACGTGCGCGACATCGGCCCACGGGGCGAGCGAGACATAATTGTCGTTCGTCCAGGTGAAGGTGCGGCCGGTCAGCTCGTCGGCCACGGTGAACGGCTCGCCGGCGGGCAGGCCGAACGCGGCCGGGTCGAGGCGAATCATGGACTGGTGAGCCTCATGGCCGTCGAGGTTCACGACCACAATCAGCGTGTCCGGCTTGCCGTCTGCGGTCAGGTCGGCGGGCGTGTGGCGGGCGAACGCGAGGATGTTCGCGTCCGAGCTGTCCAGGATCGTCAGATTGTGGTAGCTGCGGGCCGCCGAGTGGCGCCTGCGGATCGCGTTGAGTGAGGTGAGCAGCTTGGCGGTGCCGTACTTGCCGGCCTCGCTCCAGTCGCGCACGCGGATTTCGTATTCCTCGGGATTCTCAGGGGCCTGTGTGCCCGGCTGCTGCTTGTTTTCCACCAGTTCGTAGCCGCTGGCGATACCCCAGCTCGGCACGCCCATCGCTGCGAGCACTGCGCGGATCGCGTAGCCGGCGATGCCGTTGTCGCGCAGATAATCGGTAAGAATGCGGTGCGTGGACGGCCAGAACGTGTCATGCTGCGTGTATGCGGCGTCGCTGTTCGCCTCAAACAGGTACTCTTCAAGCTCGCGCTTGGTGTTGCGCCATGGGAAGTAGCAGTCCGACTGGGTGAAGCCGGCGCGGCTCAGCGCGCCCATCATCGCGGGCGCGGTGAAGGATTCAGCGAGGAACAGCACTTCCGGGTGCGCGTGCCGGGTCTGTTCGATGATCCGCTGCCACGCCTGCGCCGGCCAACGGTACGGTTCGACCGCGCGGAACGCCGTCACTCCGGCTTTCGCCCACACGTCCAAGGTGTGGACGATCGCCTTGACGATGCCGTCCGGATCGGCATCGAAGTCCAGCGGGACCATATCCTCGCGCTCCGATTGCGGGTCGAAGGAATCGAGCGGATCGGCAGGCGTGCCGTCAGCCTTGCGGCGCACCCACTGAGGGTGTTCGGCGATCCAGGGATTATCCGGCGACACGAACATCGACACGTCAAGCGCTACTTCAAGACCCAGGTCATGGGCTTTCGCGGTGAACGCGCGGACAGCATCCATCGTGCCGAGCGACGGATCCACACTGTCGGCGGCGCCGTCAGCCGAGCCGACAGCGTATGGGGAGCCTGGGTCATGGGCACCGGCATGGGCGACGCCGTTGCGGCCGCGACGTCCGGTCACGCCGATCGGGCTGATCGGCGGCAGACACACCGTGTCAAAACCTTCGGCAGCGGCGCGTTCAAGGCCGGATACGGCAGTGGCGAGCGTGCCGGGGCGTGTGAAACCGGCCGCGTCATCATCCGCGGCACCTTCCGAGCGGGGGAAGAAATCATACCAAGCGGTGAAACTGAATCCCGGGCGTTCCACGTGAAACATACGAGGCTCGCCTTCGGATACGCCATCGCGCAGCGGCTTGGCCTCATGCAGGGCGGCGACATCGTCACTGGTGGCGGCGGCGAAGCGCTCGGCAACCGACAGTTTGCGATCATCCAGCGTGTCGGCGGCTTTCTTCAGCGTGCTGCGCTCGCCGGCGGTCAGGTGTGCGTCACGGGTCGAAGCCTAGCGGCGCAACAGGGTGGCGCCTGCGTCGAGCGCGTTCTCTACGTCTTCTCGGGCGTCGACGGCCTTGCGTGCCTGCTCGAACCATGCGGCGTACGGGTCGAGCCACGCCTCAATGCTGACCGTCCAATCGCCCAGCTGACGTTTGACCGCCGACCAGCCGGACTGCCACGGGCGGGCGTCGCTCGGCTCGCCGGCCTGCACGTCGACTTCCCAGCGGCTCAGGCCGGGGTTGGTGCAGGTCATCGCGCGGCGCTGGGTTTCCTTGCCGCGCGGATTGCGCACGATTGCAGCGGCGGAGAGCACGAGCCCTTGTTCGGCAGCGAGTTGTGCGCTGACATGGAATTGTTCGCCGAGTTCGACGCGTGGGGTCGTTTCGCCGTGCGGGGTGGTGTCATAGATTGCGACGCGGCCGAATCCGGCGGCGGCGGTGCGTGCCGAGGTCACCGCGGAGGTCTTGGCGGTGGCGGCTGCGGTTTTGCGTCGTGTCGTGCGCTTGCGTGTCGCGGCGGTGCGGGTGCTTGATGCTGTTTTGGTTGTTGTTGCTGTTGTGGCTGTCGTCGTTGCAGCGGTCTTTCTTGTCTTTGTATCTTCGCTCATACCGCCATTGTATGAGCGAAATCGTTACCAGTGCATGATTGACAAGCGGGGAATATCGGAATTTCCCTGAAGTTTAGCCGTCGTTCCGTCCGCATTGCTGATTTCCGTCGTGCTTGCTGTGCGCCCCTGCTCCTGCCGACGCTGAGCGTGTGGTGAGCGTCGGCAGAAGGGTCTGACGACACTGAGTGACATGTCAGTGTCGTCAGAAACAGGAGTGAGGGAGGGTGCTCAGTTGCTTTCCAGGGTGATTTCGCCGGCGATGGAGCGGCCCATCCATGCGGACAGCTCGGCACCGCCCAATCCTTGGGACAGCAGGAAGATGATCTTCGCGTATGCGGCTTCGAGCGTCATATCGCCGGTGCCGACCGCGCCGGCTTTCGCGATGGCGTCCCCGGTCTCATACCGTCCGAGTAGCACATTCGCCTGTTCGCATTGCGAGGCGACAATCACCGGGACTCCGGCGTCGAGCGTGCCCGCGATGACGTCCGCGAATCCCGGCTCGAGGCTGGGGATGTTCCCGACGCCGTATGCGCGCAGCAATACAGCTTCAGGCCGGGGAGCGAGCATGGCGGCGAGCCGCTTGGCGCTCATGCCGGGGACGGTGTCGATAACAGCCACATCATGCCGTGCATACGGTTTCGGGTTCGTCCAACCCTCGCCCGGATTGTCGAAAGACTCCCATTGCCAGGGCGTGCCTGTGCAGGCGATCGTGCCGGTGGACGGCGAGCAGAAGCCTTCGAACGCCCAGCTCGAGGCTTTCGTCACGCGGTTGCCGGCGAACAGGTGATGCCCGAAGAACAGTGAGACGCCTTTCGCGTGGCCGCTCAACGCCGCGTTGAGCGCGCCAGTCACGTTCGCAGTCGCGTCGGATTCAATCTTGCCGAGCGGATGCTGGGAACCCGTGAAAATCACCGGCTTGCCGAAACCGGTGAGCGCGTAGGACAGTGCCGCGGCGGAGTAGCTCATCGTGTCGGTGCCGTGCAGCACGACGAACGCGTCGGCCTCGTCGCGGTGGGCCCACAGGTCGTCGATCATCGTCTGCCAGTTGTCGGGGGTCGCGTTCGACGAGTCAATCAGCGGGTCAAGTTCGGTGAAGGTGACATCCCCATCGTGCAGCTCGTCGCTTTCCCCGAGCAGGCGGCGCAGCCATCCGCGCATGTCGGCGCCGGGAACGAGCCCGTGGTCGGATTCGATCATGCCGATGGTGCCGCCAGTGTACGTGATATGAATGCGCATCCTGTCTCCTTGTACTTGTTGCTTGGCCGTTGCCGATTCCAGTATCGCGAGTGCTGTGAATATCGTGAATATCGCGGATTCGCTGTGTCAGGCGGCGGCGAAATCGTCGCTGAGCTCCTCGATGGAATCCTCATCCTCGTCATTGTCGAGAATCTCGTCCATCAGGCTGCCGTCAATCCGCCCGCGCACCGCGTACCAGCCGATAATCATCGCAACCACGACGACGGCGAACAGCGCAAGTGTCCACCTGCCGGACGCGCTCGTGAGATTCGAGATGACCACGATGGCGAAGAACGCCAGTGCCAGATAATCCGTGAACGGTGCTCCCGGCATCCGGTAGGCGGGGCGTTGCTCCTTGCCCGCCTTGACGCGTTTGAGGAACGCGAGATGAGTGACGAGGATTGACGACCACGTGCCGGCGATGCCGATGCCGGCGAGATTCATAATGATATCGAAGGCGTTGGCGGGCAGCACTGCGTTGAGGACCACGCCAATCAGGCCGAGTGCCGACGTGATGATGATGCCGCCGTACGGGATATGGTTCTTGTTCATGCGGGCTGCGAATTTCGGGCCGGAACCCGCGATTGCCAGCGAACGCAGCGTGCGGCCGGTCGCGTACAGACCGGCGTTGAGGGACGACAGCGCGGCGGTCAACACCACGACTTGGATCACGTCGCCGGCGTGGGGAATGCCGATGCCGGAGAAGAAAGTGACGAACGGTGATTCGTTCGACGAATACGCGGTATACGGCAGCACGAGGGCCATGAGAATGACCGAGCCTACGTAGAAGCCGAAAATGCGCACAATCATCGAATTGATGGCCTTCGGAAGCACCTGCTGGGCTTCTTTCGCTTCGCCTGCCGCGACGCCCACCATCTCGGTGCCGCCGAACGCGAAGACCACGCCGAGTGTCAGCGCGAACACCGGGGCGATGCCTTCGGGGAAGAATCCGCCGTGGTCGGTGATGTTGTGTATGCCGGCGTGGTATTGCCCGACCTGAGCTCCGGTGATGATCGCCCAAATCGCGATAGCCATGAACGCGAGGATTGTGAACACCTTGATGGCAGCGAACCAGAATTCGGCCTCGCCGAAGGCCTTGACGCTCAGCATGTTCAGCGCGAACACCGCGGCGAGCGCGCACAGGGCAAGCACCCATTGCGGCACGGCCTTGAACGCCTGCCAGTAGTGGAAGTAGAGCGCGACCGCGGTGATATCGGCCATGACGGTAGTGGACCAGTCGAGGAAGAACAACCAGCCGGTGATATATGCGCCTTT
This sequence comes from Bifidobacterium thermacidophilum subsp. thermacidophilum DSM 15837, assembly GCF_000426425.1. NCBI lineage: Bacteria > Bacillati > Actinomycetota > Actinomycetes > Bifidobacteriales > Bifidobacteriaceae > Bifidobacterium > Bifidobacterium thermacidophilum. The sequence goes on from NZ_AUFI01000006.1 coordinate 49,725, forward strand.
CTCACCGAGGAATTCGCGTGCGTAGGACACGAACGCACCGGAGGACGGGCGGCGAATCGCCAGTTCGCCGAGCGCGCGGACCATGAGGAACGCGAAGATGCCGCACACCGCATATGCGATGGTCAGGCCGGCGCCGCCTTGAGCGAGACGTCCGCCCGCGCCGAGGAACAGGCCGGTGCCAATCGAGCCGCCGATGGCGATCATCTGGATGTGGCGCGGTTTGAGGTCTTTCGCGTAACCGGCGTCGCTTTTGTCGACCGCTTGGGTGACCGGGGCTGCCGATGCCGATTGGTTCGCGGAGGATGCGGATTCGGTCGCGGATGCGGGTGGCCTGCTGCCGGACGCGCTCTGCTCTTGGTGTTGTTGTGATGCCATCTGGGTCGGATTCCTGGTTTCTGGTGTGATTGCTGGTTTGCCGCAGGCTTGGGCGTTTGCGGTTTTCGCGCCGGTATGGGCGGAAAGTGTGTGAAGGGATGCCTCAGGGCCGATGCCGCGGTACTCCTTCGCGCATGGCGTGGACGGGTGCCTTGAAATGTGTCCGGCCCCCGATTACGTCAAACGTTTGACGTCAATGATAACGCAGGCTGTGACGCTGGCGTCGTGGCGTCTTGAATCGGCCAGTTCAATCGTCGGCGCTCGCGCAGCGGGTTGGCACCGCCGCATCGGCAGCCCTATGGGCGGGCGCGTCGGGTCGTCGGTAGGTCCAAGTCCAGTGCCCCGACTCGTTTACGGATACGACCGTCACCCGCGCAGTCCGCTCGTCCAGAACAGAACACCCCGGCACACCTACGAGTGCAGCCATCATCCGCGCAGTCCACTTCGGCTTGAGCGGAATGCGCCGGACACGCCTGTGGGCGCAATCGGCAATCCGACTGGCGTGGCGATTCAGCCATGAACGCTCCGTCGCGTTGACGGATGCAACCGGCAATCCAACTGCGTGGCGATTCCGCCATGAACGCCCCGTCACGCCTTCTGGTGCAACGTCTGCCGGGATTGGCGGCGATGTCTTCGGCTTATTCCGCTTTCGATGCAGTGGCAATGCCCTTGGATTCGAAAGGCCTTCGAAGCAATCGATAGTCGCGATGATTATTCGACGACTCGTGAATCGGCACTGCTGCTCTGAAGGTTTCTGCCGTTGATCTCCTCGGATTCGTCGTCCTTATCATCCTCGTCGTCTTCTTCGTCTTGAGCACGCGTCGCCCGCATCGCGGCGATGATCCACACGCTCAGCGCGATGCCGATCAGACCGGCGATGACTTCCGTGATGCTTGGGATGTTCGCGCCCGAAGTCAAGGAAACGATGCCTTGCGCGAGCGATACGATCGACAGCGACCCGAGTGCGAGCACAATCAGCGGTGCCATGGGCTGCAACGGTTGCGAGATGCGCATTGATATCCCCTCTTCGTATTGCTTCTCTTTGCTGTGTTGTCTCTTTGTCTGTTTGTCGGTTTGCCTGAGATGTCTTCCCATGACGAGCCGGTAACATCCGTACTCGGCGGTTTGCGTTGCCGGGGTGTCGGTCTGGCGTCGCGGACGAGCGCTGACTGAATGCATCGGACGGTGAGAATGGCCGGGTACACAAAAACCGTGACCGACGAATGTCGAATCACGGTTTTCATTGATGTGGTAGCGGGGCATGGATTTGAACCATGGACCTCTGGGTTATGAGCCCAGCGAGCTACCGAGCTGCTCCACCCCGCGTCGGCTGCTTCAAGCAGCAGTCATCTACTTTATAGGACGACAGGGAATTGTCAAATCGGCGTGCCGTTCAGCCCACAGCGGATTGCGGGGAAGCTGCTTGGCGGCGACGGTCGGGTATTTTGCATGGTTGCGCGCTGGGTGGTTACCGGTTGCCTGGTCGTGTGTTCGCGCGTGGGAGGTGTTGGTTGGCGTATGTCGCGGCATGCTTGCTCAGCCGTACGCGTGTGGAAGCATTGTTTTACCAAAGTCATTGCGCAAGAATCGTTTGTCGCGGCATGCGTGACGTTCTAGTTGCTGGGGGCTTGGGATTTTCACGGTCGTGTTCTGCCGATTGTGTATGCGCGGGCATGCGTGGCCGGTTGGATGTTGGTGGTCTTGCGTTACTGCCGGCCGCGTTCGGCGGGTTGTGTATGTCGTGGCGTGCACAATTCGCCAGATGCCGGCGGGCTTGGGCTTTTGCGGTGATATTCCGCAGGTTGTGTGTGTCGTAGGATACGTGCCACGCGACTCATATGACTCGACGTGGGCGGGTCGGCCATCCGCCACCGTGCAATGGTGCCAGTGTGAGGAGTGGCGCTGGCATTGTGTGAGGATTCGCTCACATGGCGGCGGGATGGGCGGCTGGAATCGGTTGGTTGTACGGCGTTGGGGGTCGTTGTGTGAAGATGGGCTCGCACTCTGACCTGGGTACATGATCTGCCGCTGTGCAGTCAGCGGTCGTGCCTCGCCAGTCTCGTCCGCCAGTAACCGCACCTCGCCCTGCCGCACCCCGCCCCAAACCCCGCCATCCGGTCACATTTCAGCCGACGTCAAACACATATCAGCCCAGCGGCGATAATGGAATCATGCCTATCAAGATTCCAAGCGGCCTGCCCGCACGTGCCATCCTCGACTCCGAGCGCATTTTCGCGCTGGAGAAACCTGAAGCTGAGCGCCAGCGTGTGCGCCCGCTGCGCCTGGTGATCTTGAATCTCATGCCGAAGAAAATCGAGACCGAAACCCAGCTGCTACGGCTGATTTCGAAGTCCCCGCTGCAGGTCGAGGTCGATCTCATGAAGACCTCGACCCACGAGTCCAAGCACGTCAGCGCCGACCATCTGGTCAAGTTCTACGAGAACCTTGATGCGTTCCGCGACAACTATTACGACGGCTTCGTCGTCACGGGCGCGCCGGTGGAGCACCTGGAATTCGACCAGGTCGATTACTGGGACGAGTTCAAGGAGATTCTTGACTGGGCTGGCTCGCATGTGTTCTCGACGATGTATCTGTGCTGGGGGGCGATGGGCGCCCTGCATTACCGGTACGGTGTGCGCAAGCATCTGTTGCCGCAGAAGCTGTTCGGCGTCTATCCGCAGTATTTGCAGGACGAGTATTGCTTCTTGACCAACGGTTTCGATGAAATCGCGCTGCAACCGCATTCCCGGCTCGCCGGTGTGGACGAGGGCGATATCGCGGCGAATCCCGACCTCCAGGTGCTCACGTGGGGTCCGGAGTCCGGCCCCGGACTGATTGCGACGCGTGACTTCTCCGAGGTGTTCGCGCTCGGCCACTGGGAGTACGGCAAGATGACACTCGCCGAGGAATACGAGCGTGATATGGCCAAGGGGCTGACCAACGTGCCGTTCCCGGAGAACTATTTCCCGCACGACGACCCCAAGCTTGAGCCCTTGTTCAGCTGGCGCGCCCACGCGAACTTGTTGTGGCGCAACTGGCTGAACTGGGTCTACCAGACCACGCCGTACGACCTGCGTGAAGTCCCGCAGTTGCGCGCGGAGAAGCGTTTGGGTACGGACCGTTCGATCCGTCATGCGCCGGGTGCGCCGCGAGGTGACGGGTACGCCCCGCTGATCAAGGACGGTTATGGCCTGATTAGGGACGATTATGCTCAGGACGAACGCGTGCGTTCTGCGACATCGCCCGCTCCCGCCGGCCCGGTGGCCGACGGCGCCGATGCCTGACTGCTGACCTGTGCGCGCTGTCCGGATATCGGACAGCAACATCCTGCGTAGCGTTCGGCAATTCGGGTCGTTTTATCTAAAACGGTTCGAGATTGTGAAAGAATTGTTACCAAGCCGCAGGAAAACGTCGTACAATCTCCACGTAGCCGTTCGGAGTAGAAGGCAGGTGCCGGCCCCGTCGGCGCCCGACCTACTCGCCACGCCATGTGAGTTTGCGCCGAAATCTTCCGGTCACATTCGCTCAGGGCGTTGGGCTAAACTGACAGCTGTTACGAGAAGTAGGAGGCGTAGATGGTGTCACAAGTCAGCGCGCAGCTCGTGCTCGCGGCCAAGACGGGTCCTGAACTGCCCTCGATCGACGATTTTCTTCCCGATTCGATTCTGTTCCAGGGCACGCCGTTCGCCATTAATCGCATCATTCTTATTCGAATCGTTGCCACTATCGTGCTGCTGCTGGTGATGTGCATCACGGCGAAACGTGCCAAGCTCGTTCCGGGTCGTTGGCAGGGGCTGATCGAGACGCTGCTCGAATTCGTCCGCGACAATATCGTCTATCAGGTGATGGGCGAGGAGCGCGGACGCCGATATGTGCCGATGATTACCACACTGTTCTTCACGATTTTCGCGTTCAACCTGTGCGGCGTCATCCCCGGCATGAATATGGCGGCCACCGCAACGGTGACGATGCCACTCGTGTTCGCACTGTGGACTTTCGTGCAGTATTGGATTGCCGCTTGCAGAGAGAAGGGATTCTTCAAGTACCTGCGCGGCGAGCTTATGCCTCCCGGGGTTCCGCTGCCGATTGATATCATCCTCGGCCCGATTAACCTGCTCGAGGTGCTGATCATTCGCCCGTTCTCGCTGACCGTCCGACTCTTCGCCAACATGATCGCAGGCCATCTTCTGGTCGCGACCTGCCTGGCGTTCACCCAGCTCTATCTCATTGAGTCGCCGAATTGGGGCATCAAGCCCGTCGGCGCACTGTGGCTGCTGGGCGGTTTCGCGTTCGTATGCTTCGAGATGTTCGTCGCGGCGCTTCAGGCGTATGTGTTCGCGATCCTCTCGACGGTGTACATCAACCAGAGCTATCCGGAGGTCGAGTAATTCGACCGTGCCCGGCGCGCCATACGCGCTGTGCAAAGGATCGCAGCGGTGTCAGGCGCTGTCGCCCATAGCGGCCGTGTCCTGCCCGGCATCGTGACAACGATGCGCAATAATTGAATCAAGCGAATGCACCGGTGTCTTGGGGCGCCGTGCAGAACACACTTCGGTCCCGTGCCGCGGGGCCGTGTACCATGTCAGATTTCGGTAAGAAAGGACAACACATGGATATCATCACTCTCGCCGAGGTTGCAGGCAACATCAGCGTTCTGGGCTACGGCGTCGCCGCCATCGGCCCTGGCATCGGCATGGGCATCCTGGTCGGCAAGGCCCTGGAGAGCACCGCTCGCCAGCCTGAGGTCTCCGGCCGCATCCAGACCCTCATGTTCATCGGTCTGGCAATGATCGAGCTGCTCGGCCTGCTCGGCTTCGTCGCCTTCGTCATGGCCAAGTGAGCATCTGCGAACGCAAGCTTCACCAATAGTCAAGTAGAAACCCGAGCAAGAAAGGAGAACACCCATGCCACTGGCAGAGAAAAGCGGTATTTCGCTGTTTTTGCCTGAAACGTATGACATCGTGTGGTCATTGGTCATTCTCGTTGTCATCGCGGTCTGCTTCTACAAGTACGTCATGCCGAAGTTCCAGGCTGTTTTCGACGCCCGTGCGGCCAAGATCGAAGGCCGTATGGCTCAGGCCGAGAAAGCGCAGAAAGACGCTGACGAGGCCAAGAAGAAGTATGAGGACCAGCTCAGCCAGGCTCGTGTCGAGGCATCGAAGATCCGCGACGACGCCCGTGCCGAAGCGTCCCATATCATCGCCGATGCGCGTTCGCGCGCTGAATCCGATGCGGCCCAGATCACTGAGAACGCCCAGCGTTTGATCGAATCCCAGCGGAAGCAGGCTCTGGTGAGCTTGAAGGGTGAGGTCGGCACGTTGGCCACGGCTCTGGCAGGCAAGATTCTCGGATTCGAGCTGAGCTCGAGCGCCACCCAGACGCAGATGCTCGACAAGATGATCGACGAGATGGATGCAGACAGCAACAAGTAAGCGAAGGAAGTGAGATTACATGCGAGGAGAGGCATCACGCATCGCAGACCGCGTCTCGCGTGACTCGCTGGCGCCGAAACTCAAGGCGACCGGTGAGGATGCCTGGCGCGTAGGCAACGAGCTGTTCGCCGTCACCGATCTGCTCGACCACAATGTCCAGGTCGAACGGGCGCTGACCGACCCCGCACGTCCCGCTGCCGACAAGACCACCATGGTGCACACGCTGCTTGAAGGCAAAGCGCATCCGATGACCGTTGAGATCCTTGACGATCTGGTGCAGCGCCGCTGGAGCAAGCCGCATGATATCGCGAACGCGGTCGAGGATTTCGGCGTGGACGCGATGATGTACTACGCGGATGCGACCGGAACCACCATGAAGGTGTCCGTCGAGCTGGCCGAGCTCCATTCGGCCTTGCTCAACATGCCGGTGGTCCGCACCCGCCTGTACGACGAGCATTCCTCGGCTGAGGCGCGCGTCGCGTTGCTGCACAACGTGTTGTCCGGCAATGAGATCAGCAAAGTCACCATGCGCCTTGCCGAGCACGCCACAGCTAATCCGCGCCACCGTCGTTACCTTGCCACCATCCAGTGGCTGATCAACAAGCTGTCACGGCATATGGGCGAATCGATGGTCACCGTGACCACCGCAGCTCCGCTGTCCGGCGAGCAGATTGATCGGCTGACCAAGATTTACACCAAGCGCACCGGCCATGCCGTGCACATCAACTCGGTTGTAGATCCGACGGTGTTGGGCGGCATGCGCGTGCAAATCGGCCACGAGGTCAACGACAACACGGTGATCGCCCAGCTGAACAAGCTCAAGCGCAGCGTGCAGGTCACCGCCTGAACAGGCGTGTGACACAGACGAGTCAGTACGCGTGCAAACGCGAAAGACTTACATGAACAAGAACAATAAGGAGTGATCATGGCAGAACTTACCATTGATCCCGCCGCGGTACGCAAGGCTCTCGAGGATTTCGTCGAGTCCTACAAGCCGTCTGACAACCCGACTCAGGAGGTCGGCTATGTCGCGACTTGCGGTGACGGCATTGCGCATGTGACGGGACTGCCTGGTTGCATGGCCAATGAGCTGCTGACCTTCGAGGACGGCACGCTTGGTCTGGCGTTCAACCTTGACGCCCGCGAGATCGGTGTGGTCATCCTCGGTGACTTCGCCGGCATCGAGGAGGGCCAGGAAGTCCGCCGAACCGGCGAAGTGCTGTCCGTGCCGGTCGGCGACGGATACCTCGGCCGTGTAGTCAACCCGCTGGGCCAGCCAATCGACGGCCTCGGCGAGATCAAGAGCGAAGGCCGTCGTATTCTCGAGGCGCAGGCCCCCGACGTGATGCATCGTCATCCGGTCGATGAGCCGTTGTCCACCGGCCTCAAGGCCATCGATGCGATGACCCCGATCGGTCGCGGCCAGCGTCAGCTGATCATTGGCGACCGCCAGACCGGCAAGACCGCCATCGCGATCGATACCATCATTAACCAGAAGGACAACTGGAAGTCCGGAGATCCGAAGAAGCAGGTGCGCTGCATCTACGTGGCTGTCGGTCAGAAGGGTTCCACCATCGCCTCCGTGCGTCAGAGCCTCGAAGAGGCCGGCGCAATGGAGTACACGACGATTGTGGCTTCCCCGGCATCGGATTCTGCAGGCTTCAAGTACATCGCTCCGTACACCGGTTCGGCGATCGGCCAGCACTGGATGTATCACGGCAAGCACGTGCTCATCGTGTTCGATGATCTGTCCAAGCAGGCTGAAGCCTACCGAGCGATTTCGCTGCTGCTTCGCCGCCCGCCGGGGCGCGAGGCGTACCCGGGCGATGTGTTCTACCTGCACTCCCGTCTGCTGGAACGTTGCGCCAAGCTGTCCGACGATTTGGGTGGCGGCTCGATGACCGGTCTGCCGATCGTCGAAACCAAGGCGAACGACGTGTCTGCGTATATTCCGACCAACGTGATTTCCATTACGGATGGCCAGATCTTCCTGCAGTCCGACCTGTTCAACGCAGGCCAGCGCCCGGCTGTCGACGTCGGCATTTCGGTGTCCCGCGTCGGTGGTGCGGCCCAGACCAAGGCGTTGAAGAAGGTTTCCGGCACGCTGAAGATCTCGCTCGCGCAGTACAAGTCGCTTGAATCCTTCGCGATGTTCGCCTCCGATCTGGATGCCGCATCCAAGGCGCAGCTGACCCGTGGCGCTCGTCTGACCGAGCTGCTCAAGCAGCCGCAGATGTCCCCGTACTCGATGGAGCAGGAAGTCGTCTCGATTTGGGCCGGCACGCATGGCAAGCTCGACGATCTCGAGCTCGCGGACGTGCTGCCGTTCGAGAAGGGCATGCTGGACTACGTGGCGCATAACACGGATATTCTCACGACGATTCGTGACACCGGCGATTTCACCGCCGACACGGAGAAGGCCCTTGAACAGGCCATCGAAGATTTCCGTGCCACGTATGTGACCAAGGCCGGCAAGCCGCTTATCGAGAAGAAGCCCGTCGCCAAGACCGACACCCCGGTCGAGCAGGAAAAGATCGTCGCAGGGGAGAAGTGACCCATGGGCTCGCAACTCGCATTGAAATCAAGAATCGCCTCAACCCAGTCGTTGGAGAAGATTTTCAACGCCCAGGAGATGATCGCGTCCTCGCACATCGCGAGGGCGCGTGAGGTGGCGCTCAACGCCAAGCCTTACAGCGATGCGATTTTCGATGCCGTGCAAGCGTTGGCGGAGCACACTCATATCGACCATCCGATCGTGAAGTCCGACGAGAAGAACCCACGCGTCGCCGTGCTGGCTCTGACGTCGGACCGCGGTATGGCCGGTGCGTACACCTCGTCGATCATCAAGGAAACGGAATCCCTGCTCGCCCGCCTTATGGACAAGGGCAAGGAACCGAAGCTGTATGTGTACGGCCGTCGCGGCGTCACCTACTACAAGTACCGCAACCGTAAGGTGGCGGCCTCGTGGGAGGGCGACAGCGATAAGCCGGGCGTGGAAGTCGCCGAGTCGATTTCCAAGACCCTGCTGGATGCGTACATGTTGCCTGCGGACAAGGGCGGCGTCTCCGAACTGTATATCGTGTTCACCGAATTCGTGAACATGGTCGTGCAGAAGGTTCGCGTCCTGCGCATGCTACCGGTCGAAGTCGTGCCGGAAGCAAGGCAGGACTCCGGTCCGATTCCCGAGTCCACCGCGGCTCAGGCGACCCCGCTGTACACCTTCGAACCGAGTCTGGAAAAGGTGCTCAACGAGATCATGCCGAAGTACATCCAGTCACGCATCCATGAGTGCCTGCTGACTTCGGCCGCATCGGAGACGGCATCCCGCCAGAACGCCATGCACACGGCAACGGACAACGCACGCAACCTTGTCGACGAGCTGACGCGCAAGCTCAACGCCTCGCGCCAGGCATCGATCACCCAAGAACTTACCGAAATCATCGGCAGCGCCGACGCGCTGAACAAAGAGGAAGAGTAGGAACGCATATGGCTGAGAACCAGACCAAAGCGGCTTCCGAAACCGACGTCGAAGCGACGAACGTCGGACGCGTGACGCGCGTCCAGGGCTCCGTCATCGACGTCGAGTTCCCGGTAGGCCACCTGCCCGACATCTACAACGCCTTGACCGTGAAGCTCAACAGTGTGGGCAACACCGAGGGCGAGACGCTTCACCAGATCACCATGGAGGTCGAACAGCACCTCGGTGATTCCACCGTGCGCGCGGTCGCGCTCAAGCCTACCGACGGCTTGGTGCGTGGCGCCGAAGTGACCGATACCGGCGGCCCGATCGAGGTTCCTGTCGGCGATGTCACCAAGGGGCACGTGTTCGATGTCTCGGGCAACATCCTCAATAAGAAGCCTGACGAGCATATCGAGGTCAAGGAACGCTGGCCCATCCACCGCAATCCGCCGGCATTCGACCAGCTGGAGTCCAAGACCCAGATGTTCGAAACCGGCATCAAGGTCATCGATTTGCTGACCCCGTACGTGCAGGGCGGCAAAATCGGCCTGTTCGGCGGCGCAGGTGTTGGCAAGACGGTCCTGATCCAGGAAATGATTCAGCGCGTGGCACAGAACCACGGCGGTGTGTCCGTGTTCGCCGGCGTCGGCGAGCGTACCCGTGAGGGCAACGATCTGATCGGCGAAATGGCGGAGGCAGGCGTGCTCAGCAAGACTGCGCTGGTCTTCGGCCAGATGGATGAGCCCCCGGGGACTCGTCTGCGTGTCCCGCTGACCGCCCTGACCATGGCTGAGTACTTCCGCGACGTGCAGAACCAGGACGTGTTGCTGTTCATCGACAACATCTTCCGATTCACGCAGGCCGGTTCCGAGGTTTCCACGCTGCTGGGCCGTATGCCTTCCGCAGTGGGTTACCAGCCGAACCTCGCCGACGAGATGGGCGCGCTCCAGGAGCGCATCACCTCGACCCGCGGCCACTCGATCACTTCGCTGCAGGCCATTTACGTGCCTGCGGATGATTACACTGACCCGGCCCCGGCGACGACCTTCGCCCATTTGGACGCAACGACCGAGCTTTCGCGTGATATCGCGGCCAAGGGCATCTACCCGGCTGTCGATCCGCTGGCTTCCACGTCGCGAATCCTCGACCCGCGCTATGTCGGCCAGGCACACTACGAGTGCGCCAACCGCGTCAAGGCGATTCTGCAGCGTAACAAGGAGCTGCAGGACATCATCGCCTTGATCGGTATCGATGAGCTCGGCGAAGAGGACAAGACCATCGTCAACCGTGCCCGCAAGATCGAGCAGTTCCTCGGCCAGAACTTCTACGTGGCCGAGAAGTTCACCGGTCGCCCGGGCTCCTACGTGCCGGCCGACGAGACCATCGAGGCCTTCACCCGCATCTGCGACGGCGTGTATGACGACGTCCCGGAGCAGGCGTTCTCCGGCATCGGTGGTATCGATGACCTCGAGAAGAAGTGGCACGACATGCAGAAGGAATACGGCAACTGATGGCGGGCGCGACCATGCAGGTGAACATCGTCGCGGCGGACCGCCCATTGTGGTCCGGCACGGCGAAGTCCGTCACCATCCCCGCCTCCGAGGGCGGGATGGGCATCCTGCCTAACCACGAGCCGGTGCTGACCGTCATCAAGGACGGCACGATCGCGGTGGTGGACCCTGATGGTGTACGGCATTCCTTCGATGTCACCGACGGATTCATTTCCTTCGATTCGAACAAACTCACCGTTGCGGTTGAGCGCGGACATGACGTGGTCCAGACTTCCGGTTCCGCAGTCGTAGGCGACGGACAGGAAGCCTGATTAGGCCTCGTTTCTTCGGCATCGGGCCGGCCTTGTCACATTGGTGACGGGCCGGCCTTTTGCTTGTTGTGAACTAGGTGTGTGGACTGGGGTTGTTGAGGATGTTGGGGTTGTTGGGGTTGCGTGGATTTGGAGTGCCGAGTGCCGCTGTCGGGGCGCGGAATCGTCACCTGGACTGACAGGGTTTGCGGCTGTGACGGCGGTGGTGCTGTTAGGCTATCGGATGTGAGAATCATTGTTGCGGATTGCAGTGCACAGTATTCGGGACGGCTCAACGCGTCACTCCCGTTGGCCAAGCGCGTGCTGCTGGTGAAAGCGGATAACAGCGTCCTGATATTTTCAGAACTCGGATCGTACAAACCGTTGAATTGGATGGCAGCCCCGTGCACGATTCGGCAGATTGACCCGCCGGACGCCGACGATGACCCTGATACGCCAGTTCCTGAGCGGGTGTTGCGCGTATGCGCCGAGAAAAGCGATGACATGCTGGAAATCACCTTGCAGCATGTCTACGCCGACGATACCTACGATTTGGGTGAGGATCCGGGACTGGTCAAGGATGGCGTCGAGGACCATCTACAGCGGTATCTCGCCGAGCAGATTGAGCGGATCGGCGAAGGCGCCAAACTGGTCAGACGAGAGTATCCGACAGCGATCGGCCCGGTCGATATCATGGCGGTCGACGGCGATGGTACACATGTGGCGATTGAAATCAAACGGCACGGTGAGATTGATGGAGTCGAGCAGCTGACTCGGTATTGCAAGCTGCTCAACCGTGATCCGCTAATCGCGCCCGTCCGCGGTATTTTCGCCGCGCAGACCATCACCCCGCAGGCCAGGACACTCGCCCATGAGCGTGGATTCGAGTGCATGATTCTGGATTATGACGATATGAAGGGCCAGGAAGACGGGACGTTGCGCCTCTTCTAAGCCCCCAATACACAAACTGGTTACGCTAAGCGGGCGCTTAGCGTAACCAGTTTGTGTATAGGAACAGGTGGCGGTTGTGCAAAATGGCGTACCGCCACCTGCCCCGGCGGATTGCCGACAATCGCCGGGAATCCGCCGACAATCAGTAGGCGTAGAGGATATCGACCACGAAGTACAGCGTGGAATTGGCCGGGATGGTCACCTTTCCGGTGGTGCTGTCCGTCTGGTCGGTCGATCCGTAGCCCTGGTCCGGTGGAATGACCAGCAGCACCTGCGACCCGATGGTCTGCCCGGTCAAGCCGGTCTTCCAGCCGGTGATGACCTGGGAGAGCGAGAACTGCGAAGATGTCCCGCGGCTCCACGAGGAGTCGAACTGGTGGAGTTTGCCGTTGCTGTCCGCGTACCAGCCGGAATACTGGGCGTCCACGGTTTGGGTGGCTTTCACCGCGGCGCCGTCGCCCTTAATCAGGGTCTGGACGACCAGCTTGCCGTCGGGCTTGTACCCGTTGAGATTGAGTGACGGCTTGCCGCTGTTGGCGAGCGTGACCTTCGGCAGATTCGATGGAATGTCCGTGACGGCTTTGCCTTCCGCGCGGGTCAGAGCCTTTGTGCGGGAGATGATGGTCAGCACCATCAGATACGACGTGCCGGACGAGTTCTGGTCATTGACGCCGAACGCGATAGTTGTGTTGACTTTCTGCCCTTTGAGAATATCGTAATAGGCGGTGTTCGTGGAGGATTCGTTCACAACGATCGAGCAGTCGGGCGTGTTCTTCTCCCACGTGCTCATGATTTGCGAGCCGTCCTTGGCGTTGAGGGCGATGCCCTGGGCGCACAGGCGGTCGCCTTCCTTGATTGTCTCGCCATTGCCCTGCTGGAGCACGGCGTAGGTGTTGTCCTGGACGGTCATGGGGGTATGGAATTTCACGGTCGGCTTCTTGCCGGGGTCACCGGTCGCCGTGACTCCGGCGATTTTGTTGAGCTTCGTGCTTGAGTCGCTGGAACTTGTGGACGCCGATGAAGACGCTGAAGACGAGGAGTTGCCTGAACCGCATGCCGCGATGCCAAGGCACATGCCGGCGGCGCACAGCGCGGTAACAAGGCTTGCGGCGGCGTGATGAAGTCTGGGGGAAATACGCATGATTACCACACTAGCGGCCGACCATGATATCGCCGGCGTCTTCGCCGCCTGCCACCGCCCGCGGGGGACTGTGCGACGGTAGGGTGGAGGTATCGCGCGGAACCCGGTGAAGTGAGGTGGTGCCTGTAGAATAGTGGCGTTATGACGAAGACACATGAATCACACGAAGAGCATGCCGTATTCGAACGGCCGTCTCATCATGCCAGAATCATGCGTGGCATCGTCGCACCGGTGTTCGGTCTGCTCGCCGTCGCATGTGTGGTGTTCGGCGCGCTGAACGCAACGATTTGGCGCCCATCAAGCGAGATTGCGGCATCGGCAAAAGTTTCCGGCAGATACGCGATGACGGATCCGGGCGTCCTGTCCATGGTTGCGGAACGCTCCACATTGGTTGTCCATACCAATTCGTCGAAAACGCGTGTGTGCATCGCATTGTCCACACGAAAAGATGCCGCCGGGTGGCTGGCAGGGAGCAAATACACGCGTATCACCGGCATGTCGGACTGGCAGACCCTGACCACGTCCGCGCAGAAAGCCTCGGGGAGTTCCGCCGCGCAGGACTCGGCGGTCGAATTCGAATCATCGGATATGTGGCGGTCGGTCAAATGCGGCACAGGCAACGTTTCCCTGACATCGCGCGCGACATCTTCAGACGTCATCGCGCTGATCGACACTGGCTCGAATTCTGCCCGCACCTCGGTGACTGTCCATTGGGTGCGTGTGAAGCTTCCCGATTTCGCGACGCCGTTCTACTTCATCGCGGCCCTGCTCGCGTTGATGACCGTCCTGTCCGCATCCGTATTCGCGATGCCGGACACCAAGCGCCGCAAGGTTCCCGGTGAACCCAAGCCGAAAGACCCCGATGAAATCAGCTTCTCTGAGGCGCTCGCGGGGAGCCTGAACATCATCAAACGCACGTTTACGCCCCGAAAGAGCAACAAGCCCAGAAAGCGCCATGCCCCGGGTGCGTCGGCCCAATCCGCTGCCGAATCCTCGCGCCAAGAGGAGAATCAGGCAGGAGACACCTCGCCGGCTGAGGGGAACGGACTGGCTACTTCCGAACCGGTAGTGGTCGATCCGATGTCGCGCAATCTTGTGGCGGACATGCAACAGCGGATCGGACCGGTGCAGACGGCTTCCGATGGACATGTCGATGATACCGGCGCTTCCGTGAGCGCTGGAGCCGACTCGCATACTGGGCATGCTTTGTCGATGGATGCTTCACTTGGCGTTGGGCAGTCAGCCATTGGCGATTTCACGATTGGTGAGCATGCTGAAGAAGAGTTGCACGCGTCGGGTGGGGAAGAACCCCATCACCGGCACGGTCGTCACAGCGGGGCTGAAGAGACATCCCAAGCCGGGATTGCCGAGGATTCCGCGCCCGTCGCCTTCCAGCCGCATCAGCATTCACGCCACGCCAGGCATGGCGGACAGCAGCAGCCTGTGCAGGAGCAACCACAACAAGCCGCGCATTCGTATGCTTCATTGCATAATGACACCGTCTGGTATCCGGATGGGGACATCGATTTCGGCAGCGCCGGGCAATTTGACCACAACGCATCGCCCTCACAACCGGGGGCGGAGGAATCGCAAGCATCAGCTGCCTCGCAACAGGACGAGGCAGAGAATCATGCCACCGACGCCACTGCTCCGGAAGCGGACGAATCCCACCCGGCAGTACTCCGGCATGCACGCACCCATGCCCCGGTACCGGTGAACGCCGAAGCCACATCGGTCATCGATCCGAAGGAATTGCAGACATATTTCGCACGGTGGGCGTCGCAGCAGGAGGAAACGGATGGGGGTTCCGCTGACGGCGACGATAATGACGAAGAATCCAAGGAGTAGCATGACCTCACGTATCACCAAAGCAGTGACGGCAGTGCTCGCCGCGGCATGCCTGATGACGTTCGCCGGCTGCGAGGGGCAGGTTCCCCACCCGGCGGCCAGCGCCGAGCATACGGACAAGCCGGATGTGACCGAAGCCCAGGAGAAGCAAATCCGCGCGAACATCCTGAAAGTCGTGAACGCGGCGAATGAGGCGAAAAGCGTGGACGGGCTCGACGCTCGCATGTCCGGGCCCGAACTCGCCATCCGTACCAGCGAAATCACCATCGCCCAATCCACGGGGTCGCTGGACGCGAAAACCAATATCCCTTCCAAAATGACACAAGCCGTCATCCCTACGGATTCCGGATGGCCCCGTTCGATTTTCACCATTACCACCACCACGTCAGACCAGCAGTCCCAGCGTCTGCTCGTGATGGTCCAGGACAGTGCGCGCAGCAATTACAAGCTGTGGGGCGTCGCCCGACTTTTCCAGGGGGCGAAGTTGCCGAAGTTCGCCATTCCCTCGATTGGGGCCCAGATGGGCACGGCGAAAGACACCGGTCTGGTGGCAACGCCTGAAAAGGCGGTCGCCGAGTATGCTGATGTGCTCCAGAACGGTTCGGCGAGCAAATACGCTTCGAAGTTCGCCGACGATTACTTCCGTCAGGAGCTCGCCAAGCTGTCCCAGACAGTTCAGGAGGGCATGGAACGCAACGCTGGCACGCAGCAGCAGACCTTCCAGGCGGCTGCCGGCCAGATCAAGGTCATGCGCTCGAGCGACGGCGGCGATCTCGTGGTCGCGCAGATTAATTCGGAATGGACCCGTCAGGCGGGCGAGGGACGCGAATCCCAGCCGGCGTCGGACTCCGAAAAGGCGCTGTTTGGGAACGGCACCGCCACCAGCACGATGAAAGTCACGTATGTGAATGTTGTCGCCATGTATGTGCCGCCGGCCGGGTCTCATCAGAAGATTACCGCGGTGGGCGCGGAGCGTCAGCCGGTCAAGGTGGAGGCGCTGTAACGCCATATTGCCTGCCGATCGGGCTGTTTGGTGGTTGCCGACTGCGGGTTGCGTGGCAGGCGCTCCACGATGCGTGGAAGTCGTGCGTATCCTTGCGGTCAGCGATAGCATGCTTCGGCAGGTACGGGCTTTAGCTTCGCGAAGAAGGCGATGCGTACGACGTGGCGTCACGGTATCTTGAATGGTATCGAAGGATTGCCAGTCGACGCTGCCGGTCGGCGTCGCTAGGCAAAGAATCATGGAGGCGACATGGCAGACCAGAAGTTCAACCCGGGTATTTCGCTCGCCGGGGCGGTTGATCTTGAATCGATGCAGCATCAGGTGACCGCGGAACCGGGGCAGGCAGGCGGGGCTCCATCCGCCGGGGGGTATGTGATCGACGTCACCGAGAACACCTTCGAGGCGATGGTGCAGACGTCGGCGACATTCCCGATTCTCATGCTGCTGTGGACTCCTAGCGACGATCGGCTCTTCCCGATGGCCAAGGCGCTCGGCGACGCCGTCAACAAGCTCAATGGCCAGATTCAGCTCGCGCGTATCGATGTGTCGAAGGCACAGAGCATTGCGCAGGCGTTGCAAGTGCGCGGTGTGCCTGCGCTGTTCGGGCTGATCGGAGGGCGGCCGATGCCTCTGCTGCAGGGTCTGCCCAGCGCTGAGGAACAGCAGCAGCTCGTCGACCAGGTCATACCGAAGATCATCGATGTCGCGCATCAGGCGGGTGTCGCCGGCTCGGCGCCGTATTCCGGTGATCCGGATGCCGATGGCGGTCAGGCGGCTGATGGACAGACCGAGAGTGTGCCGCCGCAGCATGCCGAGGCGCACCGGCTGGCACAGGAAGGTGATTATGCCGGTGCCGCAGCGGCGTACGAGCGGGTGTTGGAATCTGACCCGCAGGATACGGTCGCTGCGCGTGAGCGGTCGAAGGCCCTGCTGCTGGCCCGTTCCGGAGCGGCTGATGTGCGCGCGGTCCGGGCCGCCGCGGCGGAGCATCCTGATGATGTTGACGCCCAGTTGGCGGTCGCTGATATCGACATGATCGGCGGGCAAATTGAGGACGCGTTCGGGCGGCTGCTGGATTATCTGGCTGCCGGTCACCGCGACCAGATTGAGCCGGTACGCAAGCGTCTGCTCGAGTATTTCGCTATCCCCGAGCCGGGCGATGAGCGGCTGAAGCGCGCGCGTCGTCGGCTGGCAACGCTGATGTACTGAGTGTCCGCGTGCTGCGGCGCGGGGTGCTGCGGTGCGGAGGCTGACACGTCGGTGCGCTAACGAGGCGGCGAATTGATGTGTCGTAATGCCTTCGCATGAGGCGCGGATTCATGAGGCGCGTGCGTCTGCGTATGCTGTTTGTACATATCGTTTGCGCATGTCGTCTGCACATGTCGGTATAGTGGAGGGC
The DNA here is from genome assembly GCF_000426425.1 of Bifidobacterium thermacidophilum subsp. thermacidophilum DSM 15837. Lineage (NCBI taxonomy): Bacteria > Bacillati > Actinomycetota > Actinomycetes > Bifidobacteriales > Bifidobacteriaceae > Bifidobacterium > Bifidobacterium thermacidophilum. The sequence continues at coordinate 67,135 of NZ_AUFI01000006.1, forward strand.
CGCACGGGTTTGTAGCTCAGTGGATAGAGCGTCTGTCTCCGGAACAGAAGGTCGTGGGTTCGAATCCCATCAAGCCCACAGAACAAGCCGTCGCACCAGTGTTGCGCGGCGGCTTTACTTATTTCTGGGTTCTGGGTTATCGGCCAAAATGTGTGTCCGGTGGCGGGCAAGTCGGGGGTGCCGTGGCATTTGGGGCATCGTAGAGTGTTCATTCCGCCAATCTGGCACATTCGAGCCGCCCGTATGCCTTGCGCTGCACGGGTCCGCGCTGATTTCAGACACATATTTTGGCCAATAACCCTCATTCATGCTCGATATATCGAGCATCGCCTAATCAAGGCAGATAGGAACTCAAGCCGGCGTATAGGAGCCAACGTTCTTGCTTGAGATGCGTTCCGTCTGGTTGTGTATGCGGTGACATGCGCAACAAGACGGAAAGCGCGGGAAATCGGCGGTGTCTCTTGGTATCTGCCGGCTTACGCATGCCGGGTCATGCGCGGTGCCACGATACCGGTCTGTGGAAGCTTCCGGCTGCATACTTCCGGCGTGCGGCGCATGTCTGGGCATACATGCGATCGGCAACGTCCTGGTCACGCGGTGGGCTCAGCTGCGTTCCCGGCAGCCGGCGAAGACATGGGGGCAAGTTCACCATGCCCTACCACGCCCACGCATGGCAGGTCTGTCGATTGGACTTGCGGGAGAATTCGGCGGATGCCGGGACCTGTGTCTGAACTCCCACGCGAGGTGCGGGAATCCAGTGCGATTCGGTTTCTTACGAGATGATCTCCCATAGGAATGGTTGGAATTCCACGATTTTTGATAACCGGCGTTGGAGCCGATATCGGGAGAATTCGCCGGATTCGAAAATCTCTGCGATCCCGCGGAATTGCAGAGATATTGAGATTTGGCGGGGTGCGGCGGGGCGTGCCGGAGCGTGCGATGGGGGGTGAGCACCGGGTTGTGTCTGGCGGGCGGCTGTATTCCGGCGGGTGTCGTGTCCGGCGTGTGGATATGCTAGGCTGGCGATTGAAGGGTTTTGGCGGCAATGGGGATTGCCGTCCGATTCGCGAATCCGAGCGCCTGCCGGCATATGAGGCTTGAGGGGAGCCAAGTGCGGTTGATGCAGTTCGCGGCGGGCCATGACCGTTCATCTGGTATACGGCGGGGAGCGTGCCGGCACCGGAGAATGCAAGCCCATTGGGGGAATAGTGAAAGCGGCGGCGTTCCGGCGTTGTGCTTTCTGTTGTTTTGGGGGAATGATGAACCGATTTCGATTCGTCACGATAACAGCGGTGACGTTGGTCATCGCATTGATGACACTTGCCATCTCGCCTGGCATCGCCATGGCGGGCATAGGCTCGCAGGGCGCGGGAATATCCGGATCAGGAGGTCCGCTGCCTGACAATGACGCGTTGTTCCTATTCGATAACAAACAGTATGGTTCCACGCCGGCGCAGGGGTGGGGTGAAGCGTCAATCGATCATGCGTACCAGTCCTTGGTACGCAGTGGGGTGCTGTCCACGCGGGCAGGCAACAAGCCGAAATTCTACGGGTCATGCCGTGATGCGGTGTCGCATGCCATCGCGGATCGCAGCGATGGCGAAGCGACGCAAGCGCGTGTAGTGGGAGTCGCGCTGTCATTGAAGAACAAGAGCCTGTATGGCACCAATCCACGCGATTTCCGCGCGCGTTTCGATACGAATTGGGGCAGGCTCGCAGCCGACGGTTTGGGCAACGACCTCATCGGCTGGGACGGTGGCTGGATCAACCGGCTGCGATACCAGTTCAACGAGCAGATTGAAACGACCGGTCGCGCGTATCCGGCTGGAGTCCAGGTGGTGTGTGTTGCGGCCAACGAATTGCAGCCGACAACACAGTACCCGCTCTCGGTCACTACGCAGCAGCAGGCTCCGGAGGGCATGAGCGTCGGTGACACTGCGCCGGTTCACGACGCCATCGTCACCAATGCAGGCGGTTCGCCAGTCAACGAACAGCTGGATGCACAGATTTTCCTGAATTATGACGGGCATCCCGCTGGCATCCATGCCGCCCGCGCCATCGGCAAAACCATGCGAGTGCCGAATGCGGGAACCGAGAAGTCACCGCAGTTCGTGCCGACTGATTTCGGATGGGACGGCTGGCAGGAAGGCAATTACTGGTTCGACGTCGTCGTGCCGAAGCAAGGATGGATGGCCGCGGAGGTGAATACTGAAGACCGGCAGGCATCCGAAAGCTTCCGCGTCGGGTCACGAGCCCCGGGTGCTCCAACCAAGAGCATCGACGACGGGGTAAGCGCCGACGGCATGACCAACCGTACGAATATCGTGACGGGAACCGGACGGGGAGGCTATCGCCTTGGTATCGTCGATACAATCACGCCCGGTGACACGTCATATCAGGTAGGTGACTATCAGGTTTCCGATATGACGGACGGAACCGATCGCACCGCCGAATTCACCTTCGACTGGAACAGGGACGCCCACACCGTCAGCGCGCAATGGTCCGCAGAGGCGGGCATGCTGCCGCAGGACCATGCCTTCCGTTTCTCATTCGATGTCACGGTCAGCACACCGGGGCACGGATTGGTCAAAGACACCGCCACCGTGCATTGGAATGATGAGCCGGGGCAGAATACTGAGGATCGGCAGTTCCCCACGTGGAAGCCGCAACCGGATACGGTATGGGCGTTGCGCGGTGATGACGGCGAATGGGATGCGGTCATCGACCCCGACCATGGCAATGCGGTCGGAGCCGCCGGACGCTCGCTGCTGGACGGTGACGCCGTGGCAGCCGCCACCAATGCCGTAATCCCGGCTCATCTGGTTGAATCCCCGCAACGTCTGGAGCTGACAACCGGCTGGTCGCAGGCAGATTACCTGTTCGACGCGGACGGTGAATCAGCGGTCCGCGTGTATCAGGCGGATACGGTACACGAGCGGGCGTCTGGCGTGTTCGATATCGCGCGCACGGGCAAGGACGTGACAGGCGAATTCACCATCAGTATCAAAGACGGCACTGCGAGTGCGGTTGCCTCGCAGTCCTACCTCAAATCAGTCCAAGGGCTGGGCTCTCATCGCCAACTCACCTTATTAGTGCCGGGACGAATCAATCTGGCGCACGGCAAGGGCGCGGTCCAGGTGCGTAAGGATTACCAAGCGAAAGACGGGCAGCCCGTGCAATTGTGCTCGCAGACGCAGGGAGCAGCGTTCAGTGCCGATGGATCGCACACGGTTAACGCACATCGTGTCGAGGCGAATAAACCGCCGTTGTGTGCGTACGTGCCTCCCGCGAACAAGCAAGTGCTCGCCCACGCGGTGCACGGCGGAGATCGCGCATCCATCGATCAGACCAAGACGATGCCGGGGCAGCGCGTCACCTATGCGCTCAGTGCAGACATTACTCCGGAAACGGGGTTCGGATATCGGCTCGAGCATGTCGAAGTCGTGGACGAATATGACCAGTACCTCGAACCGGACGAATACAGCGTCATTGTTCGTGACAAGGCGACCGGCACTGTGTTCGGACGGCAGCATTACACCGTGGATTGGAATCGGGGCAATCACAGGTTCCGCATCGTGTTCAACCGTGCCACCATCGATAGAACCTGGAACAACACTCAGACGGCACCCAGATTGCTGGTCGAGTTCGATGGTGTCGTGTCTGAGCATGCCCCGGCAAATCGGCTTATCGGCAACCAGTGGACGCTTGGGCTCAACAACAGTGTGACCCCGTCGAATCGAGTCGTGATCGAGCCGCCGCGCATCACTCCGGAGAAAACCGTGACCCAGGCTGACGCGAGCATCGTCATTGACGGGCGGACCGCCTTGCTGGGGGACACCATCTACTACCGGGTCATGCTTGACGCGTCCGATCTGCAATCCGGCGCCTATGCTGTCCAGCGTCTGGGCGTCATCGACGATTACGACGAACGCTATCTCACCCTTGACACCGACCGCATCAGCATCACCGACGAACAAGGCAATGATTGCACGAAGGCCTTCAACATCCAAGACGTGGGAGGCTCGCTCTACGCGTTCTTCGCGACCGTGGACACGGTGGACCGTACGACGGGACGGGTCATCGCCGCCCGACAGCCAGATGATCTGAAGGCCTACGCAGCCGCTTCGCTCGACCCGCATGCCGACCCGTTAATCGACCAGCAGGTGCTCGGGCAACGGTACGAGCTCGTGCTGCCGATGACCGTCACCGCGGTTGGCGACGGCGTCACAGTGCGCAACACCGCCACCCAAGTCACCGGAAGCATTCGCACGGATACGCGGACGGTCGTCACGCCATTGCAACCGGTGAATCCGTCGAAAGACGTGGTCATCGCCATGCGTGGGGAGAGCGTCAATGGCGCCGATGTGCCGTTGCACACCACATTCCTGTACCGGCTGGATTCTTCGGACCTACCCGCCAATCGGGCATACGGCATCACTTCGTGGAGCATCGATGACGATTATGATGAGCTGCACGACGTGTATCTCGGCCAGTGGGCGGTCGTCGCGCGGCATGACATGGTCATTGACGGCGAGACGATTCCGGCAGGCGATATCATCGAACGGCATCTGGATGGCGAGCTGTCTGGCGGTTCACCGATCGATGCGGTATCTGGCGGGGACGCTACCGACGGCAAGAGCGAACCGCTATTTGACGTCCGTGAGCAATCCGGTACCATGCGCATCGCATTGACGGGGCGGGGCGCACGCGTGCTAGGCGGCCGGGACCATGCAGCGGGATGGACGATGTTCATCCAGATGCAGCGCGTCCTGCCGGGAGAGCGCATCACCAACGGATTCACGGAAACCGTTAATGGGGTCGAACGGACATCCAACGAGGTGTGGACGCGCACCATCCATGAACGTGGGGCGATCGAGCTGGTGAAATTCGATGAGGCCTCAGGCGAGCAGAATGGTGACCGCGACACCGCCGAGCAGGCGCTTGCGATCACCGGGGAGGAAACGACGCTGGTGTTCCGCATCCGCAATGTGGGAGACATTCCGGTGACCGGATTACAGCTGAACGATACCGTCACGACCGGCAAAGCGTCAGTCGGAACATGGCGATATCCGACGGAATGGGACGAATTGGTACTCGAACCCGGGCAATCCGTCGATGTGACCGGCGTGCTCACGGGCGTGGATGGCGACCATGCGGACCATGCCACAGTCACTGCGTCAACGGTGGTGACCTGCCCGTTGGTGGACGACAACCCCTTTGACGATCAACCGGCGGTCAAGCAGGAGGGCATATGCCGGGGCAATACGGTACGCGCCGAGGATTTCTGGTACGGCAGACGAACCGTGCTGGCCAATACCGGCGCGGGATTTGTTCCTGTGGCGGTCTTGGGTTCGCTCGCGGCGGCGTCCGCAGCGGGAATGTTTGCCTTGACGGTGATTCGCCGCAGACGCCGGTGATGTCGGTGGCGCCGGTGGCACCCGAAACGCCGGGCATTGGTGATTTGCAGTCCGTGCCGGTCCGTCATACGGCGGATCGGCGGGGCGGGCGGAATCGGGATATCAGGGGGTGAAACGGTGACGTTCCCGGCGATCGCGCCGAGAGTACACTGAGCGCCAACGGTCCGGTTCTGCCATGGAACACCCGTGGTCAGGCTGTGTGACAACGCGACCAGACCGTGCCGCCCGGCAATCGCCCGGCGTGCTTCACGACATGTCACAGGGAAGGCAATCCACATGAGCGAACTGATCAAGGTCACATCCGAACATGCTCCGGCCGCGCTTGGTGCATACAGCCAAGCCGTCAAGGCGAACGGCTTCGTCTTCGCCTCCGGGCAGCTTGGGCTCGATCCAGCCACTGGGAAACTTGCGGGTGAAACGGCGGGCGAACAGGCCGCACAGGCGTTGAAGAACATTGCCAATGTGCTTGAAGCCGCGGGAACCGATACCGCGCATGTGGTGCGTGCCACCATCTATATGAAGCATGTCGAGGATTTCCATGAGATCGATGCCGCCTACGCCGCGGTGTTCAACGGCGACATCAAGCCGGCGCGTGTGGCGTTCGGCGGCAATGATCTGCCTGCCGGGGCGCTGGTGGAAATCGACGCCATCGCCGCGCTGTAACACGTCGTGGTCATCACACGCCGTTGAGGTGTTCGGGCGTTCTCCCGCCCGGACGCTACGGTGGTGGCGTTGAGCACCGGACATGATAGGGGACGGCGGACGAGTATGGATATCGTCCGCCGCATTCGCCAGAACACCGTAAACAGGAGCATCAGGCAGAACTGTGACAACCAAACGTGAACCCGCATTGCGACACACCGTAGACGAATCTGTCCATACGATGGATGCGCCGGAGCATGCCGGTCGGAGCGGTTCTCCCGCCCAAGACACCCAGCTTGAACGCAATATGCAATCACGCCATCTGACGATGATTTCGCTCGGCGGGGTCATCGGCACCGGCCTGTTCCTCAGCTCCGGGTACACAATCCACCAGGCGGGGCCGCTTGGTGCCATCCTCGCGTACCTCATCGGTTCGGTGTTGGTCTACTGTGTGATGCTTTCACTGGGTGAACTCTCGGTCGCTATGCCATACGCCGGCAGCTTCCACTTGTACGCACGCCGGTTCATCGGGCCGGGCACCGCGTTCACCATCGCTATCCTGTACTGGCTCAACTGGGCGGTGGCGCTCGCCTCGGAATTCACGGCGGCCGGACTGCTCATGCAGCGGTGGTTCCCGCACTCGCCCGCATGGGTGTGGAGCGCCCTGTTCATCCTTGTGGTGTTCACACTGAATATCCTGTCCGTGAGACTCTACGGCGAATCGGAATTCTGGTTTGCCAGCATCAAGGTGTTCGCCATCGTTGCGTTCATCGTCATCGGATTGCTGGCGATGTTCGGCATCATCCCAATCAAGGGGTACAGCCATGCCCCATTGTTCTCGAACTATTACCGTTCCGGCTGGTTCCCCAACGGGGTCCTGCCGGTGTTCTCCACGCTGCTGACCGTCGTGTTCGCTTTCTCCGGCACTGAAGTCGTCGGCGTCGCCGCGGGGGAGACCAAAGACCCTGATACGGCGATTCCGAAAGCCGTGCACACCACGGTGTTGCGCCTGGCGATTTTCTTTATCGGTTCAATCGCCGTGATGGCGGCGCTCATCCCGTGGAAACAGTCGGGCGTGGGTACCAGCCCGTTCGTGTTGGTGTTCCAGAGCATCGGCATGCCATTCGCTGGCGACGTCATGAACTTCGTCGTGTTGACCGCGGTGCTGTCCGCCGCGAACTCCGGACTGTACGTCTGCTCGCGCATGGTGTGGTCGCTCGCCAAGGAACGGATGATTCCGCAGGTCCTCGCGAAAACGAATTTCCATGGGGTCCCGGTTTTCGCCGTCTTGGTCAGTCTCGCAGGTGGTCTGCTTGCCCTGCTGTCTAGCGTGGTCGCCGCTTCGACGGTCTATCTTGCCCTCGTGGCGATTTCCGGTTTGGCGACTTTAGTCGTCTGGATGTCGGTGGCGGTGTGCCATATCCTCTTTCGCCGCGAACTCAAGCGTTCCGGCAAAACCGTGGATTCGCTCGCCTACCATGCCCCCGGCTACCCGGCAGTGCCGATTATCGCGATAGTCATGTGCCTGTTTGCGTTGGTCCTGGTGGTCGCCGACCCGTCGCAACGCTCCACGCTGCTGTACATGATTCCCTTCATCGCCCTGTGCTATGGCGTGTACTATCTGCGGGCGCGCCTGACGCGCGGTAGCGACCGGCACGACGAGGAAAACATTCCGGACGTCGTCTGAGAGCCCGGCCTGTCGATTGTCCGCGATGGCCACGCTCACATGTGCGATGACGATGGTTGCGGCGGTTGCAGCGGCACTTGGCCAACGCCCTCGCTAGACTTTGAAGAATGAATCCAGAAGCGCTCAGTGAACTCATTTCCCATATTGCCCATGATCTGGTCGCCGCCGGTGAAGCTGGCAGCCTGACCGAAGATCTCATCCCGCCGGTCGAGAAATTCGCGGTCATGCGCCCCAAGGACCGCAGCCACGGCGACTGGGCGTCGAACGCTGCCATGCAACTGGCCAAGAAGGTGGGTGTGAAGCCGCGCGATCTGGCCCAGCTGTTCGCCGCGCGCCTGCAATCGGCAGACGGCATTGCCACCGTCGAGGTCGCCGGCCCCGGCTTCATCAACATCACGCTCGATTCCGCATCCGCCGCGGCGATTGTGGACGCCGTCCTCGCACAGGGCGCGCAGTTTGGACGCAACGACCACCTGTCCGGCCAGACGCTCAACCTTGAATTCGTCTCCGCGAACCCCACCGGCCCGATCCATATCGGCGGCACCCGTTGGGCGGCAGTCGGCGACTCTATGGCCCGCGTGCTCGAAGCTAACGGAGCCAAAGTCATTCGTGAATACTATTTCAACGACCACGGTGAGCAGATCAACCGCTTCGCCAAGTCCTTGGTCGCCGCGGCCCACGGCGAACAAACCCCCGCCGACGGGTACAAGGGCGCCTATATCGACGAAATCGCCCAGCGTGTGATCGAAGAGGCGAAAGCCGATGGCGTGGATATCCTCGCCCTGCCGCGTGTCGACGGCGGCAAGAACGAAGACGGCGAGCCGCTCGGCGAAGGCGATTCTGAACAGCGCGAGGAGTTCCGCAAGCGCGCAGTCCCGATGATGTTCGCTGAAATCCAGGAATCCATGAAGAACTTCCGCGTGCATTTCGACGTGTGGTTCCACGAAAACAGCTTGTATCAGGACGGCGAGGTCGAGCGCGCGATCGCCAAGCTGCGCGAACAGGGCGACATCTTCGAAAAAGATGGCGCAACCTGGTTCGCCTCCACCAAGCACGGCGATGACAAGGATCGCGTCATCATCAAATCCGACGGCAACTACGCGTATTTCGCAGCCGACATCGCCTACTACTACAACAAGCGTCACCGCAAGACCGACCCGGCTGACGTGGCCATCTATATGCTGGGCGCCGACCATCACGGCTATATCGGCCGTATGATGGCCATGTGCGCGGCTTTCGGCGACAAGCCTGGCGTCAACATGCAGATCCTCATCGGCCAGCTGGTCAACGTGATGAAGGACGGCAAGGCCGTGCGCATGTCCAAGCGCGCCGGCAACGTCGTCACCATCGATGATCTGGTCGATGCAATCGGCGTGGACGCCTCCCGTTATTCGCTCGCCCGTACCGATTACAACACGAGCGTGGACATCGACCTCAACCTCCTGGCCTCCCACAGCAACGACAACCCGGTGTACTACGTGCAGTACGCGCATGCCCGCAGCTGCAATGTGGACCGTAACGCGGCCGAGGCACAGATCGACCCGACCACCGCCGACCTCGCTCTGCTGGACACCGAAACCGACGGCGAAGTGCTCGCCGCGCTCGCCCAGTGGCCTGCCACGCTCGCCCAAGCCGGCGATTTGCGTGCCCCGCACCGCATCGCCCACTATCTCGAGGAACTCGCCGCCGCATACCACAAGTGGTATAACGTCGAACGCGTCGTACCGATGCCGCTGACCGACCTCGAAGAGCGCAAACCCGAAGCTGAACGCGAAGCGCTGCGCGTCGCCAAGAGCCCCGAACCGGCACGCGCCGCCGCGCGTCTGAAGCTCAACGACGCCGTCCGTACCGTCATCGCCGCAGGCCTTGATCTGCTGGGTGTCAACGCACCGGAGAAGATGTGATATGACTGAATCCAACATGCCAACCACGCCAACTGCAGGACTGGGTCAGGTATGGCCGGCAGGCTGCTCAATCGACAGTGACGGCGCCCTGACTTTCCACGGCCGCAGCGCGCAATCCCTGCTCGACGAGTTCGGCTCGCCGCTGTACGTGATGGACACCGATGACATCGATGCCCGCGCGCATCACTTCGTTCATGCGGCCGCCACCGCGTTCTCCAACGCCACAACCCACGTGAGCTTCGCCGCCAAGGCGTTCATGTCCAAGGAAGTGCTGCGACTGGTGACGAACGCCGGCATGCTGGTCGACACTTGCACGATGGGCGAGATGCGCATCGCGCTCGCTGCGGGTGTTCCCGGGCGTCGTCTCGTGCTTCACGGCAACAACAAGTCGGACGAGGAAATCGAACTCGCCATCCGCGAGGGCTTCGCGAAGATTGTGGTCGACGCCCCGGACGAACCCGCGCGCATCGCGCGCATCGCCCATCGCTTGGGCAAAACCGCACGCGTCATGCTGCGCGTCACCACTGGCATCCACGCCGGCGGCCACGAATACATCTCCACCGCGCACGAGGACCAGAAATTCGGTATGTCCCTGCTGCCTGCCGGCACCGATCCGTCCGCGCTTAAGGTACTCGACGACCTGATCGCACAGGAGAACGAACACACGCCAAGCCGCGCGGACGCCACAGCGCACGCCGGCCAGGACACCCATACGGTGGGACACAGCGGGCAACGAGATCTGCAATACGATATGCGCTCGCCCTACGACCTCGACGCATCCGGCATCAGCAAGCGGGACGCCGCGCTTGCCGAAGCCATGGACCTGGTCGCCCGCGGTCCTGCGCTCGCTGTACTGAAGGATCTGTACCGGTATCCCGGCGATCTGGAACTCGTCGGCATCCATTCGCATATCGGTTCGCAGATCCACGACGCGAACGCGTTCATCGAGGCGGCCAAGCGCATGATGCTGCTGCGCAAGACCTTCTATGCGACCGACGCCTACACGCTGCCGGAAGTCGATTTGGGCGGCGGGTATTCGGTGGCGTACACCGAAGGCGAGGATTCGATGGACATCGACCTGGAGCTGGGGCGTCTCGCTTCGGCGGTCACCGCCATCAACCGTGCGCTCGGCATGCCCATGCCGGTCATCTCCTTCGAGCCGGGACGCTGGATTGTCGCCCCGACCTGCGTGACCCTGTACCGCGTCGGCGCCATCAAGCACGTCGGTTTGCCCGAAGGCACCACAGCGAAGGACGGCTCGCCGATTAACGAACGCACCTACGTGTCGGTGGACGGCGGCATGAGTGACAACATCCGCCCGGCGTTGTACGACGCGGATTACACGGCTCGCGTGGCCAACCGGCGGGGGAGCGCCGACACCATGCTGTCGCGCGTGGTCGGCATCCACTGCGAATCCGGCGACATCCTCGTGCACGAATGCCAGTTGCCGGCGGACCTCAAGCGTGGCGACATTCTCGCCGTCCCCGTGACTGGCGCGTATGGCAGAACGATGGCCAGCAACTACAACCAGGCGCTGTTCTCCGCGGTGGTGGCGGTCAGCTCGTCCGGGGCGCATGTGATGCTTCGCCGCCAGACCATCGACGATCTGCTCGGCTACGATCTGGGCTGACATCGGATCGTCATCGGGAGCGTATGAGGGCCGCATCGACCGTGGAGGTCGGCGCGGCCCTCGTTGTAATCGCGGTTCGTGAATGGTGTCCGGCTGCGGTGTGATCCACAGGTCGCATGGCACGCATATTCGGCGAAACGTCAGCTTGTCCCGGTACCATGGGCAAGGATGATGACGACGCATCGCGGCCCCGCCGGCATCTGGTGCAGTGGCTGCGAGCTCACGGGAAGGATCCACTGTGGTACAAGACAATCAAGCCCCCATTCGCATTGCGTTGCTTGGCGCGGGAACCGTCGGCTCGCAGACCGCGCGTCTGCTGGTTGAGCAGCATGACGAGCTGGTCCACCGCATCGGCCGCGACTATAGGATCGTCGGCATCGCCACGCTTGACCCGGTCAACGACCCGTGGATCGACCAGTCCCTGCTCACCCGTGATACTGCGGAGCTGTGCACCCGCGCCGATATCGTCATCGAACTGATTGGCGGCATCGAGCCGGCACGCACATTCGTGCTCAAAGCCATCGAATCCGGCGCTTCGGTCGTAACCGCCAATAAGGCGCTGCTCGCCAAGCACGGCCAGGAAATCTACAAGGCCGCACGGGAGCACGGCGTCGACATCTTCTTCGAAGCCGCGGTCGGCGGGGCAATCCCGATTGTGCGCCCTCTGCGCGAATCCTTCGCAGGTGACAAGATCAACAGCATGCTGGGCATCGTCAACGGCACCACGAACTACATCCTCGACGAGATGACCACCAAGGGCCTCGACTTCGACGTGGCGTTGCATCAGGCACAGGAGAAGGGTTACGCCGAGGCGGACCCGACCGGTGACATCGAAGGCTATGACGCCGCGAACAAGGCCGCCATCATGGCGACGCTTGCATTCCACACCCAGGTCGGCATCGACGACGTGTCCGTCGAGGGCATCACCAAGATCACCGCGGCCGATATCGCCGCCGCGACCGCCGAGCACAAGGTCATCAAGCTGCTCGCCGTCGTCGAGCACAATGAAGCCGGTGTGTCCGCACGCGTCTACCCAGCCCTCATCAATGAAAACCATCCGCTCGCCTCTGTGCATGGCAGCTTCAACGCCGTGTTCATCAAGGCGAAGGAAGCCGACGACATCATGCTGTACGGCCGTGGCGCAGGCGGCGCGCCTACCGCTTCCGCCGTTGTCGGCGACGTGGTGATGGCCGCGCGCAACATCGTGTCCGGCACCACCGCGACTGGTATCCAGACGTACAACATCCTGCCGCTTGCCCCGGCGGATGCGTCCAAGGCCGCATTCGCCGTGCGTTTCCTCATCCACGACAAGCCGGGCGTGCTCGCTTCGATCGCCGAGGAATTCGCGAACCACGGCATCTCCATCAACGGCGTGAACCAGGACCTCCAGCCCACCCAGCATGATCCGGGCTATTCGGGCGAGCTGCAGCAGCTGCGCATCGTCACCCATCTGTGCGACGAGGTCACGCTGCGCAAGACGGTGGACGCCGTATGCAAGCTCGAATGCGTCTCCGGCGAGCCGTCCATCCTGCGCGTGCTCGACTGAACCGAAGCCGCGCAATCCGCGGCGCCGATGCCGGCTGATCGTGACTTCACGGCGGCCGGCATCCGGGACTTACCGCAACCAACGCACAACCGACAATCGGCGGAACAGTCGGCACGCATGCCCACTGCCCGCGGAAGGATGACCATGATCCCCGTAGCCAAGCAAGTCCATGTCCAGGTACCGGCGACCAGCGCGAATCTGGGTTCCGGATTCGACGCCATCGGCCTGGCGCTCAACTATTACGACGAGCTGACCTTCACATTGAAGGACGATACCAACGACCATAGCGTCACCGTGCTCATCGACGGCGAGGGGGAAGACACGCTGCCGCGCGACGAAACGAATCTCGTGGTCTCCACCTTCCGTAAAGCGTGCAACACGCTTGGATTGGAAAGGCTCGGTTTCACGCTTGAAGCGCATAATCGCATTCCGCAGGCGCGAGGCATGGGGTCATCCGCCGAGGCGATTGTAGCCGGCATCTCCGCCGCCGCGGCATTCGCCCAAGAAGGCGACCTCAATCGTGACGCGGTCTTTGAGCTGGCCGCCACCATTGAAGGTCATCCCGACAACGTTGCCCCGGCCGTGTACGGCGGTTTGACGGTGTCTTGGGATTACCAGACACCGGAAGGCGTCGGCTCCACCCGCGTGCCGGGCGGTGAGCCGCTCTCCGGCGGATTCCATACCGTGAACTATCCGGTCAGCGAGAACATCCACGCTTCTGTGTTCGTGCCGGACTACGAACTGTCCACTGAAAAGGCACGTCAGGCGCTGCCTGCATCCGTGCCCTACCGTGACGCGGTGTTCAACGTGTCCCGCGTCGGCCTGCTGCCGGGGGCCATGAATCCTGGTGTGCTTCACGGCAGCCTTGACGCGAACGCCGTTTTGTTCAGCGCCACCCAGGATCGCCTTCATCAGCCGTACCGCAAGGATCTTATGGCCCCCTCGTGGGAGCTGATTGAGTCGTTGCGCGACCACGGCTATGCCGCGGCGGTGTCCGGAGCAGGTCCGTGCGTGCTGGTGTTACATGATGGCGACGCCCGTGCCGACATCGAACGGATTGCCGGCGACCAGCTGGCTTCCGGGCATTGGCGCGTACTGCATCTGACGGTCAACACCACTGGAGTGACTGTTCGGCGCAGCTAATCTGGCATCGCGCCCAACGCCGTGTCCGGCCTGTCGTGGCATACACCAGTCACGACGGCAGAACGGCGGATGTGTTTGGGGAATACGTGCACACTTGGAGGCGGCTTCGGCGCCATTCGAATCGGAGGTATGAACAATGACGATATCGATCATTCTGGCTTCCCAATCCAAGCCCCGACGTGACGTGCTGTACGCCGCCGGGATCTGCCCGACCATCAAGGTCTCGCATGTTGACGAGCCTGCCGCGTTGGAACAGGCTGCCAGCAAGCTCAGCGTGCCCGTCGAGCGGCTTGATGTCGGCCATCGTGTCGCTATCCTCGCCCGTGCAAAGGCGAATGCGGTCTACGAAGCGTACCGAGCGGTCGCTGACACGTCAAAGGCGGCAAGAGGCGAGCGCGTAATCGCTTACCCGCTTGAAGCCGAAGAGGTGCGCGCGCAACGTCGTACAGATGAAGAACTCTCCGCTGACGCAACCGAAGCCCCTGCCGCATCAGGATCATCTGACGCGGGTACGGGACAACCTGCTTCGGTGGCCTCAAGCGCCATCACCCGCGATTTTTCCGGTATCACCCCGCCTACTCGTGTCGAGCCGATTGACACGCCGGTCAATGGCAGTGAGGGGCTGAACGGTTCCGGCCCCGGCCCGTTGATTGTCGGTTGTGATTCGATGTTCCTGTTCGATGGTGAATGCTATGGCAAGCCGCATGACGAAGCCACTGCACGGGAACGCCTCCGCCGCATGCGCGGGCGCAGCGGGGAGCTGTGGACCGGTCATTGCGTCATCGATTTCGCCACTGGCCGGACGGTACAGGATGCGAGCCGTGCGGTCGTGTATTTCGGCGATTACACCGATGAGGACATTGAACGCTACATCGCCACCGGCGAGCCACTTGAGGTAGCCGGGTCGTTCACGTTGGAGGGTTTTGGCGGCGCGTTCATCGACCGGATCGATGGCGACCCGCATGGTGTCATCGGCATCAGCTTGCCGTTGCTGCGTCGTCTCGTCAGCAAACTTGATATCAGCTGGACGGATCTGTGGAATGTCAAGCCGCACGCCCCGAATCCGGAAGAACTTGATCAGCATCCCGACAGCACCCCGCCTCCGGTGGAGAACGTGCACCAGCCCGGTGACGGTTGGGTTTCCTGCGCATGCGGACGCCGGCATTGGGGTACGCACGGTGCCGCGGGAATCCTGCTCGCTCGGCGGGATGCCACGGGCGAGGTCACGCACGTGGCCATGCAACATCGCGCCAAGTGGAGCGCGGAAGGCGGCACTTGGGGCATTCCGGGCGGCGCAATCGCCGACAATGAAACACCGATCGAAGGGGCGTTGCGCGAGAGCTTCGAAGAAGCGAACATCACTCCGCAAGATATCGAGGTGGTCGGCTCTTACCGCGAGGACCATGGCCCGTGGGCGTACACCACGGTGTTCGCCTTCGAAAAGCCCGGTCATGAGGTGCATCTGCGGGCGAACGACGATGAAAGCATGGAAATCGCCTGGATTCCGATTGACGAAGTGACCGACCGTAAACTCCTGACCGCGATGCGCACCGACTGGCAACGCTTCTCAGACCGTCTGCGCATCCTGTCCGCCGCCAACCAGGGCCGCTGACACCACTCCCACAGGAACTTGGGCTTAGGGTCGCAACAGGGTTCAGGACAGCAGCGCGGCCACGATTGCGATGAAGATCGGGCTGGTCAGCGTACTGAGCAGGATGCCGTCGCGCGCGAAGGTGAGTCCCACGTTGTACCGCGCCGCATAGTTGTACACGTTCTGGCCAGTTGGCAGGGCCGCGAGCACCACGCACGCGTACAGGGTCGCGCCGCGGAAGCCCATCACGTAGTACGACAGCAGGAACGCGATAATCGGCATGACGATATTCTTCAGCACTGCGACGGTGACGGTCGCCGGCACATCGCTCTTGTTCTGCATCGGCTTGGTGCCATGCAACGACATGCCGAAAGCCATGAGGATCATCGGCACCGCGGATTCGCCGATCATATTGATTGGGTCGTAGATGAAGTCAGGGATGATGAAATGCCCGGTTTTCGCGGTGATCGCCGAGACGATGATGCCACCGAGCGACCCGATGAGCAGCGGCTGGTGCAACGGCTGCGACAGAATGCGTTTCATGGACACCTCGCCCTTGGTGGTCACATCCAGCACGGTCAGTGCCACCGGGGTGAAAATCGCCTGCTGCATGACCAGAATCGGAGCGACCAGTGCGGGATTTCCGAGAATGTATGTGGCGATCGGCAGGCCGATATTGTTCGAGTTGAGGTAGAGCGAGTTGAGCGCGCCGATGGTCGCGTCCGCGGCCTTCATGTGGAAGAACAGCCGGTTGAGGATCAGGAACACCAGTCCGACCAGCATGGCTGAGAAGAACGCCACGAAAATCGAGGAGTGGAAAATCGCGAAAATCTTCTCTTTGGACAGGATTGCGAACATCAGGCAGGGGCTGGAAATGAAGAAGCTGAACCTGTTGAGCACCATCTGCGCGCTCGACCCGCCGATCTGCATGCGGGCGGCCACATACCCGACTGCGATCACGATGCCGATCACGCAGAATCCTTCCATGGCGCTCAGTAAACCTGGCATTCCCACCTCTCCTCGTCTTGATGTTTGTCCCGTCCGATGCTCCAAGCCTTGCGGCCAGCATGTCCGCTATCCGGACACGGTTGCGATACCGGTTCCGCGTTTCGCATGGTAAGCGTCATCGGCGACGATGGCCTTCTGGCGTGCGTCTCGACTCCAGTATCCGTCTTTGCGGTGTGGCGCGCGTCCATGGTCTCGTATCACGGGCATCGCCGGCAGGACACCCCGTAAACGCACTGAAAAACGGGAATCTGAGACATTCCGTGCGGGTATCCATGACCTTTGCGATGATGAGATATGACGAAATAGGCGGGTATTGGCGGTGGCGTGGGTTGCGAGGCGCGCATGCCGGTCTTCCCGATTGGCCTTCCCTGATTGACGGAGGATGATATGACAATGACGGATAACGGTGGAAACGACAGCGAAACCGAGCGAATGCGTACCGAAATCGAGCGGATGTTCACTGATATCATGAACCGGTATTCCGTCAGCGACGACGAAGGCCCGTTGGCTGACGAGGTCGAGGCGTTCCTGTCCCGCCAACCGCATCTGACGGTGCGGCGGCATGGCGATACCATGGTCGCGTCCACGAATCTGGGCCGGGAGCGTCGGGTGGTCCTCGCCGGGCATCTGGACACGGTCCCGGTAATCAACAATTTCCCGCCGCGCTGGCTGGAACCGGGCGATCCGCTGATCCGCGAGGACATCGCCGCCGCATACCCTGGCGAACGAGTGATGTGGGGGCGGGGTGCCACCGATATGAAAGCCTCGGATGCGGTGATGCTGTATCTCGCGGCGAATCTGAAGAATCCGAAATACGATCTCACCTTTGTGTTCTACGACCATGAAGAAGTCGCGGCGGAGAAGAACGGTTTGCGCAAGGTCGCAGAAAGCCATCCTGATTGGATTCAGGGCGATTTTGCGGTGATCGGCGAGCCGACGGATTGCGGCATCGAAGGCGGCTGCAACGGAACCATCCGTTTCGATGTGATCACGCACGGCGTGGCGGCGCATTCGGCCCGCGCCTGGATGGGCTCGAACGCCATCCATAAGGCGGCACCGATCCTCAATACGCTTAACGCGTACGAGCCGCACGACGTGACCGTGGACGGGCTGACATATCGCGAAGGCGTCAACGCAACGCTGATTTCCGGCGGCAAAGGCACGAACGTCATCCCCGATGAATGCCGTGTCCATGTCAATTACCGTTTCGCGCCCGACAAGACGATTGCACAGGCGAAGGCGCTAATGATGGGCGCGGACGCGGGCGCCGAGCTGGGCAACGGCGAGCATGTGGCGACCGGCGGCATGTTTGCGGGCTTCGGTATCGAGATGAAGGACGAGTCGCCGAGCGCGCGCCCCGGTATGGACGATCCGCTCGCCGCCTCGCTCGCCGCGTTGGTCAAGGAGCGTACTGGCCGCGATCCACAGGCGAAGCTTGGGTGGACTGATGTCGCACGCTTCGCTCAGCTCGGTGTCCCGGCGGTCAATTTCGGGGCCGGCAGTCCGTTGCTCGCCCATAAGCATGATGAGCAGGTTGCAGCCAGCGAATTGACGCGTATGGCATCCATCTTGCTGGATTGGCTGGCGTAGTCCTCGATTCCAGCACGAGTTCCGTGCATTCCCCGAGTAGGCACCGAGTAGGCACCGCGAAATACCTGCACAATCTCGGTGTGTGCTCAGCGCAATCCTGGCGTATTCACGCGTGGTCAGGGCATAATCGCCGCAAGCACGAACAATACTGCCGATTTTTCGACTTGTGCGCGAGCTTCGCATTTTTTGTGCCATACTTGAGTGTGACGGTTCTGCAACAGCCGTCATGCGTTTGATGGCGTCGATTCCCTCGCAATCCGGCTATGGTGGCCAATGCGAGCGCCGGTGTCCGCCGTCGCGCAGCTAGACTTTTGTATGTATTGCCCCGTATGGGCGCGAATGGTGCGCGGCCGCGGTGAGAGCGCGGTGTGACCACTGTGCGGGGCCGGGAAAAGGCGATATGGCTGCAGCATATCGCGAGGAGCATTGTGCCCAGAACAGAAGAACAGGGCTTTGCGGACGATTCGAATGAATCCCGCGAAGCGCAGCAGCAGACCAACACGACCCCAGCATCGGCACAGCATCAGGCGGCTTCGTCTGAGACGTTCTCGGCCCCGGTTCGCCGGCGTCGCGGAGGCCGTCGTGTCGTGCGTGGCGCAGGGGCCGCAGGCGCGGACCTTGCGCTGAAGGTTGAGGAGCACCCCAAGCCGTTGTTCGAAGAGCCGGCGATTGATCCGACTCCTGTGCGCGACACTGCGTCTGCGGACAACGCAACGGAAGATACTGAAACGGACGGGGAACAGCATGCGCCGCACCGTGGCCGCCGCCGGATTTCCCGCGCGGCAGGGTCGCAGGGCACCTCAACGAGGTCCCGCCGTCGTACCCGTATCGCTGCCGATGATGAGCCGTCCGCGCAGCCTGTCGCAGATACTGCCGCTCTGGGCGGCCATGGCGTAGCCGACACGGAAACTCCGGATGAGCGTGTCCAAGATGCGCTTGATTCCCTCTCCCACGAGCATGGGGATGCAGCGCCGTCCGCCACCCGGACGCATCGCCGTTCCAAGCCGATGACATCCCTGCTCTTCCAGGAGCCGGTGCTGCCGTCGCGTCAGTCTTCCGAGGCATCCGCCTCCGACGCCGATGACATGGAATCCGAAGATGATTCCGACCATCGTGATGCGCGTGATGGGCGTGACGAACGTAACGAGGAACGCGAACCTCGCCGCACTCGCCGTAGCCGCTCGCGTCGTGGTCGCGGCCGCGGTGAAGATGATGTGGAACGTGATGGCGAACGCTCCAATCAGAGTGCGAATTCGCGTGACAGCCGTGACAGCAGCGACGAGTCCGCCGCCGACGATCGGGAAGAAGACGAACCTCGTCGCGGCCGACGTTCCCGCCGATTGAATGCACAGGAGCGTCGTGCCGCCGCCGAGGTCGAACAGATTGAAGAAGACCTCGAATACGACGACATCGCCTATACCCCGATCGCCGAAGTGATGTCCGGTAATCGGAACGCCGACGGCTCACGCAAGGACGACCATGCCGATGACGATGAGGACGCTCAGGACACCCGCACCCGTCGCCGTCGCCGCCGGTCGTCCCGCGAGGAGTCCGAGGACGACAACGAGCAGATCCTCGAGGTGCGCCACCGCCACCGTGACGAGGACGAGGATACAACAGTCACCCGTCGCCGTCGTCGCCGTCGTTCAGGTAAGGGCGTGGAGGAAAGCGAAGAGCCAGTCCGCCGTTCCCGCAAGCAGCAATACATCGACGAAATCACCGATGTCGAAGGCTCCACCCGTCTCGAGGCCAAAAAGCAGCGTCGCCGCGACAACCGTCGTGAGCGCAGCCGCCAGAACCAGATCATGGAGCAGGACTTCCTCGCCCGCCGCGAGCATGTCGACCGGCTCATGGTTGTGCGCGAACGCGGCCACCATACGCAGATCTCGGTGATCGAGGACAACGTGCTGGTTGAGCATTACGTCTCCGACATCCAGGAGGTCGCCACCGTCGGCAACATCTATCTCGGCCGCGTGCAGAACGTGCTGCCGAGCATGGAGGCGGCGTTCGTGAATATCGGCCAGCCGCGTAACGGCGTCTTGTACGCCGGCGAGGTCAACTGGGACACCACGCGTCTTGAAGGCCAGCCGCGCCGCATCGAGCTCGCCTTCAAGTCAGGCGACCCGGTGCTCGTGCAAGTCACCAAGGACCCGATCGGTCACAAGGGTGCGCGTCTGACCTCGCAGGTCACGCTCGCAGGCCGTTTCCTTGTCCTCGTACCGTCCGGCGGCATGACGGGCGTCAGCCGCAAGCTGCCTGACCGTGAGCGTGCTCGCCTGAAGTCCATCGTTTCGAAGATCGCTCCGAAGGATATGGGTGTGATCATCCGTACCGCAGCTGAAGGCGCTTCCGAGGAGGCCATTGAGAAGGATCTCGAGGCGTTGCGCCGGCAGTGGGACAAGATTTGCGAGAAGCGCGACCTGTATCTGCACGGCAAGCGTCCGAAGCTGCTGCAGGGTGAGCCGGATGTCGCCATCCGGGTGGTGCGTGACATCTTCAACGACGATTTCTCCCAGATGATCGTCGAGGGCGACCGCGTGTACGAGCGGATCGAGGAATATCTCGACACGATGGCCCCGGACCTGCGCGACAAGCTGGTCAAGTGGGATCCCGAGGAGCATGGCGGCAAGGACGTGTTCGACAAGTGGCAGATTGATTCCCAGCTGCGCAAGGGCATGGAACGTCAGGTATACCTGCCGTCCGGCGGTTCAATCGTCATCGACCGCACCGAGGCAATGACCACGATCGACGTGAACACGGGCCGGTTCATCGGTAAGGGCAAGAGCCTGGAGGAAACCGTCACCAGGTGCAATCTCGAGGCGTCCGAGGAAATCGCCCGCCAGCTGCGTCTGCGTGACATCGGCGGCATGATCATGATCGACTATGTCGACATGGTGATGCCTGCGAACCGTGACTTGGTACTGCGCCGCTTGGTCGAGTGCCTGGCGCGTGACCGTACCAAGCATCAGGTCGCCGAGGTCACTTCGCTCGGTTTGGTGCAAATGACGCGCAAGCGCATCGGCCAGGGCTTGGTCGAGGCTTTCTCGGAGGAGTGTCCGACGTGCAAGGGCCGCGGCTTCATCATCCATGACGAGCCGACGGTCAGTGCCGAGTATGACGATCCGTACGCGATGAAGGGCGGCGATCCGTTCGTCAAGACGAACAAGCACGGCCATGACACTCCCGAGGTACAAGCGCCGAAGGGCTCGAGCCCGGCGGTCAAGGCGAAACTTGCACAGATCGCCGCGGCGGCGGTCGCAGCGAACAACGCCGAGAACGCCGAGAACGCCGAGAACGCAGAACGCGCCGAGCACAATGCCGCCTCACAGGCTGATGACTCGGCAGACGCGGCAGTCGATGCCGGCAATACGGACGGTGCCATCGAACGGTGACTGACGGCCTTCGGGCACCGATACGAGACCGGTGTCCGAAGGCTGACACGCGTTGTTTCATCGACTTGACGGATGTATGCGGGTCGGTGTAGTTTTGATAGTTGGTGTCTGGCCGGAGGCTCGAACGCGCTGGACAGTAAGCTTTCCACAACATAAGGAACGGAATATGTACGCGATTGTGAAGGCCGGTGGCCATCAGGAAAAGGTCGAGGTCGGTGACGTCATCCTGGTCAACCGTCTCGATGCAAAGCAGGGCGATACCGTGGAGTTCCCGGTCGCGCTCGTAGTCGACGGCTCCAAGGTCACCCTTGCCGCCAAGGACCTTGCCAAGGTCTCCGTGAAGGGCGAAGTCGTTAACGACGAAGCCAAGGGCCCGAAGATCAACATCATGAAGTACAAGAACAAGACTGGCGTGACCCGTCGCAAGGGCCATCGTCAGAAGCTCAGCCTCGTCAAGATCACCGAGATCGCCTGAGCGTTCTTGAGGACCGAAAGGAATTAGATCATGGCACATAAGAAGGGCGCTTCCAGCTCACGTAACGGGCGCGATTCGCAGCCTCAATACCTCGGTGTGAAGAAGTTCGGCGGCGAGTCCGTGCTCGCTGGCAACATCCTCGTCCGTCAGCGCGGCACAAAGTTCCATCCCGGCGAGAACGTCGGCATGGGCAAGGACCACACCCTGTTCGCCCTCAAGGACGGTAGCGTGAAGTTCGGTGTTCGTCGTGACCGTAAGGTCGTCGACGTCGTCACCGCCTGACGCATCAATACCTGAAGCCGCGCCCGTTGTCGGACGCGGCTTTTTTATTGCCCAGTGCTGCTCGCGGTGCTGTTTTCGGGGTGACTTCCGGCGCGGCTTGTGACGCGCCTGTTCCAGTGCGTCGCGTCGTGACGGTGGTCCCGTATCGCTGCGGGCTCAGTCTTAGGGCGCATCGCGCATGATATCGCGGTATGGCGGTATCGTTGATTATCCATGAATTCCCGTCCGTCTTGTGCGTTCACCGGCGGTCGGACGACGTAAGGTGACACTATGGCAGATTTTGTTGATCGGGTGACCGTCCATGTCAAGGGCGGCGACGGGGGCAACGGCTCCGCAGGCATCAGGCGCGAGAAATACAAGCCGCTTGCCGGCCCCAACGGCGGCAATGGCGGCGACGGCGGTTCCGTCATCTTCGTGGCGGATGAGAACGCGAACAGCCTGCTGGATTACCGGTTCATTCCCCACCGCACAGCCGACAGCGGCACCATGGGCTTGGGAGATACGAAAGATGGTTCGAAAGGCAAGGACCTGATCCTGCCGGTACCGGTCGGTACGATGATTTTCACCGCGAAAGGTGCCAAGGGCCAGACGAAGCGCCCCGGCGAACTGCTTGCGGATCTGCGACATGTGGGTGACCGGTTCGTCGCCGCTGCGGGCGGTGCGGGCGGGCTCGGCAATGCCGCGCTGGCGAACCGTACGCGTCGCGCTCCGGGCTTCGCCTTGCTTGGTGAGCCGGGTGAGGAACGCGATGTCGTCCTCGAGCTCAAGTCAATTGCGGACGTCGCGCTCGTTGGCTTCCCCTCGGCGGGCAAATCCAGCTTGGTCGCGGCAATGAGCGCCGCCAAGCCGAAAATCGCCGATTATCCGTTCACCACGCTGGTGCCGAATCTCGGCGTGGTCATGGCTGGCGATTACCGGTACACCATCGCGGATGTGCCGGGTCTGATCCCGGGCGCCTCCGAAGGCAAGGGGCTTGGCTTGGAGTTCCTGCGCCATATCGAGCGTACAGAAATCATCGTGCATGTGATCGATTGCGCGACCCTCGAACCTGACCGCGACCCGGTGTCCGACTACCACGCGCTCGAACATGAGCTCGCCCAGTACGCGGACAAGCTGGAGCTGCCGGTGGGTGCGATTCCGATTCCCGATCGTCCGCGCATCATCGTGCTCAACAAGGTCGATGTGCCTGAAGCCAAGGAACTTGCGGATTTTGTGCGTCCCGAATTCGAGAAGATGGGGTTGCGCGTGTTCGAGGTGTCCACCGCCTCGCACGCCGGCCTCAAAGAACTCGGGTATGCCCTCGGCGAGCTGGTCACCCAGATGCGCAAGGAGGTTGCGCGCCGCGAGCAGGAGCAGGAGGACGAGCGCGTCGTCATCAAGCCGCTCGAACGCAAGGGTCGCAGACGCCCTGCTGCGGCCGCTGAGGCTGATTTCAAAGTCGAACGCGAAACGAACCGCAACGGCGACGTGTGGTACACCGTCACCGGCACCAAACCGGAACGTTGGGTCGTCCAAACGAACTTTGACAATGACGAAGCCGTCGGCTATCTCGCCGATCGGCTGGCCAAGCTTGGTGTCGAGGACGAGCTGCGGCGCCAAGGCGCGCATGCGGGCGACGAGGTGCGTATCGGGCGGGGCGACCGCGCGGTCGCCTTTGACTGGGATCCGACCATCGCGGCGGGTGCCGAGATGCTGGACGGCTCGCAACTGGGTTCGCGCGGCAAGGATCTGCGTCTCGAGGCGAATGATCCGCGTGCCCAGCGCCGTACGAATGCGGAACGCCGGCGCGAATACCACGAGATGATGGATGCCCGCGCGGCCGTGCGCGAGGCGATGATGGCGGAACGCAAAGCCGGCCATTGGGCCGATTCGAGCGTGGACGACGACCGCCATGACCGCGAAAGCCTGTTCGGACGTGGCGAGGACGGCGACGACCAGGAGCAGGACAGCGAGGAAGCCGGGGAGTAATGGCACAGCCCACGCATGAGAGAGTCAGACGGTCCATCGCGCAAGCGCAGACTATTGTGGTCAAGGTCGGTTCCAGTTCGCTGACCAAGCCTTCGGGGCATCTTGACCCGGCGAAACTGGACGCGCTGGTCGCGGCACTCGCATGCGCGCGGTTGCAAGGGGCGCGCATCGTCCTCGTGTCATCGGGCGCTATCGCTGCCGGATTCGGGCCGCTCGGCTTCGAACGTCGGCCGGCCGATATCGCGACGCAGCAGGCGTGCGCATCCGTCGGCCAGGGACTGCTCATGGCCCGGTATGAGGTGTCGTTCAGCCGTTTCGGCATCCGGGTTGGCCAAATCCTCATCACCGCGGAGGACACGATCAGGGCGACGCAATACCACAACGCGCAGCGCACCTTGGATCGTCTGCTTGATTTGGGCGTCGTGCCGGTCGTCAACGAGAACGATGCCCTGGCGAATAACGAAATCCGGTTCGGTGACAACGACCGCCTGTCCGCGCTGGTGGCGAATATCGTGCGCGCGGACGCCCTCGTGCTGCTCACTGACGTGGACGCTTTGTATACCGCGCCCCCGAGCCAACCCGGTTCGAAGAAAATCGACTTCGTACCCGATGTTGAGCGCGCGCTCAATGAGGTCGAAGTCGCGGGCAGCTCCTCCGGCGTCGGTACCGGAGGCATGGTCACCAAGTTGGAAGCCGCCCATATGGCCGCGGTCTCTGGCATTCCCGCGGTGCTCACCTGCGCTGCGAATGCAGGTCCGGCCTTGATGGGCGACCCGGTGGGTACGGCGTTCGCGCCCATCAAGCGGCGTGGTTCGTCGAGGCGGTTGTGGATCAAATTCGCGTCGCATCCGCGTGGCGTGCTTGTCGTGGACACGGGAGCCGCACAAGCCGTGCGTGCCGGCCGTGCGAGCCTGCTGAGCGCCGGCGTTCTCGAGGTGCGCGGCGATTTTTCCGCAGGCGACCCGATCTGGATCGACGACGAGTCCGGCAAGCATATTGCCAAGGGGCTCTCCGGCTACGATTCCGAGGAAATCCCGCGCATGCTGGGGCGCAACACCGCGCAGCTGCGGCGTTTCTTCGGCGACGAGTACGCGCATCCGCTTGTGCATCGCGATAATCTCGTTCTTGTGTAATCTACGGAATTTGTGGGATTTGCGCGATTTGTGGGATTCGCACGAATCGTCATCATATGCTTCGCGCGATTGGAGTGGCGGCGTGACTGCCATTTCGTGACTGCCATTTCGTGACTGTCGTTTCGTGATTTCATGCTGTGTCTGGCATATGGCGGCGTCCCGTTGGCGGCGGCCATACCGCGACCGTGCCGTTTGCGCCGTACGAGTGCGTGTCGCGGCAGCGGGACGGTTTTCGCCCGTAGCGATTACAGTAGAAGCCATGACTATGGCTGACTGGCAGAACCTGAGCGACCGTGTCAACAATGTCGCCCCCAGCGCGACCCTCGCTGTCGATTCGAAGGCGAAGGCGATGAAGGCGCAGGGCATCGACATCGTGGCCTACGGTGCGGGCGAGCCGAATTTCCCCACCCCTGATTACATCGTCGACGCCGCGGCGGCTGCATGCCGTGACCCGAAGAACCACCGCTACACTCCGACGGCCGGTCTGCCCGAGCTGCGTGAGGCGATCGCGCGCAAGACGCTGCGCGATTCCGGCTACGAGGTCTCGCCTGACCAAGTCGTGGTCACCAACGGCGGCAAACAGTCTGTGTACGAGGTATTCCAGCTGCTGCTCAATCCCGGTGACGAAGTCATCATCCCCGCCCCGTATTGGACCAGCTATCCTGAGGTCGTCAAGCTCGCCGGCGGCAAGCCGGTTCCGGTGTTCTCCGGCGCCGAGCAGGGCTTCGAACCGGATATCGACAAAATCGAAGCGGCGCGTACTGATCGCACCAAGGCAATCATCATCACCTCACCGTCCAACCCGACCGGCGCCGTGTGGAGCCGCGAAACCATCAAGGCAATCGGCGAGTGGGCCGTGGAACACCACGTGTGGGTCGTTTCCGATGAAATCTACGAACACCTCAACTATGACGGCGTGAAGACCGCTTATGTCGGCGCCGAGGTGCCCGAAGTGCGCAACCAGCTACTCGTGCTTAACGGCGTGGCGAAGACGTATGCGATGACCGGCTGGCGCGTCGGCTGGACCGTTGCCCCACTCGAGGTCGCCAAGGCGCAGACCAAGCTGCAAAGCCATATGACGTCGAATGTCGCCAATGTCTCCCAGCGTGCCGCGCTCGCCGCCGTCGCCGGCGACCTGTCCGCCGTGGCCGCGATGCGTGAGGCCTTCGACAAGCGCCGTCGCGCCATCGTCGCCGCCCTCAACGAGATTCCGGGCGTGCATTGCCCGATGCCGACCGGCGCGTTCTATGCGTTCGCGAATATCGAGGAACTGCTCGGCAAGCCGCTGGGCGCCAACGGTTCGGTTGCCCATACGTCGCAGGAATTCGGCGCGCTGCTGCTTGACGAAGGCCATGTCGCCGCGGTTCCGGGCGAGGCCTTCGGCGCTCCCGGCTACCTGCGCTTCTCCTATGCGCTTTCCGACGAGGATCTGGCCAAGGGCATGCGCTACTTCAAGGAGTGGATTGGCTGATTCCCGGTAGGGGGTGCGGTGCCCGGTCACGGCGTGGGTCGTGGCCGGGCATCTGTCGTTTACACCGATGCTGCAGTTGCGTCGGTGCCCGCGCCATTTCGACACTCCGATTTTCGGCGGTATGACGCGTGTGGCGGAACTCGATTGGACTAAATCGCGAGTACCCGCTAAGATGACCTCTTGGCGGTTTTGCTCAGTCCCGTCGTTTCGATAGAATGAGCGGAGTTCACCTAGGGATGTGGCGCAATTGGTAGCGCAACGGTCTCCAAAACCGTAGGTTGTGGGTTCGAGTCCCGCCGTCCCTGCCAGTCTTTTGGATATTCAGTAGCCGAGCGAAGGATGGAAATGGCCAAGGCACGTACAGACAAGCCGCGTAAGCCCAATATTTTCATGCGGATCGGCTTGTATATCAAGCAGACGTTCAATGAGCTGCGCAAGGTTGTGACCCCTACCGGCAAAGAGCTGTTCTCTTGGTCGTTCGCGGTTTTCGTGTTTGTGCTGGTGCTGATGGCCCTGGTCACTGCCATGGACTTTGGCTTGGGCAAGCTCGTGTTGCTCGTTTTCGGCTGATCCGTACACACGAAGGTTAAGTAAGCATGGATGATGAAGTGAATCTCGAGAATCTGGATTCGTTGCCAGACGTGGTATCCGATGAGGATGCAGCGAACGGTGATATTCCTGCGGCCCAGCAGCAGGTGGCGTCGGAAGCTGACGCCCAGCCCGCCGCGGACGACGCCCAGAGCGCCGAGCCGGAGCAGACCGAGCAAGCCGCTGGCGATGCCGAGGCGACGGATGCTGCCGAAGCATCCGAAGGCGAGTCCGATCAGACGCAAGCCAAGGAAGACGAACCGGCTGAGGATGCCGGCACCAAGGCTGTCCAAGAGTTCTCCAAGAGCCTTCGCACACTCGACGGCAAGTGGTACGTGCTGCATACGTACTCCGGCTATGAAAAGCGCGTGAAGACCAACATCGAATCCCGTGTACAGAGCTTCGGTCTCGAGGACCAGATCTTCCAGGTGGAAGTGCCGATGGAAGAGGTCGAGAAGCACACCGAAAAGGGCAAGAAGGTCATCACCCGCGTCCGCGTGCCTGGCTATGTGCTGATTCGTATGTGGCCGGATGAGGACGCCCGGCGTATCGTGCGTGAAACCGAGGGCGTGACTGGCTTCGTCGGTCCGACCAAGGATCCGGCACCGCTGTCGCGCGAGGAGGTCGTGCAGATGATGGCGCCGATGATTGCTTCCGAAGCGCTGAAGGCGGCAGGAGACAAGCCCGCTGCCGCGAAGAAGCGCAAGCTCGAAGTCTCCTATGCGGTTGGCGATCAGGTCACCGTCACCGACGGTCCGTTCGTGACCATGCCGGCTGTGGTTTCCGACGTCGAGCCGACCACGCAGAAGCTCACCGTGCTCGTGTCCATCTTCGGTCGTGACACGCCTGTGGAGCTGGGCTTCGGACAGGTCGAGAAGATCGACTGAATCCGAACAATCCGTACGTATTCAATGGCGGCGGCACCTCATCGGGTGCCGCCGCCATTGTCATTGTGCTCGGCATATCCAATCTGGTTACGCTGGGTGGGGGCTGAGCGTAGCTGGTTTGAGGGGAGGGGAATTCCGGGTGGAGATTGTCACGGCGCAGTCGGTGTCTTCGTGCCGCACCGCATCATGGACATGGCGACACTGATGTTGTCGAGACGAACGAGCATAATGGTGATGTTTGTGTCTGGAGGGGAGACCCGCTAGCACAGCACAGCAATGAACGTTGCGGGAGGAGACCGCGCCTCGCGCGTGGCGACCGTAACCACCGCTTCACAGAAAGAAGAACCAGACAATGGCTCCTAAGAAGAAAGTCACAGCGCTGATCAAGCTTCAGATCCAGGCTGGCAAGGCGAACCCCGCCCCGCCGCTGGGTCCGGCTCTGGGTTCGCATGGCGTCAACATCATGGACTTCTGCAAGGCCTACAACGCGGCCACGCAGGACAAGATGGGCCAGGTCGTCCCTGTTGAGATCACCGTTTACGAAGATCGTTCCTTCACCTTCGTGCTCAAGACCCCGCCGGCCGCAGCTCTGCTGAAGAAGGCCGCCGGTATCCAGAAGGGCACCGAGAACCCGCTGACCCACAAGGTCGGTACCGTCACCAAGGCTCAGGTCCGCGAAATCGCCGAGATCAAGATGCCTGATCTGTCCGCCCGCGACGTCGAGGCTGGCATGAAGATCATCGAAGGTACCGCCCGCTCCATGGGCATCACGGTCACCGACTGAGAGGAGAAGGACAGATGGCTAAGAAGCACTCCAAGAAGTACCGCGAGGCGGCCGAGAAGGTTGATCGTAACAACCTGTACACCGCTCCTGAGGCGATCGCTCTGCTCAAGAGCATGCCGAAGCGTGGTTTCGATGAAACCATCGAAGCCGTGTACCGTCTGAACGTGGATCCGCGCAAGGCCGACCAGCTCGTGCGCGGCGTCGTCAACCTGCCGAACGGCACTGGTAAGACCGCCAAGGTCCTCGTGTTCGCCCGTGGCCCGAAGGCCACCGAGGCCATCGAGGCCGGCGCCGACATCGTTGG
The DNA here is from genome assembly GCF_000426425.1 of Bifidobacterium thermacidophilum subsp. thermacidophilum DSM 15837. Classification (NCBI taxonomy): domain Bacteria; kingdom Bacillati; phylum Actinomycetota; class Actinomycetes; order Bifidobacteriales; family Bifidobacteriaceae; genus Bifidobacterium; species Bifidobacterium thermacidophilum. The sequence continues at coordinate 96,577 of NZ_AUFI01000006.1, forward strand.
CGATGATGATCTCGTGCAGAAGGTCCAGGACGGCTTCCTCGATTTCGACGCTGTCGTGGCTACCCCGGACATGATGGGCAAGGTCGGCCGTCTCGGCCGTATTCTCGGCCCGCGTGGCCTGATGCCGAACCCGAAGACCGGCACCGTGACCATGGACGTCACCAAGGCTGTCAAGGATATCAAGGGCGGCAAGATTGAGTTCCGTGTGGACAAGCACGGCAACCTGTCCTTCCTGATCGGCAAGATGTCCTTCGAAGAGAAGGCTCTTGACGAGAACTTCAAGGCAGTGGCCGACGAGATCAAGCGTCTCAAGCCGTCCACCGTGAAGGGCCGCTACATCACCAAGGCGACCATCACTTCCACGATGGGCCCCGGCATCCCGCTGGATACCGCGACACTCGCCTGATTTCTGGTTCCGTCCGTTATTTCGAGCCTAGGGCGGAACGAGAACGCACAAGCCCCAGACATGCCGATTGCCGGTGTGCATGGGGCTTTCCCATTCTTATGGGGCGGGTCTTTTCGGTGGGTCTTTCGTGCCCAGTTGTCAGAGCCCAGCATATTCGTGTCCAGTACTTCGCAGTTCGGCACGTCCGGGTTACTAAGGTCGGAATTGTCAGTGTCAGTTCCGAAGTTGTCAGGATGCCAATAACAAAGGATTCCCAGAAGGTGTCCGGGAAGTCAGCGGTACACCCTACAGCGTGCCGTCATCGCGCCACAAACCGGCATCGCGTAGCCGTCCGAGCGTAATCGCCGTCGAGAGCACATATGCCTCGCGTGTATCGGTTGCATCCCAACCGCAAATTTCCGTGGCCCGTTTGAGCCGGTACCGCACGGTATTCGGGTGGACACTCAGCGCCCGGGCCGTCGCATCCAGCGAAGCGCCGGAATCAAGGAAAATGCTGACCGTTTGGAGTGTCGGATCATTGGGATTGTCGCCTTTGAGCGCCTCGTAGATTGATGTGATTAGTTCGTCGCGCGCATCCTCATCGCCCATGAGGGCACGTTCCGGAAGCAAATCCTCGCATCGCATGGGTTGCGGCACTTCGCGCGTGCAGGCGTTGAGTGCGAACAGAGCGTTGATGACGGCTCGGATGGCGCGGGATGCACCGTCGGCGTTCTGCCGGGTTGGCCCGAGACAAATCGGTTCATGCCCATCGAAACACGTTTCGGCGATATGCGCGACTTGGTCCGGGCTGGTTCCGTCATCGACGCGCACTAACGCCACCAGGTTCCCGTCATGCTCGCCGATCAGACAATCCTCCGGGGTGCCGTCGGCATGTGTCGGCAATTGGCTCCGGATTGATGCCGCGCACGAGGCGACATCGTGCGCCGGGGGAGTACCGGCGATACTGCAGCAGACATAATGCGCAGGCCATCCGAGCGTATGCATCAGCGAGACGACCCGCTCGTCGTCCGTGCTTTCCGCGAGACAAGCGAACACAATGGATTCGAGCAGGGTCCGGGCGTCGGCAGGGTGCGGCGACCCTGGTGCCGTTGCCGCGGTAGCATTCGATTGGTCAGCAGTTCCGGGTGCTCCGGCTGTTCCGGCGGTTTCATCTGTCGTTCCCACAACACCGGTTCCGGCAACGTCGGCCGGCCGGTCGCGTTCCAGCACATCGTCTCCCAATAGCACGGCGAGACGGGCCATCAACAGGTCAAGCAGATCCTTGCGATCGGAGTCTGACCCGGAGTGTGCAGAAACGGAAACCATAGTGCCAGCCTAGTCCCGCCCGGATTCAGTGTCACGGTGATGTCCACCCGCACTGTCCTCGGGCCTGGCGACACGCGTTTCATGGCAACCCCTGGACTCGCGCCAGTAGGTCAGCGCGACGAAGCAGAATACGAAGGTCAGCGGAAGCATATGGCGTTCGAAGTTGTTTGCCGGCGACGTGATCATCACGCCCATGAGCAGCAGCAACGGCATATGCCACGCCAAAGTGCGCCAACGGCGGCGGATCACTTCCGCGGCGCCGAACAGCAGGGTCAAAATGACATAGAAGTTGCCGTGCGTGACCCATCCGAGCACGGAGATCTTGCCCCAGTCGCGTGCGAACCTCGCGATATCCTCACGCCATTGCGGCTGCCAGTCCTTGATCCATTCGGTGTTGTTCACCACGTAATCGCTGGTCACGTAATAGTCCATGGAGACATACGGCAGATCGGCGATGTCGAAATAGCCGAAGCATTCGGCGAAGAACGCATCCGCCGCGATGACCGGGTTCGCCTTGACGATCTGCCACCACGCGCTGTTGAAATCGGCCATATCCTCTTTCGTGACGGAACGCCAACGATAGCTGACTTTCTTGGATTGAATCCCGGAGGATTTCACCGGGTCGGCGTCCTGCTGGAAGTAGGATTCGCCCATCTGGTCAAGGTTGAAGATCGGGGCGAGCTTGTCCGCCGCGTCCTTGGGGATGCCTTCGGGATTGCGCCGGGCAACGCGCGCGATTTGCTGCAGCTGGATGCCGCGGCTTTCGATCGGGTCGCCGTTGATCACCTTGCCGGTAGATACCAGAAGGACCAGGCCTCCATGCAGGATGACCGCCGGCAGCAGCAGGGCAGCGATGTAGGTCTTCCAGCGCCCGCGGTCGGCGATGAGCATAATGAGTGTCTGCGCGAGGAGAATGTACCACGCGTATTTCGCGCTGATCAGCATGACGCAGGCGCTCGCGATGAATGCGGCGAGGGTGCGTGCGGGCAGCCGATGGGGTGTCTCGCCGCGCTTGACGCGGGTCATATGCAGCTGGTAGGCGATGCCGAACCACCAGACGAATGCGAAGGCGAACAGCGGTGATTTCGTCAGGCTGATAGTGGAGAACACCGCAATCGGGCACAGCAGGAAGAACAGGATGATGATGGCGCGCTGCCATATGCCAGCCCGCGCGACCGCATGCGGATAATCCCCGGATGTACTCCCTGGCTCGCTGATCGGGACAACGGCGGCGTCGGTGTCCTTCCCGGACTCATGTACAAGCCACGGCAGGTTGAGGAATCGGTGCATCGTGGCCGAACAGCAGAAGACCGCGAACAGGAACTGCAACAAGGACAGCACGACATATCCTGCATCGTTTGAACCGGTGAAATACCGGGATGCGGCGGCGACGGCACCGTAGAACACGGTGAGCACGAGATTGTGCTGATCCGTCAGATAGGTCGGGTCTTGCGGCCACAGGTAGTGCGCGGTCGGGTAGATATCCATCGGGACGAAGGCGAAGAACCCGGTATACGGCTGTTGCAAGCCCGTCCATTGGTTCCATGCCCAGCTGAATTCCCGCACTTGCGAGCGGATGTCGGCGCCGAACGCGGACAGCAGGGTGACCGGCACCCACAGCCATCCGATGAACATGATGAGCGCGAGGCCGATCCAACTGCGTGTGCACCGCATGATGATGCGCGGGGTATACGTGCGGACGGCGGTCCAGCAACGTCCGACGGCATGCGCAAATCGTGTGGCTGTAAATCGCCGCCACATGCGTGCCAAGGCGCGCCAAGGCTTGCTGATGTTCCGCCGCCATCCGGTGTGGCAGAAGGTTCCGATTGCCGCCGCCACCCGACGACAGGCGGAGCGAACGGATGACGGGATGGCCGCAAGCCCGCCGCCGACGCGCACCAACGCGATGAGCAGCATTAGGTAGATGGCTAGGGCGAGCAGGAAATAGATGGTGTTGACGAATCCCCAGTCGGCGATGCTGCCGCCGTACCAATAGAACGGTCCGATCGCCGTGCAGAAACTCAGCCACAGGACGGCGAGGATCGCCAGCGTCCACCGGGCGATGGCGCCGGCCAGCGCGCGGTGTGAGGGATGGTTGCCGGCCGTCGCCTTGGAACGCTTCGCCGCTTGATCGGGTTGCACGGATGGCGTGGTCGTGGCTCTCGAGGTTCGCGTGGCTTCGGTCATGTTTGAGCATTGTAGTCTGACGCAAGGAGCCGGGGCTGGGTACAGGAGGGGGCCGCGATGGCTGCGGGCGTAGCCGTGGAGGTGGTTGTGTGAGGATTGGCTCGCACGGTGGCGGGTTTGGTGGGCTCGTATCCTGGCCGCCTGCCGGTTCCGCAGCCGCGGTCAATCCGCAGCTTGGGGCCACCCGGCGAGTACATCCGCGAAAAACGCGTTGTTCGGCGGTAGGCTGGTGCCATGATGACGAAACAGGGGACGGTGCCGCGCATGCCGCGGACCGAACAGGAGGCTGACCGGCTGATCGCGCTGGCCGAGGTGGATTCGACGAATACGCTCGCCGGTGAGATGCTCGCCGATGGGCGGATCGGGGGCGACCCGGCGGATGACGGGAAGATCACGGTGATTGCCGCGGACTACCAGACCGGCGGTCACGGCCGTCTTGGGCGCGCGTGGGTGAACCGGCCGGGGGAGTCGTTCACGGTGTCGTTCGTCACGGTGATGCCCGCCGATGTCGTGGCCGACGATACCGTCAACGGGTGGCTGCCGACACTCGCCGGTCTCGCTTCACGCGACGCGATCCGGTCGGCGGTGTTCGCCAGTGGCGCCCGTCCGCGTCAGCAGGATTGCGCGCTGTCCATCAAATGGCCGAACGACATCTTCTGCCATGGCTTGAAACTCGGGGGTATCCTGGTGCAGCTCGTGCCCTTGGATGAGCATCGCACAGGTGTGATCAGCGGCATCGGCATCAATCTCGCCCTGCGCGCGGAAAGCCTGCCGACCCCGCAATCCACATCCTTGCAGCTGCATGTCGACCCGTTGCCGGACGTGCAAGTACTGCGCGACCTCATCGCGGCGGGAATCACAGCCGGCCTGCGTGACCGCATTGCCCGGTTTGTGCGTGATCGCAAGGCCTACACCGCCCAGCTGCTTGAGGAAACCCGGCAAGTGAGCTGGACACTCGGCAGGAGGGTGGAAGCCAGACTGGTCGGGGGTGAGACGATTGTCGGGCGTGCCGTCCGCATCAATCCGGACGCCTCACTGGCCATTGTGGACGACGAGGGAGTCGAGCATACGGTGACGACCGGTGATGTCGGCGTTCTTGACTGATGGGCACTGATGACTCACTGACCGCTAGCTGAAGGCCCGCCGTCCGCAACGATGACAGACAGCATACACATACGCGAAAGGCCGCCGCCCCATGCAATCGGGGCGGCGGCCTTTCGTTATCGGCCGGTGCGACTGGTGCACACGTCCGTTATTTGCCGTTATTCGGCGTCACTTGGTGTCACGCGCGATATACGAGGACAGCCCGCTGACCGCGGCGGAGGCGACAACAGCCTTGAGCAAGTCGCCGCCGGCGAACCCGAGCGAGGTGAGCGCCACGGCACCCAGCGGAACATGCATGAGCATCGCCTGGATGCTCACACCGAAGGCGTACACAATCACCACGCAGCCGACCAGCGAGGCGCCGAAATACCTTGCGGCGGTCAGCCAGTAGCCGCGTGCCCCCGTGCCGCGCGCCTTGCCCTTGAGCAGGGATGTGACGATTACGCCCGGCAGGAAACCGAACAGGAAGCCGGCGCTCGGGCCGACCAGCGCCTGCGTGGACATGCCGCCCGAGAACACCGGCAGTCCCGCAGCGCCAGCGAGCAGGTACAGCACGACCGCGCCGCCGGCTTCGCGCCAATCAAGACTCAACGCGGCAAGCATCAGGACGAAGGTCTGCAAGGTGATGCCGACCGGAGTGCCGGGAATCGGGATGCGCCCGGCGGCGGCTGCAGCCCACAGCAGCAGCGCGAACAGCAGCGACATGCCTGCCGAACGCAGCAGGCGGCGGGCGGTGGTAGGGGCCGCGGAAGTCAGTGCGGCGGATGGTGTCTGATGTGACATGGGAATCCCTTCCTTTCATGCAACTTTCATGCAATGCCCGGTCAGGGGCGTGCTGGCCATCATTCTATGGACCCAATTGCGCCCGCCAATGTCGCCGATGTGTCCGGCCCGTTGCGACGAAAGCGCTCAATGGCGGAATACCGCCGAAAATCGCAAGCCAACTTACGGTGACGTTTGTGGAGGGTTACAAAAAGATCGCCGATTCTTTGTCGTCCATGCCCCGTCGGGCGCAAGTCTCGCGGCATAGGTTGGAACGTATGGTCAATAATGTCAGCAAACTTCTGGTGGCGAACCGCGGTGAAATCGCGCTGCGCGTCGTGCGAACCGCCCGCGAGATGGGCATCCGTACGGTCTCCGTGTACGCCGAACAGGATCGCGACGAACAGTATGTGGATATGGCGGACGAGGCCTATCTGCTGCCCGGTGACACCTACCGCGACACATATCTCAACGAGGACCTGCTGATCGGCATTCTGCACAGGAGCGGTGCCGACGCGGTGCACCCCGGTTACGGGTTCCTTTCCGAGGTGCCGTCATTCGCGACCAAGGTCCGCGAGGCGGGTGCCGTCTGGGTGGGCCCCGACCCCAAGGCCCTGGTCGATCTGGGCGACAAGATCACCGCCCGCCGGGTCGCCGCCCGCGCGAAGGTCCCGCCCGTCCCCGGTATTTCCGAGCCGGTCAAGGATATGCGCGAGCTGCTTGATTTCGCGCAGACACACGGCTATCCGATCATGATGAAGCGCACGGACGGCGGTGGCGGCCGTGGCATCACCATCGTGCACAACGACGACGAGCTGCGCAGCTTCTACTTAAGCCATGATGCGCTCCAGGGCGGGGATCTGGACGAGTATTTCGTCGAACGGTTCATCGACAAGGCGCGGCATGTGGAAACCCAGTGCGGGCGTGACAGCCACGGCGATTTCGTCGTGTATTCGACGCGCGACTGCTCGGTGCAGCGGCGCAACCAGAAACTCATCGAAGAGGCCCCGGCCCCCTTCATGCCGCCGAAAGCGCTCGAAGCGCTGGAACGCTACTCGCGTGGCCTGTTCGAGGCGGTAGATTATGTGGGGCTCGGCACTTGCGAGTTCATGCTCACCGAACAGGGCAAGGTGTATTTCCTGGAAGTCAACCCGCGTCTGCAGGTCGAGCATACGGTCAGCGAGCAGGTGTGCGGGCTTGATCTGGTGCGTGAACAATTGACGATTGCCGCCGGCGGGCACCTGACCCGCCCGGAGAGCATCCGCGGCCACAGCTTCGAGTTGCGCATCACCTGCGAGGACCCCGCGACGAACCTGACGCCGAGCTCCGGCACACTTACCGGGCTGCAATGGCCCGCCGGACCGGGGATCCGCGTGGATTCCGGGGTTAAGGCGGGAGATACGATTTCGCCGAAGTTCGATTCTTTGATGGGCAAGCTCGTCGTCACCGCGCAGGACCGCGCGACTGCGGTCGCCCGTGTGCGTCGCGCCCTCGGCGAGCTTCGTATCGAAGGCGTGCCGTCGCCGGTGAGCCTGTTCGAGCAGATTTTCAATGATCCTGAATTCACCGCCGAACAGCATCCGTTCAGCGTATCCACCAAATGGCTGGAACGTAAGTATCTCAACCGCGAACCCGCGGCCGCAGGTGCCGGACAACCCGCATCCGTGGCCGGAGGGGCCGGGGAGAAGGCTGCTGCCAGCGATTCCTTCGTCATCGAAGTCAATGACAAGCGCGTCAAACTCACTGTCCCCCAGACGATTGTCGACGGGCTGACGGGTGCCGCCCGCGCACGGTCCGCACGGCGCGCCACCCAGCCGTTGCGCGGTCAGGGATTGCATGATATCGGCAAGCCGAAGGTGGATGACGGCGCGAAAAGCGGCATCATCTCCTCACCGATGCAGGCGATCGTCACCCGCGTCAATGTGGCGGAAGGCCAGAGCGTCTCCAAGGGCGACCTCTTGGTCGTGCTCGAATCCATGAAGATGGAGAACTACGTGTACGCGCCGGTCAACGGTACGGTCAAGAAGATCTGCGTCGGCCCGGCGGATGGTGTCGAAGGCGGGCAGACGCTTGTCGAGCTTGACATCCACGCCGCCGAAGGCGCACAGGCATCCGGGACATCGACGGACAAGGATGCGGAAGGAGACCGGCAATGAGCAGCACACTGACCGCAGCGCAGACAACCACGGCGTCGGCGGACTCCACGACACTTGCGGACTCCACGGCGCATGACGCGACTCAGCCGATCCGCCCCGCTGTGGGACGGGCCGCCGAACTCGCCCGCGCCGCCGAGGAGCACGCCCGTGAACGCCAGCATGCGAAAGGCAAAGGCACGGCCCGCGAACGCCTCGACCTGTTGTTCGACGCCGACAGCTTCCAGGAGATCGGACGTTTCGTCGGCGGCGACATCAACAACGGGGTGGCCGGCTCGGCCGTCATCACAGGGTTCGGCAAAGTGTACGGGCGCACGGTCGCCGTGTACGCGCAGGACTTCTCGGTGCGCGGCGGCACGCTCGGCGTGGCCGAAGGTGAGAAGATCTGCCACCTCATGGATATGGCCATCAGCCTCAAAGTGCCGATTGTCGCGTTGATCGACTCCGGCGGCGCGCGTATCCAGGAAGGTGTCGCGGCGCTCAGCCAATACGGGCGGATTTTCAAGAAGACCTGTGAGGCGAGCGGTTTTGTCCCGCAGATCTCCATCATCCTCGGCCCGTGCGCGGGCGGCGCCGTGTACTGCCCGGCGTTGACTGACCTGATCATCATGACGCGCGAGAACTCCGACATGTTCGTCACCGGGCCGAACGTCGTCAAGGCGTCCACCGGCGAGACGATTAGCATGGCGGATCTGGGCGGCGGCTACGTGCACAACGTGGTCTCCGGCGTCGCGCATTATCTCGGTGAAGACGAGGCCGACGCGATCGACTACGCGCGCACGGTGCTCGCCTACCTGCCGTCGACCTGCCAGTGTGAGCCGCCGGTATTCGCCTATGCGTCCACGCACGCCGACCAGGCGGCCGCCGCGCGCGTCGCCTCCATCGTGCCGGATAATGATCGTCAGCCCTACGACATGCTCGACGTCATCCACGGCATCGTCGACTATGGCGAATTCGTCCAAGTGCAGGAACTGTACGCGAAATCCGCGGTCGTCGGCTTCGCCTGCATCGAAGGTCACCCGGTCGGCGTGGTCGCCAACCAGCCGAATGTGCTCGCCGGCATCCTCGACGTGGAATCCTCCGAGAAAGTCGCGCGTTTCGTGCGCTTGTGTGACGCGTTCAACCTGCCGGTCATCACCCTCGTGGACACCCCCGGATACAAGCCGGGCAGCGACCAGGAGCATGCGGGCATCATCCGCCGCGGCGCGAAAGTGATTTACGCGTATGCGAACGCGCAGGTGCCGATGGTGACGGTGATTCTGCGCAAGGCCTTCGGCGGCGCCTACATCGTCATGGGTTCCAAGGCGATTGGCGCGGACGTTAACCTCGCTTGGCCGTCCAGCCAGATCGCGGTGCTCGGCGCCCAGGGCGCGGTCAACATCATTCATCGCAAGGATCTGCAGAAAGCCAAGGAGCGCGGGCAGGACGTGGAAGCGCTGCGTGCGAAGTATGTGGCCGACTATGAGGCTACGACCGTCAACGCGAATCTTGCGATGGAAACCGGGCAGATTGACGCGATGATCGACCCCGAGCAGACAAGGGACGCAATCGCCGGAGCTCTGCGCACGCTCGCCGGCAAACGCCGCCACCGGCCGGTCGACAAGCATCACGGCAACCAGCCGATGTAAGCGCTTCCAACCGTCAATCTCATCAATCAGCACCAATCATCAGCACCACACGAATCGAATGGAAACCAGCAAAGGAACAATAATGACCAGTACGAAACCCTTCCTGTCCAGACTTGCCGACGAACCCCATGCCGTGGTGTTCGGCGGGCAATCCACCCCGTGGACCGCGGCGCTCGCCGATGCGATGGACGACCCGACCCTAGCCGCGGATCTGCATGCCCGGGTGCTCGCCGCCGACCGCCTGCTGACCCCGGTGGCCGCCGACCTGCTCGCGGTGACCGGACACCCGACCGACATCTTCGGATTCAAGCCGTCCGGCGCCTCGCTCGGAGCCGCAGCGGATGCGTCCGTGAGCGTCGAAGGCATCGCGCTCACCCAGCTCGCAGCGATTATCGACGCCGTGCATCTGGGGTACAACCCCGCTTCGAAGCCGGTGGCGCTGCTCGGGCATTCGCAGGGCATCATTGGCGTGCATATGGCCCGCGAACTGCAGCGTGCCGGCTCGCTCGAAGCCGCGCAGGAGCCGATCGACGAAATCCTCGCCGTGGCCCGACTGATCGGCGTCGCCGGCACCCGTCAGGCGCGGCTGCTCGGCCTGCACGCCAAACTCGAAGGCGCAACCCCGATGCTGTCGGTCAAGGGTGCCAACCGCGAGCAGACCGAAACCCTGATTGCGCGCATCCCCGCCACCCGCGGGCCGATCTCCATCGCCGTCGAAAACGCCCCCGACCATCAGGTTCTGTCTGGATACCCGGAGGATCTGGCGCTCTTCGTGCTCGCCGCGGGCAAGGAACACCGCAAGCAGGCGCGTCTGCGCGAGCAGAAGGTGCGCGGCGGCTCGGTGTTCGACCCGACGCTCGAATACCTTGACGTGACGCTGCCGTTCCATTCCCCGCTGATGGCCGATGCCGTCGACCAGACGGTCGTCTGGGCGCAGGCGTGCGGTTTCGATGGGCTGCGCGCTCGCGAACTCGCCGAGGAAGTGCTTATCAACCATGTGGATTGGACAGGCCGCGTGCACAAGCTGCTTGAGTCCACGGATCCGTCCGCATTGTGGATTGTCGATATGGGCCCGGGCACCACTGCCGGCAAGCTGGTCGCCGCACTCGCCCAAGGCAGCGGCGCCGGTGTGGTCGAGGCGGCAAGCACCGCCGACCGTGCCGCGCTGTCCACGCTGACGGGCGACCCCGAACGCCTGCAGAATTGGAAGGCGTACCGTCCGCGCGTCATCCACACGCCCGCCGGTGACCGGATTGCCACGAAATTCAGCGAACTGACCGGCAAACCGCCGATCCTGCTGGCTGGCATGACCCCGACCACCGTGGACCCGCAGATTGTCGCGGCCGCGGCGAACGCCGGATACTGGGCCGAACTCGCCGGCGGCGGCCAGGTGACCGCCGAGGTGCTTGACCGGCATCTGGCCGAGCTCGAGGACGAACTCGAAGAAGGCCGCACGGTCGAATTCAATGCGATGTTCATGGACCGCTACCTGTGGAACCTCCAGTTCGGCACGCAGCGTCTGGTGCCGAAGAAACGCGCGTCCGGCGCCCCGATCGACGGCGTGGTCGTCTCCGCAGGCATCCCGGAGTTCGACGAAGCCAAGCAGCTCATCGCGTCCCTGCGCGCCGACGGCCTGCCGTATGTGGCGTTCAAGCCGGGCACGGTCGACCAGATCCGCCAGGTGGTACGTATCGCCAAGGCGGTCGCCCCGGTCACCATCATCGCCGAGGTCGAAGGCGGTTCCGCCGGCGGCCACCATTCCTGGGAATCGTTGGACGACCTGCTGCTCAACACCTATGCCGACGTGCGTGGCTGCGAGAACCTCGTGCTGGTCGCCGGCGGCGGCATTGGCACGCCGCAACGCGCCGCGGACTACATCTCCGGCCAATGGTCCCGCGCTTACGGGGAGCCCGATATGCCGGTGGACGGCGTGCTCGTCGGCACCGCCGTCATGACCGCCAAGGAGGCGCATACCAGCCCGCAAGTCAAGCGCATGCTCGTCGAAACCCCCGGCATCACGCTCGAACAGGGCGGTGACGACCCGTTCGCCCCACGCGGCGAACGCTGGGTGCCGTCCGGCAAGGTGGTCGGCGGGGTGAGCTCCGGCTTGAGCCATCTGCACGCCGATATCTACGAATTGGAAAATTCGTCCGCGCGCTGCGGCCGTCTGCTGGTCGAGATGATGAAGCACCCCGAGCAGATCGAGCCTCGCCGCGCCGAAATCATCGACGCGCTCGACAAGACCGCGAAACCGTATTTCGGTGACGTTGCCTCGATGACCTACCGCCAGTGGGCTCAGCGTCTCGCCGACCTGTCCTTCCCATGGGCCGACCCGACCTATGCGGACCGCTACCTGCACCTGTTGCAGCGCATCGAGGCCCGCGTGCGCGACCAAGAATCCGGTGAATTCACGCCGTTGTTCGCGGTGCGCGCCGACGTGGAATCCGACCCGCAGCAGGCGCTGAACCGGCTGGGGAAGCGCTACCCGCAGATCGACACGCTTGAGGTTGAGCCGACCGACGCCGCATGGTTCATCACGTTGGTCAACGAATACCCCAAGCCAATGCCGTTCGTCCCGGTGATCGACAACGACCTGCTGCGTTGGTGGGGACGCGACCAGCTGTGGCAGTCCGAAGATCCGCGCTACCGTGCGGACGCCGTGCGCATCATCCCCGGCCCGATTTCGGTGGCCGGCATTACGACCGTCGACGAACCTGTGGCTGATATTCTCGGCCGCTTCGAACACGCCGCGCTGGAACGTACCCAAGCCCAGGCCGCACAGGCGGATGAACCGGCTGCGGACGCGCTCGGCACGCTCGCCGGAGCCACCGACGTGCAGGCCTATGTGCGCAGCTGCCCGAATATCTCCTGGATCGGCCATGTGACCAGCAATCCCGCGTACGGCACGGCTGCGGACGATACGAACTACCGCATCGAACAGGTCGGCACGGATGGCGACAAGACCCTGCTCGACCTTGACATTCACCTCGACACCTTCTGGGACAAGGATCCCGACGGCGGGCTCGGCAAGCATGCGGTGCGCGACATCGTGATTCCGCTCATCGTGGGCGGCGCGGATTGCGGCCGTTTGCCGGTCGTTGACCGCGATCGCCTGCCCGAGCATGTGTACGCGATGCTCGCCGCGGTCGCCGGCATTGGTAACACCGCAATCACCGGTGACAGGCTCGTCGCGATGCCTGAAATCACGCCATCGGATGACACTGAGCGCTACCCCTTCGGCCTGGCACATGCGCAGTACACGCTGTCCGCGAATCTCGGCGTTGACCATGAGGCTGCGACCGCCGGAATCCTGCCGGAAGGCCTCAACGCCTCGCGTATCGCCCCCGACGCGCTGGTCGGACCGGCGTGGCCGGCGATTTACGCGGCACTCGGCTCGGTGAGTGTCGACGGCTATCCGGTTATCGAAGGCCTACTCAACGCAGTCCATCTCGACCATCTCATCGAACTGCAAGTGCCTGAACGCGAGCTGCTGCGCCATACCGGCGAGCAGGTGAGCCTGACCAGCTGGGCGGATCCGTACGCCGAATCCGCCTCCGGCCGCGTGGTTACCATCCATGTGACGCATACCGCCGCCGATGGCACGGTGCTTGCGCATGAGACCGAGCGCTTCGCGATCCGCGGCCGCGCCTACAGCGACGAGCTGCCTGTCGAAGCCCCCGATTACGGCGAATATCTCACTTATCGGGACAATCCGTCTCACAATCCGAACGAGGATGACGCCAAAGAACAGGTCGGCGAACTCACCGAGCCGACCCCGCGTCGTTTGCTGCGCCGCGTCACTGTCCGCGCCCCGCACGAGATGACCGCTTTCGCCCGTACTTCCGGCGATTTCAACCCGATTCACACTTCCGTGCGCGGCGCCGCAATCAGTGGCCTCGACGCCCCACTCGTGCATGGCATGTGGCTGTCCGCCACCGCCCAGCATGTGGTGCAGGCGGCAGATGACAAGGGCATGCACTACGAAATCGCCGGCTGGACCTACAACATGTACGGCATGGTCCAACTGGACGATCAGGTGGAAATCACCGTCGAACGCGTCGGCCATATACGCCATGGCGGCCTGCTGCTCGAAGTCACCTGCCGCATCGACGGCCAGCTCGTCTCGCGCGGCACCGCCGCAACCCGCCCGCCGGTGTCCGCCTTCGTCTACCCAGGCCAGGGCATCCAGAAGCAGGGTATGGTCCTGGACGAACGCGCGAAATCCCCGGCCGCCCGCAAGGTGTGGGAGCGTGCCGACGCCTTGACCCGCAGCAAGCTCGGATTCTCAATCCTCGCCGTCGTGCGTGACAACCCTAAGGAGCTCACCGCCAACGGCGTCACCTACCGGCACCCCGACGGGCTGCTCAATCTCACCCAGTTCACGCAGGTCGCGCTCGCCACGGTCGCGTTCGCCCAGACCGCACGCCTGCGCGAAGCCGGCTGCGACCTGTGGCCGTCCTACTTCGCCGGCCATTCGCTCGGCGAGTACAACGCGCTGAGCTCCTTCGCCGGTATCATCCCGCTGGAAACCGTGCTTGAGCTCGTGTTCCACCGCGGCTCCACCATGCACCATCTCATCGAACGAGACGAACAGGGGCGTTCCAACTACCGGATGGGCGCGCTGCGGCCGAACCAGTTCGGCGTCGGCGATGACGGCGTCGAAGAGTACGTCGAGAGCATCGCCAAGCAGTCCGGCGAGTTCCTGCAGATTGTCAACTACAACCTCGCCGGCCAGCAGTACGCGATTGCCGGTACGATTGCTGGACTCAAGGCTTTGAAGGCGGATGCAGCCCGCCGCGTGGCGGAATACGGTGGCAAACCGGCCTTCATGCTCGTGCCCGGCATCGACGTGCCGTTCCATTCGAGGCTGCTGCGCAAGGGCGTGCCCGAATTCCGCGACAAGCTGGACGCGCTGCTGCCGCAGTACATCGATTACCAGCGTCTGGTCGGCCGGTACATCCCGAACCTTGTGGCAGTGCCGTTCGAGATGACGCGTGATTTCGCGCGCAAGATTCTCGACGTCGTGCCGTCCGAACGCATCAAGGCTGCGCTCGACGACCCGAAGGTGTGGGATTCTTACGCAGCCGACGAGCAGAAGCTCGGCAGACTGCTGCTCACCGAGCTGCTGTCCTGGCAGTTCGCCAGCCCGGTGCGTTGGATTGAGACGCAGGACCTCATGTTCCGCGCTACTGCGCATGACGGGCTCGGCGTTGAGGAATACGTCGAGGTCGGTCTGGGCAACGCCCCGACGCTCGCGAACCTCGGCACGAAGACCCTGCGCCTGCCGCAGTACACCGGCCGCCATGTGACCGTGTACAACGTGGGGCGTGATGAGGGTCGCATCTACATGACCGACACTGATCCGCTCGTCGAAACCGACACCGAGGAAGACAGCGCCGCTCCGGTGACCGCCCCGGCTGCTGCTCCGGCAGCGCAAGCCGCCGCTCCTGCTGCTGTTGCGCCCGCCCCGGCTCCTGCGGCCCCTGCCGCCGCGACCGGCGAACGCCCGGCAGACATCCCATTCCACGCATCCGACGCAATCGCCGCGCTGCTCGCCTACGCGGGCAAGATCCGCCCCGACCAGATTGGCGACAACGACACGACCGACACGCTCACCAACGGCGTCTCCTCGCGCCGCAACCAGCTGCTTATGGATATCAGCTCCGAACTCGGCGTGGCCAGCGTCGATGGCGCCGCCGAAGCGCCGGTCTCCGCGCTGAACAAGCTGGTTGACAAGGTCGCCCCGAATTACAAGCCCTTCGGCCAGGTCTTTGGCGATATCGTGCGCGACCGCATCCGCCATCTGTTCGGTGCGGCCGGCATCAAGCAGGCCCAGGTAGAACAGCGGGTGACCAATACGTGGCAGCTCGGCGAAGGCTGGGCATCCCATGTGCTCGTCGCGCTCGTGCTTGGCACGCGTGACGGGTCGTCCTCGCGTGGCGGGGATCTGGCGACGCTCGGTACCGAAGCCGCCCAGAACCAAGCCGCCGCCAACGCGCTTATCGATGCCGCTGTCCAGCAGGTGGCCGCAAGCCGCAATATCACGGTCGCGCTGCCGTCCGCTTCCGGCGCCGCCTCGGGTGCGGTGGTCGATTCCGCCGCGCTTGACGCCTTCGCCCAGCAGGTCACCGGTTCCACTGGCGTGCTCGCATCCACCGCCCGTTACGTGCTCGACCGGCTCGGCCTGAACACCCCGGCAGCCCAGCCTGAAGATGACGACGATGAGGCGGTTGTCCAAACCGTCGCTGCGGAACTCGGCGCTGATTGGCCCAAGCAGGTCGAACCGCGCTTCGATGCCCGCAAGGCCATCGAATTCGACGACCGCTGGGCTTCTGCCCGTGAGGACCTCGCCCGCCTGTACTACAACGACGACCGGTCGGTCGCGGAGCTGGACTTCACCGGCGCCGGAGACGCGGTCTGCAAGCAGGCCAAGTGGTTCGCCGCCAAGGCCGAGCAGGAGGATCGCCGCGACCTCGCCGCGATCTTCGACACCATCGCCACCCAGGCGCTTGCTGACCCGAAGGCAGACCCTGCGGCATCCCGCTTCGCCGGTGATATCGCCGTCGTCACGGGCGTCGCCCCGCGCTCCATCGCCGCCCAGGTTGTGTGCGGCCTGCTGGCCGGGGGTGCGACTGTCGTCGCCACCTCGCACAGCTTCAAGCCGTCCGTCAAGCAGTGGGCGAAGCGAGCATATCGCACGCATGCTGCCGCGGGAGCCCGTCTGTGGCTTGTCCCCGCGAACCTGTCCAGCTACCGTGATGTCGACGCGTTGGTTGATTGGGTCGGCCACGAGCAGAAGAAGACCTCTGGAGCCACGACCACGGTGATCAAGCCCGCGTACGAGCCCACGTTGTTCTTCCCGTTCGCCGCTCCGCCGGTTCACGGCACCATGGCAGACTCCGGTGAACTGTTCGAATCGCAGGCACGACTCATGCTGTGGGGCGTGGAACGCGCAATCACCGGATTCGCGGCCATCGGCTCGGACACCGACGTGCAGCACCGGCTCCACGTGATTCTGCCCGGCTCCCCGAACCGCGGTATATTCGGCGGCGACGGCGCTTACGGCGAAGTCAAGAGCGCTTTCGATGCGATCGTCAACCGTGCACACGCCGAACGCGTATGGTCCGGCCGTGTCACCTTCGCCCATCCGAAGATTGGCTGGGTGCGGGGAACCGGCCTGATGGGCGGCAACGACCCGCTCGTCGAGGTAGTCGAACGCCACGGGCTGAAGACCTACTCGACCGCGCAGATCGCCGTCAAACTGCTCGACCTGTCCACGAAGGAAGCCCGCGAACAAGCCAAGAAGGCGCCGCTCGACGTGGATCTGACCGGTGGCCTGGGCAGTGAGCCCATCGATATCAGCGCCCTGCGCCGCGAGGCCATGGAAGACGCGAAACGCGCCGAATCGCAAGCCGCCGACGCCTCCAAGGACACGGCAGCCGCCCCCGCGGCCACCATCAAGGCCCTTCCGACGCCGCGCGTGCCCCGCCAGCCCGACATTGACTTGAAGGATTGGACCAACGTCACCGCGCGCCCTGAAGACGAAATCGTCATCGTCTCCGTCGGTGAACTCGGCCCGTGGGGCTCCGGACGCACCCGCGCCCAGGCGGAGCTCGGCATCCACGCCGACGGCAGCGTCGACCTGTCCGCAGGCGCCGTGCTCGAACTCGCGTGGAATATGGGCCTGCTCACGTGGCAGGACAGCCCGAAAGCCGGCTGGTATGACACTGACGGCAACCTGGTCCCCGAGGAAGATATCGCTGAGCGCTACCATGACGAAGTCGTGGCGCGAAGCGGCATCAGGCCTTTCGAGGACGGCATGGGCTCCAACTATCTGCGTGACGGCGAAACCGGCGGCAACGACGAGGAGGAGGCTGAGATCTTCCTCGACCACGACGTCGAATTCTCCGTGCCCACCGAGGACATGGCCCGTGAATACGTCAAGCTTGACGAAGCGCACACCAGCATCCGTGAGGATACCGAAGCCGGAGAATGGGTGGTCACCCGTCATGCCGGCTCGATGATCCGTGTGCCTCGCCGCGCGACCATGACCCGCACGGTCGGCGGCCAGTTCCCGAAGGGCTTCGACCCGCTCAAGTGGGGCATCCCCGCTTCGATGGTCGGCGCTGTCGACCCGATCGCCCTGTGGAACATCGTCACCACGGTGGACGCCTACCTGTCCGCGGGCTTCACGCCGACGGAGATCTTGCAGGCCGTGCACCCCTCCATGGTCGCGGACACACAAGGTACCGGCTTCGGCGGCATGCAATCGATGCGCAAGCTGTACCTTGACCGCTTCCTCAACCATGAGATCCCGACCGACATCCTCCAGGAGGCGCTGCCCAACGTGGTCGCCGCCCATGTGATGCAGTCGTACATCGGCGGATACGGCAATATCGTCCAGCCGGTCTCCGCCTGCGCGACCGCCGCGGTCTCCGTCGAAGAGGGCGCTGACAAGATTGCCCTCGGCAAGGCCGATTTCGTGGTCGCCGGCGCAATCGACGACATCGGCGTCGAATCCGTCATCGGTTTCGGCAACATGAACGCCACCGCCAACGCCCAGGAAATGTACGCCAAAGGCATCGACGCACGCTTCTTCTCCCGCGCGAACGACCGTCGTCGCGGCGGCTTCGTCGAATCGCAGGGCGGCGGCACGATTCTGCTGACGCGCGGCGATATCGCGTTGAAGCTTGGCCTGCCGGTCGCGGGCGTCGTCGGATTCATTCACTCCTATGCGGATGGCGCGCACACCTCAATCCCGGCTCCGGGTCTTGGTGCGCTCGCCGCCGGCATGGGTGGCCGCGATTCCAAGCTCGTGCATGATTTGGCGCGGCTCGGTGTCACTCCGGACGATATCGCCGTGGTCTCCAAGCACGACACGTCCACGAACGCGAACGACCCGAACGAGTCCGAGCTGCACAACACGCTCGCGCACGCCATCGGCCGCACCGAAGGCAACCCGCTGCTCGTCATCTCCCAGAAGAGCCTGACGGGCCACGCGAAGGGCGGCGCCTGCGTGTTCCAGATCAACGGCCTGACCCAGCTGTTCCGCACGGGCATCGTTCCGGCGAACGCTGCGCTCGACTGCGTCGATCCGAAGCTCAAGCGCGACGATTTCATGGTCTGGCCGACCAGCCCGATCAAGGTCGGTCCGGTTAAGGCGGGATTGGCGACATCCCTCGGCTTCGGTCATGTCGGCGGTTTCGTGGCGATTGTCAGCCCCGGTGCCTTCGAGGCCGCGGTCGCGCACACCGCGGGCGATGAGGCGCTCCAAGCGTGGCGCAAGCGCGCGAACAGCCGTCTGGCCGCCGGTCACCGTCGTCTGGAAGAAGGCATGATGGGCCATGCCGCGCTCTACGAGCCCATCGACGAGCGTCACTTCCACAAGGACGGCCACGGCTATGACGCGCATGAAGTCGAGAAGGCCATGCTGCTCGATCCGAACGCCCGTCTGGGGACCGACGGATACTACGAGGCCTGACCTACGCATGAGGCCGGATTGTCTGGACTGCCTGGATTGTCCTGACAATCCGGCCTGCCCGGCGCGTTGATTCCTGCTGCGTCCGCCGACACTGAGCGATTCCTCAGAGTCGGTGGACGCAGCACGCGTGTTATCCCCATGAAACGGTCAGCAGCGACTGCGATGATGACAACACGACGATGACGACAGCGCACGGCAGACTCGCATGCGCGGGGCGCAGCAGGAAAGGGAACACATGAGCGACCAGAGCGATGATGCAGACAAGACTCGCACGAATCGGCCGGAACATGTCGCACCGACCGGTCGGCAGCCGCCGATGATGCAGCCGCAGCAGACCGCGCGGCAGGAATATCAGCCGTATCCGCCGTACCAGCAGGCCCAGCCCTATCAGCAGGTTCCGCCGCTACAGCCATATCCGCAGCCCGCGCCTTCGGCAGCGTCATACCCGAATCCCGCCTATCCGCCCCAGATGCAGGGCACGCCCTACCCGTACCAGCCGTACCCATATCAGGCGTACCCTCCCCAGTCGTACCAGTCGTACCAGCCGTACCCGCCGTATCCGTACCAGACGCACCCCTCAGCACCGCAGCCGCTGCCGCCGTATCAGCAGGTTCCGCCATACCCCTACCCGCCGCAGCCGATGCCACAGGCCCAACAGCCTGCATGGATTCCTCGACGCTTCCTCACCTACGCCCAGCAGGTGCGTCGTGCGGTCGGTCGCGAGGCGCGGCTTGTGCTGTTCTATTGCGTGGTCATGACGGCTGTCGCGCTGGTTGCCCAGATGACCATCGCCACGGTGATGATTCTTCAAGGCACCCCCGAATCGGAGGTGTTCAGTGACGCATTTAGCAATCGGATATCCGGCGCCGTCAGTCTGATCGCCCTCGTCGGATGCGCGATCTACCTGGCCCTCATGCGTTCACACGACCCGTTATGGCACGGCTTGCCGCACGAGCTGCGTCTGGAACTGACCGGGAGCGGCGAACGCGCGCACCGCAAGATGACGCCTGTCGTCTTTCTGCTTGCCATCATGCTGATTCTCGGCGCTTCCGACGTCTACACCTTCATCCTCGAACCGGCGCTTGACTGGCTGTCTGGCCTGTTCGGCTTCCAGCCCAGCACGGCGATGGACAGCATCGACGCCTCGATGGACACGCTCGCCATGGTCCTGTACGCCGGATTCTTCGGCCCGATTATGGAGGAGCTGCTGTTCCGCGGTCTGGTGATGCCTGCGCTCGCCAAGTACGGCAAGGTGTTCTCAATCGTCACCAGCGCGGTCCTGTTCGGTTGCTTCCACACGGATCTGCTGCAAGGCGCCTACGCGATTCTCGTCGGGCTGGTCTTGGGCTATATCGCCGCCGAATACG
The DNA here is from genome assembly GCF_000426425.1 of Bifidobacterium thermacidophilum subsp. thermacidophilum DSM 15837. NCBI lineage: Bacteria > Bacillati > Actinomycetota > Actinomycetes > Bifidobacteriales > Bifidobacteriaceae > Bifidobacterium > Bifidobacterium thermacidophilum. Next base: position 116,970 of record NZ_AUFI01000006.1, read on the forward strand.
GGCTGGTGTGGTCGATCGCACTGCATATCACGAATAATTTCGTCTTCTCCGACCTGTTCTCCCGCCTGCTGACGCTGATGCCGGAAAACGCGCAGAACATCGTCGGCTATGGGCTCTACATCGTGGTCGGCGTGGGTTCCCTGCTGTACCTTGTCTTGCGGTTCAGGGATATCCGCGGGTACATGAAGGCCAACCGCAGCCCGCAGGGTACGGTTGCGGCGTGCTGGAGTTCGCCGTGGTTCCTGGTGTTCCTCGGGTTGTCGCTCCTCTTCGCGTTCGTGACCGGATTTACTGCGGTGTGATGATGCGCGATTCGGACGAAACGGCGGTATCGAAGGCGGCGATGACGTCAAGCGTTGCGATGGCGGCGATGACGGCGATGGATGGGCAGGAACCCGGGGGCCGTATTGTCGGCCTCGGCCATGATGTCGTGGCGCTGGACGTTTTCGCCGAACAGCTCGCGGAGCCCGACGGGGGCATGCGCCGGCTGTTCTCGCCGCGCGAACTGCGGCAGAGCGCCTTGCGCGGCCGGCTTAAGGCGGATGGCGACGCTGTGCATCTCGCCGCACGCTGGGCCGGCAAGGAAGCGGTAATCAAGGCGTGGTGCGAGGCGCTGGGGGAGACCTTCCCGCTTCCGTACACCGTGGACAACGTCCCGTGGGCGCGTATTGAGATTCTTGATGATGCCCGTGGGGTGCCGCATGTGGTGCTTGCCGACGATGACGCACGGGCACTGTCCGAGGCCTTGCGCGGTGTCCAACGTGACGTGCCCACAGCGTCGGGTGCCGGCGCACAACCGGGGGAGGGTGCGCGCTGGCGTTGGCATATCTCCCTGAGCCATGACGGCCCGGTCGCCTCGGCGGTCGCGATATTGGTCGTTCGCAGATAGCACCGCTCCCGCGGCGTGGAATCAGTGGAATATCGCCGCATCCGGAGTGTCGCGTTGCCCGGCTCGAACCGGTTCGATATACTGAAAGCCACATGGACCCGAACGAACCGGTCCCGGGATGAGAGACATAGGAGTTTCAGATGGCTGCCAAGCATATCGATACCGTATTCGCCGAGCGCCTCGCGCCGCGTCGCGCCGAACTCGAAGAGTTGTTCCATTCGCTGTACGGCGATTCGCCGGAACTCGCGCATTTTGAACGTGTTATGGCCAAAGCGCACGCCGATCGGCCCGCCGACCTCAAGCGCCTCGACGTCGCCCGTGAGCAGGACCCGCAGTGGTATCGCCGCGGCGACATGTTCGGCATGACTATGTATACCGACCTGTTCGCGGGCAAACTGACCGACCTCGCCAAACATATCGACTATCTCAAAGAGCAACATCTGACCTATCTGCACCTCATGCCGCTGCTAACCATGCCGCATCCGGACAACGACGGCGGCTACGCCATCGAGGATTTCGACACCGTCGACCCGTCCATCGGCACCAATCAGGACCTCGCCGACCTCACTGCGAAACTGCGTAAGGCCGGCATCAGCCTGTGCCTTGATTTCGTCATGAACCACACTGCGTCCACCCATCGCTGGGCGAAAGCCGCGCAAGCGGGCGACCCCGAATATCAGGACTACTACTTCTGCTATGACGACCGCACCATCCCCGACCAGTATGATGCCGTCGTCCCACAGGTCTTCCCGACCGCCGCGCCCGGCAACTTCACATGGAACGAGCGCATGGGCAAATGGGTCATGACCCAGTTCTACCCGTTCCAATGGGACCTCAACTACCGCAACCCCAAGGTCTTCGTCGCCATGATGTCCAGCCTGCTGCATTTGGCCAATCTCGGCGTCGAAGTCTTCCGCATCGACGCGGTGCCGTACATCTGGAAGCAGCTCGGCACCAACTGCCGCAACCTGCCGCAGGTCCACACCATCGTGCGTATGATGCGCATCATGTCCGAAATCGTCTGCCCAGCCGTCGTGTTCAAAGGTGAGGTCGTCATGGCCCCCAAGGAGCTCGCCGCCTACTTCGGTACTCCCGAAAAGCCCGAATGCCACATGCTGTACAACGTGTCCGTCATGGTCAACTTGTGGAGCGCGCTTGCCAACGGCGATACCCGGCTGCTGAAAACCCAGATCGACAAGCTCGACGCGCTGCCCGGCAACTGCTGGTTCGTCAACTATCTGCGCTGCCATGACGACATCGGCTGGGGCCTGGACGAGGATGTCGAACGCCAGCTTGGCATCGACCCGCTCAAGCATAAGGAATTCCTGTACCACTTCTATGAGGGCATGGTGCCTGGCAGCTGGTCGATGGGTGAGCTGTACAACTATGATCCGGCGTCCGGCGACGCGCGTAGCTGCGGCACCACGGCGAGCCTGTGCGGCATCGAACGGGCGATCATCACGCATGACCGGCCGCTGTACGAGCGCTCAATCCAGCGTGACCTGCTTATGCATCACGCGATGGGCTTCCTGCGTGGGTTCCCGATGCTCAACTGCGGCGACGAAATCGGTCAGCTCAACGGCTGGGATTATAAGGAAGACCCGGACCGTGTCGCTGACAGTCGCAATCTGCACCGCAGCAAGTTCAGCTGGAAGAACGCCGCGAAGCGCGATGTCCCCGGAACCTTGCCGAACCGGCTGTGGGAAGGCATGGCGGATGTGCGGCAGATGCGCTCGGACCCCTGCTTCGCCCCCGACGCTTGGGTGACGACGTGGGACGCGCATGATGACGGCGTTCTCGCGATGGTCCGGCAGGCGGGCAGGCGCACGCTGCTTGGCGTGTTCAATTTCGCGAACCGCGACGCTACGGCGACGCTGGACAGTATCGAGGGGGTGAGCCTGCCGCGCACGGTGGCGCTCAAGCCGTACGAGTGGAAAATCGAGGTCTGCTGACGCGGTTTGTTGCTGCGGCCGATACGGTCGTCAATCTGCCTGTGGTGTGAGCCGGCTGTCGCATGACATCGATGGAAGATCTGCGGCGCGCGGCGCGTCGTCGCGGTTTCGTGTATAATGACACGAGTTGCGCCGTATGCTTGCAGATGGTGCGATACGCGGATGTAGCTCAATGGTAGAGCCTCAGTCTTCCAAACTGATTACGCGGGTTCGATTCCCGTCATCCGCTCCACAAGCCCCGGAATCCCGGGGCTTTTCCATTCCCGCGCAGCCGCCCTCCCTCCCCAAACTGGTTACGCTGGGAGCGCTGTTGGCGTCGCCAGTGTTTGTGCGACTTCGCGGTCCGGTATGCCGGCACCGGCCTTGGCACAGTCGGAGAAGGCGAGTCTCAATATCTCGCGTTTGGACGCCGATTTGGCGAGTTGTTCAGGAAAAGTCGGAAAAACTCGCGTCTGACACCTGATTTCGTGAGAAATTGAGATTTTGCAAGGTGATCAAAGCGGCGGCCAATCTTGAGAATCCAGCAATATCAACGGTTTCGAGGTGCCGGCAGTCTCGTGTGCCACGCGGGAGATCTGCAAAAATCGGCAAACAGCACGGTTGACGAGAGATGTTGAGACTTTTCTCTCAATATCTCGCCGTCACACGCTGATTCGCGCAGATGTTGAGATTTTGTCTGTCCTGATTGCCTGACGATAAGGGAGTGAATGTGACGATGCCCTGCCCCGATTCGTGCGCATCCATCCGGCATGCGGCATACTAGAGTGGATAGCGAAACAACGCGTGTGGCCATCGCGCCGCATGTCCGGACAAGCGGAGGCAATGGATGGCGGAGACGAGCCCACACAACAACGCAAACGCGGGCGGGGCGAACACTGACGTGATCGATATGGATGCGACCAAGGCGTCGGACCGCGTCATTGACCTCTCCGATGCGGGCGATGCGGACAAAGCGGCCGTCCCCTCTACGACCGGCGACGCAGACGATGCCGCCACCCCCTCCTCGGCGCCGGCCACCACTGCCGATTCCAGCACCGCTCCGGACGAATCGAATACCGCGACCGAAATCGTGCGGGGGAAGGTCGAACACGTGGATGTGTCCAAACATCCCGAACCCACCATCCCAGACAGCGATTTGTCGTTGGCAGATATCGAACGCAGCAAGTCACATCCGGTGCAATGGGCGGTGTTCGCAATATTGCTGCTCTTGGCCATCATCGTGCCGTATGGCATCGGCCGTGATATCGCCGTGCGCAATACCTCCGATTTGGTCGCCGCGGTCAGCAAGCTGTCTGTGCAAGGGGTCATGTTCATCTCTTGGCTGGTCACGGTGCTCGCGTTCACGGGTCTCGGCATGTTGATTGTCGATTCGCGCCGTTGGCTGTGGCGAGTGGTGTTCGTGCTCGGGGTCATCGCCGAGCAGTTCATCGCGGGCATGTGCCTGTTGCGATTCAATTTCTGGTATTCGACGTATGTCGTGTATGGTTCGGACGCGCCGCTGGCGAACGCCGCGAACCTCGGGATCATGGCGGCGGGCGCCGCGGTGGCGGTCTACGCGCTGGTGTTCGTCGGTCTGCTGGTCGCGATCCGAAAGGATTCCCCGCTCAACGCGCTCACGCACAGCTGGGCTTCACTCACCATGTTCTTTGTGATTGAGGTGGCCGCGTTGTGCATCGTGATGTTCGGCGGCCTGCTCGAGGCGGTTTGAACGAGGCGGTTTGAACGTCGATACATCGTTGACGTCGCCATGCCATAGGTTTTCCATACCTTGGTTTACAATTATATTTTGGCGTGTTTCGCCCGCGGATAGAGAGCGCTCCGGCATTGGGCCGGCGGCACCGCGCAGCTAGAACCCAAGGAGGAAGCCGTGGCACTTACGGCTCAGGACAAGCAGGAAATCATCAGCAAGTACGCGACGCACGAAGGCGACACCGGTTCCCCGGAGGTCCAGGTTGCACTGCTGACCAAGCGCATCACCGATCTGACCGAGCACCTCAAGACCCACAAGCACGATCATCATTCGCGCCGTGGTCTGCTGCTCATGGTCGGCGACCGTCGTCGTCTGCTTGACTATCTCAAGCGCGAGGACATCGATCGTTACCGTTCCCTGATCGACCGTCTCGGCCTGCGTCGATAGAAGGCTTACGCCCGTGCCTTGTGCGCGGGCGCTCGTATATCACGCTCGAACTCATAAACGTCCCGCCCACAGGGGGCGGACCGATGTCGGCGGCGGTAGGCAGCATGGCAGCGCCTGTCGCCGTCTTCGAGGCAAGACAACACCGGGGGCCGGCGGGGGCATGCACGGGGTGCGATGCCGCAAGCGAAAAGTCAACGAGTAAGTGAATAATGGAACTGACGTTCTGACACGAGGAAAACGAAGGATTCGCGGCCAGGTATGCCGCGTGACACGCAAGGCCTGCGTCAGGTCAGTAATGGTTTAGGTAGATAGATAATCAAACAAAGGAGGAACCCTTGGAGGGTCCCGAAATCAAGGCCGTAGAGGCCGTAATCGACAATGGTTCATTTGGCAAGCGCACGTTGCGTTTCGAGACGGGTCGTCTCGCCCAGCAGGCGGATGGGGCTGTGGCCGCCTATCTTGATGATGATTCGATGGTCCTGTCCACCACCACGGCTGGCTCCAGCCCGAAGGAGAACTACGACTTCTTCCCGCTGACCGTTGACGTGGAAGAGAAGATGTACGCCGCGGGCAAGATCCCGGGCTCCTTCTTCCGCCGTGAGGGCCGCCCGAGCTCCGAGGCGATTCTCGCCTGCCGTATCATCGACCGTCCGCTGCGCCCGCTGTTCCCGCACACGCTGCGCAACGAAGTGCAGGTCGTGGAGACCGTGCTCGCCGTCAACCCTGACGATGCCTACGATGTGCTTGCCCTGAACGCCGCATCCGCGTCCACCATGATTTCCGGCCTGCCGTTCGAAGGTCCGGTTTCCGGCGTGCGTCTCGCCCTGATCGATGGCCAGTGGGTCGCCTTCCCGCGCTGGAGCGAGCGTGAGCGCGCGGTCTTCGAGATCGTCGTCGCCGGCCGTGTGGTCGAGAACGGTGATGTCGCAATCGCCATGATCGAGGCCGGTGCCGGCAAGAATGCCTGGCACCTCATCTATGACGAGGGCCAGACCAAGCCGGACGAGGAAGTCGTCGCCGGCGGTCTTGAGGCCGCCAAGCCGTTCATCAAGACGATTTGCGAAGCGCAAAACGAGCTCAAGGCCAAGGCTCCGAAGCCGGCCAAGGAGTTCCAGCTGTTCCCGGAGTACACCGAGGACCTCTACAACCGCATCGATGAAATCGCCCACTCCCAGCTCGACGAAGCCCTGTCCATCGCGGAAAAGCTGCCTCGTCAGGAGCGCATCCACGAAATCAAGGAACAGGTGCGCGAGCAGCTGGCCAACGAGTTCACCGACATGGACGACGCCGAGAAGGAAAAGGAACTCGGCAACGCGTTCAAAGAGCTACAGCGCCAGATTGTGCGCCGCCGCATCCTGACCCAGGACTACCGCATCGACGGCCGCGGCCTGCGCGACATCCGCACCCTGTCCGCCGAAGTGGACATCGTGCCGCGCGTGCACGGCTCCGCCCTCTTCCAGCGCGGCGAAACCCAGATCCTGGGTGTCACCACGCTCGGCATGCTCAAGATGGAACAGCAGATCGACGCGCTGAGCGGCCCGCAGTCCAAGCGGTACATGCACAACTACGAGATGCCGCCGTATTCGACCGGCGAGACCGGCCGTGTCGGCTCCCCGAAGCGCCGCGAGATTGGCCATGGCGCTCTCGCCGAGAAGGCCCTCGTGCCGGTGCTGCCGAGTCGCGAGGAGTTCCCGTACGCCATCCGTCAGGTCTCCGTGGCCATTGGCTCCAACGGTTCCACTTCCATGGGCTCCGTGTGCGCCTCCACTCTGTCGCTGCTGGCCGCCGGCGTGCCGCTGAAGGCCCCGGTTGCGGGCATCGCGATGGGCTTGGTTTCCGGTGATGTTGACGGCCAGCACATCTACAAGACGCTGACCGACATTTTGGGCGCTGAGGACGCGTTCGGCGATATGGACTTCAAGGTGGCTGGCACTTCTGAGTTCATCACCGCGTTGCAGCTGGACACCAAGCTCGACGGCATTCCGGCCGACGTGCTCGCCGCCGCCATGCAGCAGGCGAAGGAAGCCCGCGCCACGATTCTCGACTTGATCAACGAGTGCATCGACGGCCCGGCCGAGATGAGCCCGTTCGCTCCGCGTATCATCACCACCAAGGTGCCTGTCGACAAGATCGGCGAGGTCATCGGTCCGAAGGGCAAGATGATCAACCAGATTCAGGAGGACACCGGCGCTGAGATCACCATCGAGGACGACGGCACCGTCTACATCTCCTCCGAGGGCGGCGAGACTGCCGAGAAGGCGAAGGGCATCATCGATTCCATCGCCAACCCGCATGTCCCTGAACCGGGCGAGGTCTACAACGGCAAGGTCGTTAAGACCACCAGCTTCGGCGCGTTCGTGAACCTGACCCCGGGCAGCGACGGCCTGCTGCACATCTCCCAGGTGCGTAACCTCGCCAACGGCGAGCGTATCGACGCCGTTGAAGACGTGCTCAAGGAAGGCGACACCGCCGAGGTCGTCGTGCAGGGTGTTGATGACCGCGGCAAGATCTCCCTGGCCATCCCCGGTTTCGAGGACCAGGAGTCTTCGGCTCCACGTTCCGCCGGTCGCGGGCGTGACGAGCGTCGTGGCGGCGGCCGTGGCCGTCGTGACGAGGGCGAGGACCGCGGATATCGCGGTGGCCGTTACGATGACGACCGCCGTCCGTCTCGCCGCAGCCGTGACGACCGTTATGATGACGAGCGTCCGTCTCGTCGTTCCCGTGATGATCGTGATGATGAGTATGATGATCGTCCGCGTCGTGGCCGTCGTTCCGAGCGTTCGGAGCGTGACGATCGTGGTGGCCGTGGCTATCGTGGCGGCCGTCGTGACGACCGCAACCCGCGCTACGCAGCGGATGACCACTATGACGAGTATCGCGCCGACCGCGAGGAGCGTCATGAGCGTCCGCGCCGCCGTGTGCGCCGCGATTTCGATCCGTTCGAAGAGGACTGATCGCGCATCGGTTCGGTTTCGTGCCGGAACGCCTGCACATGGCATGATCGTCCGGTTCAGCTGAACTGATTGTGGCTAATCGATTGATTGGCTGATTGGGCCGTCGGGAGTATTTCCCGGCGGCCCTTTTGCATGGAATGTCTTGTACTCTCAACGTCGTGTGCCCTGAACGTCTTGGGTATGGAAGGTCCTAGCACCTGAACGTCCTGCGCATAGAACGTCCTGTGCCGCCGCAGCCGTGGCGCTCCCTTTCACAAACTGTCTACGCTGACAGGCGGTTTAGGGTCACCAGTTTGGGAAGTACGATGTTCTCGATGGGTAGGCATAAGTCCTCGATGGGCAGACCGCAAGCATCCGAGGAATTAGCCATTGGTACAAGCCTTCTGAGATACTGGTATTGCAGGCTGTCCCTGCCGGGCTCGAGAGACCCCGATGTCTTCGAAGGAGAGAACGATGGTGTGGATCATCATTGCCGTCATCGTGCTGCTGATTATTGTGTGGATGATCAGCGCCTACAACAATCTGGTCACCCTGCGCAACCGGGTCAAGAACGGCTGGGCACAGATTGATGTCCAGCTCAAGCAGCGTGCCGATCTGGTGCCGAATCTGGTGGAAACCGTCAAGGGGTACGCCGCCCATGAAACCCAGGTACTCACGCGGGTCACCGAGGCTCGCGCGAAGGCCGTCGCCGTGGCCGCCGACAAGCAGGCGGGTACTGCGGAACGCATCGCCGCGGAGAACGAGCTGACCCGCGCCCTGTTCAACCTGCAGGCCACCGCTGAGGCGTATCCGCAACTTCAAGCGAATCAGAACTTCATGGATCTGCAACACCAGCTGCAGGATCTCGAGCAGAAGATCGCCTACGCGCGTCAGTTCTACAACGATGTCGTCATGAAGCTCAACAACGCAATCGAGACCTTCCCGAGCAATATCGTGGCCGGCCTGTTCCACTTCGAGCAGGCGGATTACTTCCAGGTGGACGACGCCTCCAGGCTTGCCCCGCAAGTGAAGTTCTGAGCCGGACTGATAGAGGCTCACAGGTAGGTTTCCCGGGCGGTTCACGCAGCTTGCAGTGCCGTGGACCGCACGGATTGTCATCGTGGATTGTCGAGGATTGTCGGAAGGGCAAATATGCAGAACCGGGGTAAGACTTGGCTGAAGACCATTGCTATCATGGTCGCGGTGACGTTGGTCGCCGCCGCCGCGTTGGTCTTGACGACTGGTTGGACCAGCTCCCCGGATCTGTCGTATCGGAGCGTGGACTATCAGGTCAAGGTGATGGCCAACGGTGACCTGCGCATCACCGAGCATATCGATGTCAAGCTCCAGAACCGTGACAAGCCTTGGCGACAACTGTATCAGCGCTACACGTTGGATCCCGACAAACTCACCGCGATTACGGACATCAGCGTGCGCAACACCACTGCCGGGGTGAGCTATTCGCAGGCAGACCCCATCATCGCCGGCTCGCAGACCGTTTCCCAGTGGGACAGCCAGTATGCAGGGCACTGGTATATCGGTACTGTCGACTCCAGTGACTCGCTGCAACAGTACGATCCCGCCTCCACAACCAACGGCACCGTGGAGCTCGGCTGGAATATTCCGGCGGTCAATGCCGCCGACAGCATCGGCTTCGATATTTCTATGACGTTCAAAGGCGTCGCCACGGCATATGACGATGTCGCTGCATTCCAGTGGGAGCCCGTGGGCGAATCAAACAGCGTCCCGATCGGCAAACTGACCGGTACCGTCACCTTCCCGGAGGGAATCAGCGAGAAGAACTCGTGGGCGTGGCTGCATTATGAGGGCACATCAACCACTTTTCGCGGCAAGGGCGGGTCGCTCAATTTCACCGCATACGACGTGAAATCCGGCATGTATCTCGATCTGGTCACCATGTACGACGTGTCGGCGACCAAAGATGTCGCTCGTCATGCCAGCGGCGAATACCGCAGCACACTGATGAGCACGGAACAGCGCAAAGAGCAGGAGTGGAACTCGAAACGCAAGGTGGAAGCCGCGCTGCTGATTGCCAAGATTGCGCTCGCCGGGATCATCGGCATTCTGATCATGCTCTGCCTAATCATGGCGATCATCCGCAGCAAGCGCAAAGCGGCGTTCCCCCAAGACCCCGGATACCGCCGCGATCCGCCGGATATGAGCCCGAACAATGCCGCGCAGCTCAATGGGGTGATTGAGCACATCTCCTCCGATCAGACCCAGTCGCGCGCGTTGACCGCTACCATGCTTTCGCTCGCCTCGAAACACGCCATCAGGATTCTGCCCGGTTCGGCGGCCGCGTATGGCGCCATCGACGTGTCCCATCCGGACGGCGCAACCGTGTCATCCTACGTCAACACCCCGCAGGTGGCCGCATCCGTGGCGTCGGGCTCGTCCGACAACGTGACAATCGCCATCGAACCCAGCAGCTATGACCCTGCGTATCGTGCCACGTTGAACCTGTGTGAGTCGGAGAGCGCGCTGCTTGACTACTTGCAACTGGTGGGCGAACACCACGCGTCCCGCGTGTTCGATATGCAGCAGATGCGCACCATGATGAATGACTGGGAGGAGGGCGCCAGGAAGCTACAGGACCTGAAACTCAAGTTCACTCTGGAGTACGGCAAGCTCAACGCGTCCACCTCATACGGCGGCTGGAGCAATCTCGTGGCTTGCCTGAGCCTGGTATATGCGATTGTGTGTCACAACATGTTTGCCGGCAACCTGTTCCTGCAACTCGTGACCGTCTTGCCGGTCGCCTGCTGCATCGGCGCGTACATCGGCCTCATACAGCAACAGGTGCTCACCGACAAGGGCAAGGCGCTGGCCACCCAGATCGACGCGTTCAAACGCTATCTCACCGATTTTAGTGATTTCAAGGATCGCGGCGCTGCCGATCTCGCCTTGTGGGACCGGTATCTCGTGTATGCGGCGGCGTTCGGATTATCCGAGGTAGTCATGCGGCAACTGGCCCAGGCTGCCCCCGAGCTGTCCGATGCACGATGGCTTGACGAGAACGCCACCGATTCGCTGCTGTACTGGATGTACCGTCCGAGCCTGTGGTCCTTCAACTTCGGGCCGAATGCGGGCGCTGCGTTCGCCGGTGCGGCGGCAGTCGCCTCGTTCACGCCATCGTCCTTCACTGATCTGGGCGACCAGCTGAGTGCCGGATTCGCCCAGGTATCGGATGCCGCGCAGACCTTGCTCGCCCCGGCAAGCTCGTCGTCGGGCGGCGGCTTCTCAGGTGGTGGTTTCTCCGGTGGCGGCGGCTTCGGCGGCGGTGGCGGCGGAGCCGGCGGCGGGAGCTTCGGCGGCCGCTGACGTCGAAGCAATATACGATGAATACCGTTGACGCTGGCGGCAGGTCAGACCATACGCTGGATTGGCTGTCGGCCATGCCGTTGCTGCATATGCTCGAGCATCATCGGGTGCTGCGCGGGGTGCTCGCGGGTGTCATCGCGCTTGCGCTCAGTATCGCGTTGATGCTGTCTATGATGGGCGCCCGGTTCCGTTCCGACGTGTTGCGGGCCGTGAGCAGTGCGGCGCCGCCGACCTTGTCGGCAGGCGAATTGAATCTGCTTGCGCTGTGTGTCGTCCTCGCGGTGGCCGGTCTTGCGTCCATGGTCGTCGCCGCCTTGAGCGCACGCGTGGTGAAAAGCATCGGGTATTGGCGTCAGGAACCGGATGTCAGTCCGGCGAGCGCTGCTTGGATCCGCGGCATGATGAACGGGCGAGATTGGTCCAGTGTGCTTCCCCGTGCGCTGGCTGCGTCGGTGCTGTCGCTTGCTTCCAAAGGCGCGATCGCGCTGCTGCCTGGGAATGTGGGTCGTAACGCCACCGCCGGGGCGGCGGGCGGGAAGCAAACTGCCGGCCATCCAGGCGGGTACATCGCCGACGCTTACGGCAATCCCTGCGCTTCCGTCGCATTCGCTGACGTACCGGGCGCGCAGGTCGTCGATGCGATGCCGGGTCAAACGTTCACGCCAGTGTCGCCGCAGCCGCCCACCCCAACAGGGGTGCCCGGACCGGCAGTTGCCGTCACGCCCTCACCGTATGCTCCGGCCGATTCTGATACATCCCCCGGCAAGACAACGCCTGACCCCATTCATCGCGTAGAAGACGGCTGGCTGGGATTTGACGGCCCCGAGGGCAGCGTCACCACCATCGTGATCCTGCCCGCTGCTCACGATCCGCACCTTGCCCTGTACGACAGCGAAATGGCCGCGCTTGATGTTTTGGAACGCGTGGCGCACCATAAGGGCGTCACGATGTTCGACACCTCGCAGATGCGTGAAACATACCGCAATTGGGGTGACGGCACGCAGGCACTCACCGGTTTCTCTGATCGCATGCGGCTGGAATTCCGCGGTTTGCATGCCACCCATCGCGTGGGGCGGCTCGCGCTGGTATGTGGGCTGGTGCTGCTGCCTGTCTCGTTCGCCGCATTAGCTGTGCTGATGGCACAAGGTCTGATTGCATTGCTCCCGGCGGTGACGATGGTGCTTGCCGTGACGATGCTGCTCGGCACGAATCGGTACGGTTTGACGTATACCGGTCGCTACTATGCGACCCAGGTCAACGGTCTTGCCGACTATCTTGAGGATTTCGGCGAGTTCAAGGATCGTGACATCCCTGATTTGAAGTTGTGGAACCGTTATCTGGTGTTCGCCGCCGCCTTCGGTATCGCCAATAAGGCACTGTGGCGTGGCCGGGACACGATTCCGATTGTTATCGACGAGCAGGAGTTTGAGGACCAGTTCACCTTTGTCGGCATGGCGTTGGACGCAGGCGTTGACCATGCCATCAACCTGTGGAATTGGCTGTTCGGTGACTGACCAAGGCATCCAAAGTAGCAGGCGTCAGAATCCACGGTACCGGTGGATCCGCTGACAGAATCGCCCTGCGTGATTACCGTGCCATTGCTACCTACTCACTGCGAAATCACCGCGAAATCCATATCCGCCCGTAGGCTGGAACTGATTGCGTCAAGCGGCGACAGGCGAATCGGTGCCGAGGCCGCTTGGCCGACGGACACGTTGTCCGGCAGCCGCCTGCCATGAGGGTATGCGGTGTCCGCGAAGGAGGATTCATGACGTTATTCCGTGATCTGGGACCGTTCCACACCACCGCCATCGGGCATGGCGAAATGCCACTGACCATCGAGAACAACCGCGGGCATGCGGTCGGCATCGAGACGCTGCATGCCTCCCTCGACGCAGGCTGCCGCCATATTGACACCGCGTGGGCGTATTACACACCCGGCGAGGAGGAGCAGACCGGCGAGAAGCTGGTGCGTGAGGCGCTGGACACGTGGAACGGCCCGCGTGACGAGGTGCTGGTCGCCACCAAGGTGGGGTTGCGCCGCGCATGGGACGGCGACAAGCCGATCTGGCCGCGTGACGGCAAGCCGGAGCATCTCATCGAATACGGCAAGCAGTCGGCGCAGGCGCTCGGCGTGGACGCGATCGACCTGCTGTACCTGCACCGCCATGACCCGGAGGTCCCGTACGAGGAGTCCTGCGAAGGCATCAAGGCGCTGCTCGACCAGGGTGTGGCCAAATGGGCGGGGGTGTCGAACGTCACTATCGAACAGCTGGATATCGCCCGGCGCGTGTTGGGCGACAAGCTGGTCGCCGTGCAGAACCAGTATTCCCCGATTCATATGGAAACCCAAGACATGATGGATTACTGTGCGAAGCTCGGTCTCGCATTCGTGTGTTGGAGTCCGCTTGGCGGGTATCGCCACCCCTACGACGAGCATCTGTTCGACCCGTTCCGTGAAGTCGCCGCGAAGCATGGTGTCAGCTACCAGCGGGTGGTGCTCGCGTGGGAGCTCGCCAAGGGCGACCACATGTTCGTGATTCCGGGCGCGCATCGACCCGAAACCATCCTTGATTCGCTCAAGGCCGACGAACTCGAGCTCAGCCCCGACGAACTCGCCTATCTCGGCTGAGCTGGTCTCCAGCATCTGCTGTCTTCCACAAACTGGTTACGCTGAGGGGCTTGTCAGCGTAAGCAGTTTGTGGAATGGAGTGATTCGTGGGGAGGCGGTTCTGGGGAAAAGACGCTGCGGGACGTTGCAGGACGTGTCATCGCGGCGAGGTTGTTATGCTATGCGGTGATGAATGAACAGATGACGACTTCGCAGACTCCACAGGCCGGACAGACCGGACAGGCCGGACAGATTTCGGCGGCAATCACACCAATGAACGCACAGACTTCGCAGACCACACAGACTTCGCAGACCGCGTCGATTGCGGAGGCAGCCGCGGCTCCGATTGCGGCGACCTTACGCCATACTCGCCGGCGCCCCGAAGTGCTGGCGCCGGCCGGCAACCTGCGCAGCCTGAAAACCGCAGTCGATTTCGGCGCGGACGCCGTCTACTGCGGCGGCAAGGCCTTCGGCATGCGTTCGGCACCGAAGAATTTCACGCTCGAGGATTTCGAGGAGGGCGCGCGGTACGCGCACGAGCATGGCGCCCGCGTGTACGTGACCTGCAACATCCTGCCGCATAACGACGAGGTCGCGGCCATGCGCGAGTATCTGGGCCAGCTCGCCGAAGTCGGGGTCGACGCGCTGATCGTCACCGATATCGGCATCATGATGGACGCCCGCCATATCGCCCCGAATCTCGAATTGCACGTGTCCACGCAGGCAGGCGTCACCAATTACGGCGCCGCGAACGCGCTGTATGAACTGGGCGCGAAGCGTGTGGTGCTCGCCCGCGAGCTTGACTTGGACGCGGTCCGTGACATCCGTGCGAACACGCCGGATGACCTTGATATCGAATGCTTCGTGCACGGCTCGATGTGCATGGCCTTCTCCGGGCGCTGCCTGCTGTCGAATTATCCGACCGGCCGCAGCGGCAACCACGGCGATTGTGCGCAGCCCTGCCGCTGGAAATACCATGTGGTCGAGGAGAAGCGTCCCGGCCGGTTCTTCCCGGTCGAGGAGAACGGCGAGGGAACGTTCCTGTTCAATTCGCAGGATATGAACATGCTCGGCCATCTTGATGACCTCATCGACGCGGGAGCGACGAGCCTGAAAATCGAGGGCCGGGCGAAAAGCGCGTATTATGTGGCCGCAGTCACGAACGCCTACAAGACGGCGGTGGACGCGTATATGGTCCAACGTGGGTTCGAGGATGGGCAAGGCCATACGCTGCGGCCGTTCGCCGACCGGGTCCGCCGCACGACGGCAGGACAACCCGCATTGCTGGGCGATGCCGCGCGCATGCCCGGTGACGCGCCGCATGTCCGCCTGCCGCAATGGGTGCTGGACGAGCCGTATAAGGTCTCGCACCGCGAATACAGCACGGGCTTCTACTATCCCGAGCATCCGGTCGGGCAGAACACGGATCGCGGCGGGTATTTCCGCGATTGGATCGTCGTGGGCGAAGTGATGTCGTATGACGCTTCAACGCGGAGGGTCACGCTGATGAGTCGCAACAAAATCGAGGCGGGGCAGGAGGTCGAGTTCCTGATGCCCGGTCGCGAGCCGCTGCGCATGACCGTGCCGGCTGGTGGGTTCCTTGACGCCGATGGCCATTGGGTCGAATCGGTGAACAACCCCGCCCACGTGTTCTCCATGCCCTGCCCTGAGCCGGTGACTGCGAACGCCGCGATCCGTTCCCGCGCCCGCAATCGCACGCTGAAAGCTGAATAGTCGGGGCTGGCGGTCCCGGCAAGACCGGCGAGTGGTGATTGCACGGCATGCCGCTAGGATAGGCGGTATGAACGATCCTGCGAACATCGTGGACAGCAACGCCATCCCGCCGGTTGACGACTCCGGCAACCCGATTCCCGTCACCATTCCGGTCATTCTTGCGCCCGGCATCACCGTGACGTACACGACCCGGCTGGGCGGGGTCAGCGAGGGTGATTACGCGGCATGCAATCTGGGCGGCAAATCCGGCGATGATCCCGAGCATGTGCTGGCCAACCGTGTGGCCTTGCGCGCGGCGGTCGGAGCGGATCTGTCGCTGATCAGTCAAGTCCACTCGGGAGATGCGGTGGATGTCGACGGTTCATTCACCATCAACACGCCCTTCGGATTCGATGTATCCGGCACCGTGCTAGGCGATGGCGCGAACGAGAGGCCGCGCGTGGTCGCCGCCGACGGCCAGGTGACGTCACGCCCCGGCATCGCGCTCGGCATCTTTGCGGCGGATTGTCTGCCTGTTCTCATGGCAGATCCGGTATCCGGCATCATCGCGGGTGCGCATTGCGGCAGGCGAGGGTTGGAACGCGACATCATCGCCCATACCATCGATCTCATGTGTTCCAAAGGCGCAGAACGCTCCCGTATCGTCGCCACCCTCGGCCCGTGCATTTGCGGCGACTGCTACGAAGTGGGCGGTGACATCGCCGACGCGTTCGACGCGCAATTCCCTGGCACCTACACGCTCACCCGCTTCGGCGGCCCCGGCATCGATATCGCCGCCGCCGCCCGCCAGTGCCTGAGCAAAGCCGGTGTCAGCGCCGAGCGCATCATCGATTCGCGCCCCCGGGTCGCCGCGGCAACGCAATATCTCGCGCAAGACCAGGAATTGCGGGACTTGTGCCGCATCGACAACGAGGGCGATCCTGAGCTTGACGAGCGGGTCGGCGCCATCAAGCACAGCCTGTGTACGCTGGAGAACCCGCTGTGGTATTCGCACCGCCGCGCCGCGCTCGCGAAGAAAACCCATGAGGGCCGTATGCTCGCCCTGATTTCGCGGCAAGCCTGACCGTCTGTCGGCCGGCGTAGCGCGTGCGATAAAGATTCGGTGCAGAAACCCGCGCTTATCGTGGCATCAGGGCATGGTTGCGTTTACGGTGGGGCGTATGCGCGAAGAGAGTCCAGAATCCCAGCATAACCGGCAGCCCGACCGTGCCCGGCAGTCGCAGGCTTGCGATGCCGACCCGCAAGAGGCAGTCCAATCCCAACCGGCCATCGAACTCGCCGAACCAGCCGAATCAGCCGACGAACCGGCCGCCGCACCAGCCCAGGTCCCTGTGGTCGCCGTGGTACTGGCTGCCGGGTTCGGCACCCGTTTCGATGCCCGAAACCCCAAACAATTGGTCGCTGTGGCCAATAAGCCGGTGGTGTGCTGGAGCATCGAGGCCTTCGAATACGACCCAAGAATCACGGATATCGTCGTCGTGGTGAACCCACAGGTGCGCGACGAGGTCGAGCGTCTGGTGGACGAAGGCGGCTACGCGAAAGTCCGTGCAATCATCGAAGGCGGGGCCGAACGCGTGGACAGCACGGAAAGCGCGTTGCAGATGCTCGCGGATTTCGGTATCCCGCAGGACGCGAAGGTGCTGATTCATGATTCGGTGCGTCCGTTCGTCGAGCGTTCGTCCATCGACGGGTGCATCGACGCGTTGGATGAATTCGATGCGGCGACCGTCGCCATGGCCTCGACGGATACGATTCTGATCACCGAGGATCTGGGGGAGCGTAAGGTGGTACATGCGGTGCCCGATCGCAGCGATATGTTCCGCGCCCAGACCCCGCAAGCCTTCCGTTTCAAGACAATCCGCCATGCGTATGAGCTTGCCGCGCGGGACCCTGATTTCCACCCGACTGACGACACGCGGGTGGTCGTGGATTATCTGCCCGATACGCGCGTCGCGATTGTCGCGGGCAGTGAAAGCAATATGAAAATCACCACGCAGGACGATCTGGCGATGGTCAAGCGCTTCGCCTTCGAAGCGACCCGCAAACGTGCCGTCGACCGGGTGCAGGGCATGGTGCGTCCCGACGAAGCGTAAGCCGGCGTTCGTGAGTGGAATGCGGTTGTGGCTAGACTTGAAGATATGAAGCAGATCAATGTGGTGATGTCCGGATTCGAGCCATACGAGGGCATCGACGTCAACCCATGTCTCGAGGTGCTGTCCGCGCTGGAACGCGACGGGCTTGCCGGGTTCGCCGAGCAAGACCGCCTTTTGGCTGATGCACAGGTGACCATCCACACGGTGCTGCTCCCGGTCAGTTTCGCAAAGGCGTGGCCGATGCTGCTGGAGACCATCGAGCGCACGCACCCGGATATCGTCATCGCGACCGGACTCAAACGCGCGGCGCGAGGCATGCAGCTGGAGCGTTGCGCTACCAATCTGATGGACGCCGCCAAACCGGACGCCGACAACCGCCGCCCCCGGCGCATGCCCATCGACCCGGAGGGGCCCGCCGCCTATTGGACACGGCTGCCCCTGCGCTCCATCCTCAAGGATTTCGCCGACCACCATATCCCCGCGACTTTGAGCTCCGACGCGGGCACCTACGTGTGCAACTCGCTGTTCTACAATCTGCTGAACTGGGCTGCGACAAAAGACCATGTTATCGGCGGTTTCCTCAATTTCCCCACGGTCAACGAGCAGCCCCACCCCCAGCACGGCCTTCCGCTCGCCCAACAAATCGCAGCGGCGCGTGATGTGGTCCATGAGACGGTGCGCCACTATCTGGAGCCTTCGTCGGGGGAGATTCTGCTCGCATAAGCGGCTTGTCCACGCTTGCGCCGGCGGGCTTCGAACGCAACTGTGAACATGAAGTGATGGCGTTCCTGAACGTCCTATTTTTGGGGTAGAGTTCAATCGGTTGTGTGTTGCGGAGCACTCGCTCCGTGGGCGAAAGGAATATTCATGGTTGATCGGTTCCCGATCGTGTTTCACGGTTACGACAAGGAGAAGGTCGACGAGGCCATCAATGCGGCGCAGGAGTCGCTGAATCGTCTGCGTGAGCAGGTCAAGTCAAGCGATGACACGATTCTGCGGTTGCAGGCGCAGTTGCAGGAAGAGAAAAACAACGTCAAGAAGGCATCGAAGGGCAATTCCTTCGCATCGCTTGGCGCAAACGCCCAGCAGATGCTCGCCTCCGCAGAGCAGACCAGCCAGGAGCTGCTCAACCGCGCCAAGCAGGACGCCGCCTCGACGCGCGCCTCAGCCCAGGCGCAGGCTGAAACCCTACTGAACAACGCGAAGCTCGACGCCAAACACATCATCGACGAGGCGAATGCGAAGGCGAAGGCCACGCTGGACAAGGTGAATTCCGAAGCAGCGACAATCACCGCGAACGCGAAGGAAGAAGTCGCGCAGATGCGCGCCGAAGCCGCCAAGGCCGTCACTGAGCAGCGCGACACTGTCAAGCTTGAGCTGAGCAACGCCCGTGAAGAGCAGAAGAAGCGTATGGCCGCAGATTTGGCCAAGCAGAACCGTGAGATCTCCGACATGAAGGCCGACGCCACGCAGAAGATTGCGGCTCAGCGCAAGGCTGCGAACGAAGAGATCGCGCATTTGAAGAGCGAAGCCAACGACCAGATCGAGAAAGCGCTCGCCGAGGCGAATAAGAAGCTCGCCGACGTGCGTGAGCAGGCGTCCCGTACGATGACCGAGGCCCAGCGCAAGGCCGGTGAAATCATCGACGCTGCTAAGGCCAAGGCCCAGGAGATCTCCGATCAGGCCGAGGTGTACCGTACGAAGACCATGAGCCAGGTCGATGCCGAGGCCGAGCGGATCCGTGCCGACATCGCGGCCCAGCAGGACGATGCGACCAAGAAGGTCAACGAGTTGCTTGACAATCTCGAGGAGCGTCGTACCGCCGCCAAGCAGGAAGCGAACGATCTGATTGGTAAGGCGAAGAAGATCCGCGAGGAAGCCGACGCTTACGCCGACCAGAAGCGCAAGGCCGCCGATGAGCAGGCTGCGCAGATCCTCCAGAAGGCCCAGGAAGACGCCGCCAAGCAGATTGAGGAGCGTCGCCAAGCCGCCAAGAGCGAGCTTGATGGGCTCCAGCAGCATATCGCCGAGCTGCAGCAGCGTGAATCCAGCATCACCCAGCGCGTCACCGAGCTGCGTTCGATGTTCGCCAACGCGTTCTCCGGCTTCAACTTCGGTGCGCCGAAGGCTGAAACCGACGATGTCGCGGTCACCGGCGTGGTTGCCGACGGCGAGGGCGCGAAGCCTAAGGCCGCCGCGCAAGACCAGCAGTTGCCGGCTTCACGGCAGGCCCAGCTGCCCACGTCTTCAGCGAATGAGGATGGTAACGCAAACAACTGATTGCCGAACCTGATATGATGTGCCTTGGAAAAGCCCGCTGACGCCGTCATCACGGCATCGGTCAGCCCATGACGTTCAAGGCATTGACACATGGAGGAGCGTCCGGATTCCGGCGCTCCTCCTGCCGTATGTACCACGCTCGCCATGTGCACGGGCGAAACACAGGAATACCGGAAATCGGGAATACTGGAATACAGGCAGAAATCATCAATATGAACAGACAAGGGGTAGGAATGGATCAGATCACACCGTTGACCTCTAAGGCATTGGACAATCTCCGCCAGGAATTCGACGCGAGCGAGCATAATCACCTCGCCATGAATGCGGTTACTGTCGCCGGCATCCAGAATGTTGCACGCAACTATGACCGTGCCCGCCGCCTGCAGCGGCGCTTCTCCACGGTCGTTGACAACGGCACCGTCACCCATCAGGACCATTCCGGCCGCTGCTGGCTGTTCAGCTCGCTGAATGTCGCCCGCTTCATCGCGAAGAAGAACCTGGGGCTCAAGGAATTCGAGTTCTCGCAGAATTACGCCATGTACTACGACAAGCTCGAGCGCGTGAACTACTTCCTCAAGGATGTCGCCGCGCTGGTGCGTGCCGGCGAGCCGTCGGATTCCCGTCTCATGCAGCATCTTCTGCATGACGTGATGGGCGACGGCGGCCAGTGGACGATGGCGATGAACGTGTACAAGAAGTACGGCGCCGTCCCCAAGGATCTGTTCCCGGAGACCGCATCCTCGAAGAACACCGGCGAGATGAACACGCGGCTGCGTGCGCTGCTGCACACCGCGGTCGCGCATATGTACGCGAACAAGGCGCAGATTGATGAGATTATCGCGCGCACGACCGACGCCGGGCATCGCATCCTCACCATCCACCTTGGCGAACCGCCGAAGAGCTTCGATTGGGAGTGGACCGACGCGGACGGCAATTTCCATCGTGACGGCGAGATTACGCCGGTCGACTTCTGGAAGAAGTATGTGAATGCTGGGCTCGAGGACTACGTGTGCCTCGTGGATGATCCGCGCGTCGAACATCCGAAGGGCCGCAAGATCGGTATCGAGCATTTGGGCAATGTCGCCGGGGGAGACCCAACCGAATACCTCAATGTGCCGAACGAGTTCATGAAGGACTGCGTGCGTCGGATTTTGACTGAACAGGGCATCCCGGTGTGGTTCGGCGCGGATTGCCATCCTATGATGGACCGCGAGTCGGGCGCCTGGGCGGCCGACCTGTTCGAGTACGGCCGTGTCTACAATGTGGACTTCGATATGAACAAGCAGGATCGCGTGCGGTTCGCCGATTCCGCGATGAACCACGCGATGGCGTTCGTCGGCGTGGATGTCGCCGATGACGGCAAGACGACCCGTCGCTGGCGCGTCGAGAACTCGTGGGGCGAGAAGATTGCCGACAAGGGCTACTTCACGATGAGCGACGACTGGTTCACCGAATACGTGTACGAGGTGGCCGTGCCGCGCACGATGCTCCCGGCCGAATACCAGGCCGCGCTGGACGAGCCCGCCATCATGCTCCCTGCCTGGGACCCGATGGGCGCTCTCGCTGACTGACGACACCTGTCATGTCATTGTCCCGCCTGCCGACGCTTACGCATCTTTCAGCGTCGGTAGGCGGTTTGCGTTCCAGTATGCAATCACGGTGCCGGTTCGCTCCGTGCCTTGCGATAGGGTGAATAGTCCATGTCCCACATGTCGAAAGGAGAGAATGATGGCTGGTCTTCGTGGTCCCGATAGTGCTGAGGATGAGCGCCGATTCGGCGATGCGGCCGTGCTCCCTGAGACTGTGGACATCAATATCCGTCAGCTTGACCCGATTCCGGCCCCGCGCGCTTTTCTGCGCGAGCTGCCGTTGACCGACGACGCACGTGATCTGGTGCTGCGTTCGCGTCAGGAAATCCGCGATATTATGCACGGTCGTGACGACCGTCTGCTCGTGCTCGTCGGCCCCTGCTCAATCCATGATCCCAAAGCGGCCCACGAATACGCGACCAAGCTTGCCGCCGTCAACCGCGAGTTGAGCGACCGTCTGCTCATCGTCATGCGCGTGTATTTCGAAAAGCCGCGCACGACCATCGGCTGGAAGGGCCTGATCAACGACCCCGATCTGGACGGCCGGTTCAATATCCGCAAAGGCATGTGGCTGGCGCGCAAGGTCCTGACCGACGTGCTGGGCCTTGGCCTGCCGGCGGCCACCGAATGGCTTGACCCGATTACCCCGCAGTACTTGTGCGACCTGATCAGCTGGGGTGCGATCGGCGCCCGCAACACCCAAAGCCAGGTACACCGCGAGCTGGCGAGCGGTCTGTCCATGCCGGTCGGTTTCAAGAACTCCACGGACGGCTCGATCAAAGCGGCCGCGGATTCCTGCTATACCGCCGGATTCGAGCATTATTTCCTCTCGATTAATCTTGATGGCCGTGTGATTTCGGCTGAAACGAAGGGCAATCCCGACTGCCATGTGGTGTTGCGCGGCTCCAGCCACGGCCCTAATTACGACCCCGAGTCGGTCGCTGCCGCGCTTGAGGCGCTCAAGGCCTCGAAGGCGACCGGTGTGAGCGAAGCCGGCGTGGTCATCGACGCCGCTCACGGCAACTGCGGGAAGAACGAGGTCCGCGAAGCCGAAGTGGTCGAGAATATCGCCGGGCGCATCGCGCAAGGAGAGCCGGGTATTTTCGGTGTGATGATGGAAAGCTTCCTGAAAGGTGGCCATCAGAAGCCCGCCCCGCTCGACCAGCTTGTCTACGGCCAGTCCGTCACGGACGCCTGCGTGCCGTGGGACCGCACGGAGCAGCTGCTGCACACGCTCGCTGACGCGGTCACTGCACGCCGTTCCTTGAACCAATAGTCTGGTGGTCCGGTAGTCCCGTGATCAGGTAGTCCGGGCCTGCCGTCGGTCACCGTCTTGCCCGCCTTCTACTCGGTGGCGTTATGCTTGAGTCAGTATGGACGAAAGGGCATGATGAACGACCAGAAGAAGGACCCGAGAACCCCGTCGGCATCAGGGCGGCCGTCAGGCAGGCCAGGCAGCCAGGAGGCGCCGCAGCACGCGGCGTATCCTTTGCATGTCGGCCAGCAGCCGCTGAATTCGCCGGAGGATTTGCGCGCGATCCACGAGGCAATCAGCGAAGGCAAGAATCCTTTGGAAGTGACGGATGTTCCGCGCTGGGAGGATCAGATCGGTGTCAGCCGCATTATCAACCGCCGTGTGCTTGAACTCGAGCCGCTGCCCACGCCCGCGCAGGTGCTGTCGTCGCTGCCGCTGTCGCAGCAGGCGGAGAATCTCGTCGCCTATTCGCGCGATGCAATCCGGGCGTGCCTGTACGGGCAGGACGACCGTCTGATGGTCATCGTCGGCCCCTGTTCGGTGCACGATCCGAAGGCCGCCCTCGATTACGCGCATCGCCTGTCCGCGCTGAAAGACGAGCTGGATGACCAGTTGCTGATCGTCATGCGTGTGTATTTCGAAAAGCCGCGCACGACAATCGGTTGGAAAGGTCTGATTAACGACCCCGACATCGACGGCAGCCATCAAATCCGCAAAGGGCTGCTGCTCGCCCGCCGCGTGCTGCTCAGTGTGTTGGACACCGGGCTCGCCGCCGCGACCGAATTCCTTGAGCCGACATCCCCGCAGTATATTTCCGATGCGATCAGCTGGGGAGCAATCGGCGCGCGTAATACGGAAAGCCAGATTCACCGTCAGCTGGCGAGCGGCCTGTCTATGCCAGTTGGTTTCAAAAACGCCACGGACGGATCCGTCAAGGCGGCGGTCAATGGTTGCTATGCGGCCGCCCAACAGCACACGTTTTTCGGCATCGACCATCTGGGACGCGCGAGCGCTGTCGAAACGCTCGGCAATCCCGACTGCCATGTGGTGTTGCGCGGCTCGAGCCACGGGCCGAATTACGATGCACAATCCGTCGCACAGGCGATGGCGGACATCCGCGCGATGCTGCCCGCTGATTCCGCGGCGGCCCACGGCCTGATCGTCGACTGCTCGCACGGCAATTCCGGCAAGGACGAGCATCGTCAGGCGCAGGTCGTGCGCGATATCGCCGCGCGCATAGCCCAGGGCGAGCGCGGCATCACCGGTGTGATGATGGAAAGCTTCCTTGAGGGCGGCAACCAGAAACCCGCCCCGCTTAATCAGCTGGTCTACGGCCAATCCATAACCGACCGTTGCCTGTCGTGGCCTGATACCGAACAACTGTTGCGTGAATTGGCACAAGCCGTCGCGCAACGTCGTTGGAACGAGTGATTCGGGCGGCAAATCAACGCGTCAACGCACCAACGCGTCAACGCACCAACGCGTCGGCACGGTACAACACCCGAACATGTCAACACATCAAACCAACGCAACACACAAGAGCAAAGGAACAACAATGACCACCACCATCGCCATCATTGGGGCATTGGACGAGGAAGTCGCGCTCATCGCAGCTTCGCTGGACCACGTGGAGCACCACCGTGAGGCAAGTCTCGACGTCGCGCACGGCACCCTGACCACGAACGCCGGCGAACGGGTCCGTGTCGCCGCAACCGTCGGCGGCATGGGTCTGGTCAATGCGGCCGCCACCACGCAGTACCTCATCGACACCTACCATCCGCAGGCCGTGATCTTCTCCGGTATCGCCGGTAATCTCAACCGCGACCTGCATATCAACGATGTCGTCCTGGGCGGCACCTTGCGTTATCTGGACACTGATATGCGTCTGGTCGGCCAGTGGAAGCCGAAAACCGAGGAATTCCATTCCGATGTCCACCTGTTGGACGTCGCCTCGGCAGCCCTCGATGCGGCCGGAATCAAACATGTTGTCGGCACGATTGCATCCGGCAATTATTTCGTCGATTCGCCCGAGAAGGTCAAGGAAGTGCGGGAGACTACCGGCGCCGACGCGGTCGAGATGGAAGGCGCCGCTGTCGTGCATGTCGCCGCCCGCAACGATGTGCCGGCCCTCGTGATCCGCGCGCTGAGCGACAACGCCGACACCGATTACGAAGTGTTCAAGGAATTTGACATCTCCGAGTACGCGGATACCGCTGCCCGCCTTGCCATCGACATCGTGCGTCGGCTGTAAGCGGCTGTAAACGCTGTCAGCGGCGGCCAGCGGGAATACGCTGCCGTAAGTCCGCCGTGCACGATACAGCGCAGCCGCAGATTCGACGGCGAATATGAACAGCAGGCGAACTTCAGTCAAACTCGGGTATGCCAAAGCATCCGTGAGGTTACGCTTGACATGGAGTCGCCGCGACTGCGGCACAGGGAGGAACGATGGACGCACGTCAATTGGCCATCGCCGTGATCGTTGTGGTCGCGGTGTCGGTGCTCGCCGTCCTGCTTGGATATCGTTGGGGACGCCGCGCGAGAGCACAGACCCGGCATGATGCGGGCGAATCTGGAGCTGGCACGAACGGCAATCCGGCAGAGGAACCCGCCAAGGGAGCTGCCGCCCGATCAAACGATGTCGGCGGCTTCACCCGGCAGCAGAGCGTGTTCGGCTGCGGAACGGTCCGTCAGGCGGAAGAACAGTTCATCAAGACGATGCCTGACATGCTGGTAATCGCGGATGGTCAGGGGCATATCCGCTATGTCAGTCCTGCGGCCGAGGCGCTCGCCGTCGTCAAAGATGGTCAATTCGTCAGTGACGACATGGCGCAGGTCGCGGCGATGGTTGCGGCGGACGGGCAGATCCGGGACCGCGAAATCACCTTGGAAAGCCGGAAGTTGCTCGGCGAAGGAGACCGGCCGGGCCGCGGCGTGAAAGCGGGGGAGGCAAGCCCGACGCACGCACGCCATCTTATGATTCACGCAGGGCCGATCGACGAGAGCCGTGTGGCCGTGTTCATCCGCGATATCAGTGAACGCCGCCGGTTTGAAATGATGCGCCGCGATTTCGTGACGAATGTATCGCACGAACTGAAAACACCGGCCGGGGCGATATCGTTGCTTGCCGAGACCATCACCGACGCGGCGGACGACCCGGATGCCGTGCGCTATTTCTCGGGCCGGATTTCAAAGGAATCAAAACGCCTGACCAATCTCGTCCAGCGTCTGATCGAGCTGCAGCGCGCGGAAAGCACGGCCGGCATCGCTTCCGCACATCAAATCGACGCGCTGGATGTGGTCAGGGACGCCGCCCAGCAGAACGCCGTGCAGGCCGAGCACAAGAATATCGATATCCGTGTGACACATACCGGTGGTCCGGCGCTTATCATGGTTGATTCCCGTGCGCTGACCACGGCGGTCAAGAACCTGATTGAGAACGCGATTCACTATTCCCCCGAAGGTACGACGGTCACCGCTGATATCGCGCGGCATGACGCCGAGGGGACGGTGACCATCCGGGTGATTGATCAGGGGATAGGCATTCCTGAACAGTCACTGGATCGTATCTTCGAGCGCTTCTATCGCGTGGATCCTGCCAGGTCGCGCGACACCGGCGGAACCGGGCTCGGGCTGGCAATCACGAAACATTGCGTCGAGGAGTGCGGCGGCACGATTTCAGCGTGGTCGCATGAGGGGAGCGGCTCGACGTTCACGATTGAACTTCCGTTGGCCTGTGGCGACGATCATGATGTGTCCGCAAGCAGCCAAGAGGCTGCCGATACGTCCGTCCGGGCTGTCGGGAAGCCGCCGTCACAAGAGCGGACGGACAGGCAGGCCGTAGAGACGGGACAGATGGAACAGCAAGGAGCAGAACAACAGCATGACACGCATTCTGATCGTTGAAGATGAGGAATCCTATCGAGAACCGTTGGTCTATCAGCTGACCCGCGAAGGATATGACGTCGAGGCCGCCGAAACCGGTGAGGAGGGCTTGGAGCTGTTCACTCGCGGCGGCGCAGACCTGGTTTTGCTTGACCTGATGCTTCCCGGCATCGACGGAATCGCATTGTGCCGGCGCATCCGCGAGCAGAGCCGCGTGCCGATTATCATGCTCACCGCGAAGAGCGCGGAGATCGACAAAGTCGTCGGGCTGGAAATCGGCGCGGATGACTATGTGACCAAACCGTATTCGTTCCGCGAGCTGTTGGCGCGCATCCGTGCGGTGCTGCGACGCAATCAGTCCGTAGAACAGGCGTCCGGCGCGCAGGATGACGATGTCGCGCTCGTCTGCGGCGATATCACCATGCATGTGGGCGAGCATCAGGTCACCGTGCGCGGGCAGGACGTGTTCTTCCCGCTCAAGGAGTTCGAACTGCTTGAATATCTCATGCAGAACAAGGGCCGCGTGATGACCCGACACCAGCTGATTGACCGTATTTGGGGGTCGAATTATGTCGGTGACACCAAGACGTTGGACGTGCATGTCAAGCGCGTGCGTTCCAAGATCGAGACCGATCCGTCCCATCCGCAGTGCCTGACGACCGTGCGCGGCCTGGGCTACAAAATCGACGACCCCACCAAGTAACCCCGTGCGTGTCCGCTTTCCCAAACTGGTTACGCAGCGGGCCGTGTCAGCGTAGCTGGTTTGTGTGCTTTTTCAAACTGGTTACGCAGCGGGCGTTCCCAGCGTAGCCAGTTTGTGTAATTCCTGTTTCTACCGACGCTGACACCGCCCTCAGCATCGGTAGAAGGTTGTGGGTTGGCAATTTGCAGGAGACGCAATCCTGCGGAGGCCCCACGATATCGACAAGAGTTCATCTTCCGTTCACCTGATTTGGCCCGTAGCCCCCGCAATCTCCCATAGGCTTGAATTGTCATGAATGGAAAGGTGCCATGTTTATGATGCGGGGTACACACTCCGAGGCACAGGGCGCAATCGCGCCCGTTGCAATGTTCAGAGGGATTAGAAGACATGCGTAAGAATTTGCTTGTACGTTCCATCGCCGCTGTTTCCGGTGTCGCCATGATCGCGGCACTTGGCGCCTGCGGAAACAACGAGCCTGCGTCTGGTACTTCCAGCTCCGGCTCGTCCTCTTCTGCCGCCGAGAAGATTTCCGGCGAGTTCCAAGGTGCCGGCGCCTCCTCGCAGCAGTCCGCTGTTGAAGCGTGGATCGCCAGCTATCAGGAGCAGAATCCTGACGCGAAGATCTCTTACAACCCGAGCGGTTCGGGCGCAGGCGTGAGCACCTTCCTCACCGGTGCCACCGCATGGGCCGGTTCCGATGCCTCGCTGAGCGATGACGAGGTCTCCCAGTCGAAGAGCGTGTGCGCTTCCGGCACCGCATTCGATGTCCCGGTCTACATTTCCCCGATCGCCATCGTGTTCAACTTGAAGGGCATCTCCGGCAAGGACAAGCACCTGAACCTTGATGGCGAGACCATCGCCAAGATCTTCGACGGCAAGATCACCAAGTGGAACGATGACGCGATCAAGAAGCAGAACCCGAAGGTCGACCTGCCTGACACCGCGATCACCGTGGTCCACCGTTCCGACAAGTCCGGCACCACCAAGAACTTCCTGAGCTACGTGAAGGATGTCGCTCCGGATGCCTGGAGCTACGACCTGGGCGAGAACTGGCCGAATGAGGTTGGCCAGGGCGCCAAGGGCACCGATGGCGTGATCAACACGGTCAGCCAGGCCGACGGCACCATCGGTTACGCCGATGCCTCCAAGGCCGGCGATCTGGGCACCGTCGCCGTGAAGGTTGGCGAGAAGTATGTTCCGTATTCCGCTGAGGCGGCCGCCAAAGTCGTAGACGCTTCCCCGCTCGACGACTCCGCCAAGGGCGACAACCGCGTCGTCGTCAAGCTCGACCACACCACCACCACGGACGGCGCCTACCCGGTCGTGTTGGTCTCCTACGCCATCGTGTGCCCGGCCTACAAGGACGCCAACACCGCGAAGTTCGTGAAGTCCTGGCTCACCTACGTGGTCAGCAAGGACGGCCAGCAGGTCGCCGCCGACAACGCCGGCTCCGCCCCGATGAGCGATACCCTGCGCGCGAAGGTCACCAAGTCGATTGAAGTGATCGAAACCAAGTGACGCGCACTGAACGGCTCGCCCGGGTAGGATTCCGGGCGGGCCGTGATACGCCCGTCAGACGGTATCATCGATAATGGAATGATGAAACGATTTCAGGCCGCGGCCCAGCTTCAAGCCGGGGCGCGGCCTGAAGCCGGTTCCATCATGTGCCCGATTTACGGGCGTAAGCCCATAAGGAGAACCTGTGAGTTCCGAGAAATCCACGATCGACCAGCCGGTCGGCGGCAAAACAGCGGACAAGGTATTCAAATGGATCGCATTCGCGTGCGGCACCCTCATCCTTGTCGTGCTTGCCGCGGTCTTTCTCTTCCTCTTCTTTCGCGCTTGGCCGCTGATCGGCGGCGACCAGAACGCCAACAAGGCGACTATCGAGTCGTTCACCGGCAGTAAGGCGCATAACTTCTGGCAGTATGTGGGGCCCCTCGCGTTCGGCACTATCCTGGTTGCGGCGCTCGCCCTGCTCATCGCCTTCTTCGTATCCGTCGGCATCGCGCTGTTCATCTCGCAGTACGCCCCCAAGGGGTTGGCCACCGCGCTGAGCACGATTGTCGACCTTCTGGCGGCGATCCCGTCGGTTATCTACGGCCTGTGGGGCGGCATCGTTCTGGTGCCGGCCATCTACCCGTTCTGGAACTGGGTCGCCAAATACCTCGGCTGGATTCCGCTGTTCAATGGACCTGCTGCCAATCCGGCGCGCACGGTCGCCACGGTGGCTGTGGTGCTCGCGGTCATGATCCTGCCGATCATCACCTCCATGGCACGCGACGTGTACCTGCAGACCCCGCGTCTGCAACAGGAGGCCGCGCTCGCGCTCGGCGCCACCAAGTGGGAGATGATCAAGCTCGCGGTACTGCCGTTCGGCAAGTCCGGCGTGGTATCTGCCTCGATGCTTGGCCTGGGCCGTGCACTTGGCGAGACGATGGCAGTCCTCATGATTCTTTCGCCTGGCCTGCATTACTCATTTAAGATTCTTCAGGCGTCGCAGAACCAGACCATCGCAGCGAATATCGCCGCCCAGTATCCTGAGGCGAACTCGCTGGGCGTGTCCACGCTGATCGGCACCGGCCTCGTGCTGTTCCTGATTACCTTCGTGGTCAACTTCATCGCCCGCAAGATCACGCAGAAAGTGAGCGCATGATGACCGCTTCGGAAGAGTACGCGAAAGCTGCCGGCGAGTCGCCGATGAAAGGCGCGCCGGTTATTGACTTCGACAAGTTCAAACCCACGCGTTCCATGGTCGCCCGCCGCAAGCGTCATGACGTCGCCATGACGGCGTTGATCTCGGTCGCGTTCATCGTGGCGCTCATCCCGCTGTTCTCCGTGCTGTGGACGACTATCTCCAACGGCGTGCAGAGGCTCAATCTCAACTTCCTGTCCTACAACATGTCCGGCGTGATCGGCGGACGGCCGACCGCGTCCGGCGGGTATGGCGGCATCCAACACGCCATCATCGGCACGCTGGAGATCACGCTCGGCGCACTGGTCATTTCGGTGCCGATTGGCATCATGTGCTCGGTGTTCCTCATCGAATACTCGCGTGGCGGCAAATTCGCCAAGTCCATCGGCCTGCTGGTCGATGTCATGAGCGGTGTGCCTTCGATTGTCGCCGGCTTGTTCGCGTTCTCCATGTTCACGATTCTCGTTGGACCGGGTACGTTCAACGGTTTCGAGGGTTCTGTCGCGTTGTCTCTGCTGATGATCCCGACGGTTGTCAAATCCAGCGAGGAGATGCTCAAGATCGTGCCGAACGATTTGCGCGAAGCCTCGTACGCGCTGGGTGTGACCAAGCAGCGGACGATTACGAAGATCGTGCTGCGCACCGCTCTGCCGGGTATCGTGTCGGGAGTGATCCTCGCGATTGCGCGCGTGGTAGGCGAGACGGCCCCGTTGCTGATGACTGCCGGCTACATCTCCACAACGAACGTGAACCTGTTCAGCGGTCAGATGACCACGCTGCCGGTCTACGTCTACCAGGAGTACAGCAAGCTCAAGGTCGCGTGCCCCGCGTCCGCCGGAGCTTCCTGCGTGACCGACATCCCGATGCAGCGTGCATGGGCTGCGGCTCTGGTGCTCATCGTGATCGTGCTCATCCTCAATCTCATCGGTCGTCTGGTCGCCCGCGTCTTCGCGGTGAAGACCGAACGCTGACGCGAATGCAATCGTTTTCGGAAATCCGGAACAAACTGAAGGAAAACAATGGGACAACGTATTGATGTCAAGAATCTGAACATCTACTACGGCGATTTCCTCGCCGTGGAAGATGTGAACATCAACATCGAGCCGAACAAGGTCACCGCGTTCATCGGTCCGTCCGGGTGCGGCAAGTCGACGGTGCTGCGCACGCTCGACCGCATGCATGAGATCATCCCCGGCGCTCACGTCAAGGGCGAGGTGCTGCTGGAAGGCCGCAACCTGTATGACAAGGATGTGGACCCGGTGGCTGTCCGCCGTGATGTCGGCATGGTGTTCCAGCGCCCGAACCCGTTCCCGACCATGTCGATTCGCGAGAACGTGCTTGCCGGTGTGAAGCTTAACAACAAGCACTTGAGCAAGTCGGACGCCGATGATCTGGTCGAGTGGGCGTTGCGTGGTGCGAATCTGTGGAACGAAGTGAAGGACCGCCTCGATAATCCGGGTGTGGGCCTGTCCGGCGGCCAGCAGCAGCGCTTGTGCATTGCGCGCGCTGTGGCTGTTCACCCTCAGGTGCTGCTGATGGATGAGCCGTGCTCCGCGCTTGACCCGATTTCCACGCTGGCCGTGGAGGATCTGATCAACGAGTTGAAGCATGATTACACGATTGTGATCGTGACCCACAACATGCAGCAGGCGGCGCGTATCGCCGACTTCACCGCATTCTTCAACCTGAAGGCCGTTGGCCAACCCGGTCATCTCGAGTATTTTGCCGACACGACCACGATGTTCAACAACCCCCAAAACGAAGAAGCCGAGCGGTACGTATCGGGACGATTTGGCTGATTCATCAGCCAAATCGTAGCGACGGCCCAGTGGGCCGCCGCAAGCCGGCTTCAGCCGGCCAGAAAATGTTGCCCCGCGCGTGCAGCGCGGGGCTCAATAATTGCACGTGAGGCTGATTCATCAGCCAAATCGTAGCGACGGCCCAGTGGGCCGCCGCAAGCCGGCTTCAGCCGGCCAGAAAATGTTGCCCCGCGTGTCGGCACGGGCGTATCCGTGGTCGGCTTTCAACCTGCATCTGACTCGGAGCACGTCGTCAGCTGCGCTGTGCCTATACATGGGAGTACATCGCCTATCCCGCCAATCCGTCCTAAATTTCCTTGCCAGGCGTCCTACGCCGGGAGTTTATGCGTGTTCTTCTGTTTCCACCCTGTTCTCCCGCATCGGCGTGGGACTTCTCGCTTGATTTGCGATTGGGAGCGTAAACTCCCGTTGGCGTAATTATGCTCGTGTTGGTATTTCAACGTTTTCTCTGTCACTTTTCCTGTGAATCCGCATGCCCTGGATGATCTCCCGGGAGTTTTGCCCATGTCCTGTGAATCATCCATAAAATCCCGCTCCGGTGCCGCGTGTGCCTGCGAATATCTGTTGTTCTGTGCGTGTCTGTCCCGTGCGGCTGGCATGCCCGCGCCGTCGTGGGACTTCTTGTCCGATTCGCTGATTCACCCGTAAACTCCCGTTGCCGTGATTCCGGTCGTGTTGGTATTTCAACGTTCTTCTTGTCACATCTGTGCCGGATTCGGTTCTTATTCATAAACTCCCGGGAGTTCTGTCACCCTTCCGCGGATTTGGCGAAACACGTCCGCCCGCGTCCGCCTGCGTCTCGCCGCATCAGCCTGTGTTCCCGTCCACGCTGTCGCCGTCATGCGCGCCGGCATTCAGCAGCGCGAGGATCTCGTTCTGATCCAAGGTAATATGATACGAGCCATCGGCCCCTCCTTTGTATTGTTTGAACGCGTGCAACCAGGAAAAGGCCCATGGCCTTTCCATTCTTGGAAATCCTGCTACATCACAGTACGGGAATCATCCCCGTGCTGTAATGGGTGTGACAGATTTGCAGTTCGGTCTCTGGCCCTACTGCAACGCTTGTTCCGGTCGTGTCGTGTTACGAGGTATTCTCTTGTCGCATCTGTGCCGAATTTCGTCTTGGCAATCAAACTCCCGGGAGTTTAGTCGCTGTTCCGCGGATTTGCCATAAACTCCCGCTGCCCTCATTGAGGGCGTGTTGGTATTCCAACGTTTTCTTTGTCACATGAGTGGCAAAACGCGTCCTTGCTCTTAAACTCCCGGGAGTTCAGCCACCATTGTGCGAATCTGCAAGAACTCCCGGGAGGTCGGCACTAGTTTGGCGAATCCGCCCGGGAGTCCCGCTAGTGTCTGTCACTGTCTTCGCTCGACTGCCTGCGTCTCTTTGATTTTTCTCCTCCCGTGCAGCCATTGTTGCCGCGCAACAGCAACATTCGCATCTACTGCGGATTCTGCCCCCGCGCTTGATTGCTTCTCCTTCACAACGGCTTCGCAATGGGTCGGAATCCGGACGTGACGCCGCGCTGGCTGAGCACCCGCGCTACATTGAGCGCAAAGTGCGCCCGGGCGTCAACAGTGTTGATGGTATCCGCGTCAATGGTGAAAATGTGCCACCCGTTCTGTTGCAAACGATTGCGTTTTTCGTGGTCGTTGCGCCATTGCCTTCGATCGGTGCGGTGGTGGTCTCCGTCATATTCGATGCCGACTTGTGCCTCAGACCATGCAAGATCTAGCGTATACGGCACTCCTGAATTGAAGGTCAGAAGATTGACTACAAGATTACAATCGGGTCGGGGCAACCCATGTTGGATCAGCGCAAGTCGTACTCGTGTCTCTTGCATGGACATCGATCCGCAAGCAATATATTGCGCGGCTTGGATGCATGCCTTTTTTCCGTGGTACCGTTCCGTGCGGCTGACGAATCTACGGATGGTCTCGACTACTGTAGATTGAACTGGAATCTGATGTTGCGCAGTCTGCGATTGTAACTCCGCTTGTGTGGCGCGCAGTTGCTGCGTCAACTCTTTGCTGAGGGGAGTATTGTTCTTTGCCAGGGTTGTGGCTACTGCATCACCGATGATGATGAGTTCTTCAAGCGTGCGCTGTGTGGCCAGTTGGGCCCACGAGTGGAGCAGATCAAGCGTGCGCAGCCCGCTATGGTGCCGGATCACTGATTCCTGAGTCCCGATGTGCCATCGGTGTTCTCTGATTCCCATGCATCGTGCGCGCGGCATACCGGGCAGACTGGTCGCGTCAAGGAGATTCAGCGTCTCGTCGGGATGTCGAAGTACTGGGATGCATTGAAGTTCCAGAGATGTTGCCGCTGCGAAGATGAGTTGCGTGCCGGCGTTGTTCGGTAGTGACAGACATTGTTGTTGTGCGGCGATACTTCGCGCCTGCAGTTGCTCGTGGAAGCCCTGGGCTTTCGGAGCTGGGTTCGGGGATCGCTGGATAATATTCATGATGATGTTCCTGTTGTGATGTTCGTTCCCGGATTCTTGCAGATGCAATACATGTGCATATTACGAATGCGCTGCCGGCCGGGTCCACCACGCCGGGCAAATGTGGTCGGAAGATGCCCCCGCATCTCCATGACTTCTCCACATGCTATCGTGGGCATGTCCGATGGGTCGGCGGCGCCACAACGCGGTTCGCCCATCGCGTGAACCTTGCCGTCGGCCGCATGGCCGGCGACCGGGCGAGTCGCAGTAACCTCAGCACGGCGCCCATCCGCCGCGCGCAAACCAAGAATCCAAGAATCAAGGAGAGAGCAGAACCCATGGAGAAGTTCTTCCATCTCAAGGAGAACGGCACCACGGTATCCACCGAGATCACCGCAGGCCTGACCACGTTCTTCGCGATGTCGTACATCATCGTCGTCAACCCGCAGATCCTGAGCCAGACGGGTATGCCGTGGGGCGGCGTGTTCCTCGCCACCATCATCGCCGCAATCATCGGCACGCTGGTCATGGGCCTGTTCGCCAATGTCCCGTACGCGCAGGCCGCCGGCATGGGTCTGAACGCGTTCTTCACGTATACGGTGTGCTTCGGGCTGAAGTTCACGTGGCAGGAGACCTTGTGCATGGTGTTCCTGTGCGGCCTGATTAACATCATCATCACAGTTACCAAGATCCGCAAGATGATCATCCAGGCGATTCCTGAGGTGTTGCAGCACGCGATTGGCGGCGGCATCGGCCTGTTCGTCGCGTATGTCGGCATGCTCAATGTCGGCTTCATCACCTTCACCCCGAAGGATACGAAGTCCGCCGGCAAGGGTCTGGCAACCGCCGCGACCCCGGGCCTGGCCACGCTGAACAACCCGACGCTGTGGCTGTTCCTCATCGGCTTGCTGCTGGCCATCGTGTTCACGGTGACCAAGGTGAAGGCCGGCCTGCTGCTGACCATCATCATCACCACGATTATCGGCATCCCGATGGGCCTTACCACGATGTCGAATTCCGTGTCGATTGGCGAGACCTTCTCCCAGCTGCCGACCACGTTCGGCGCGATCTTCAGCGCCAAGGGCTTCCCGGCACTGTTCTCCGACCCGGCGCGTATCCCGCTGGTGCTGGTGACGATTTTCGCGTTCTCGATGTCCGATACCTTCGACACGCTGGGCACCTTCATCGGTACGGGACGCCGCAGCGGCATCTTCTCCGACGAGGATGAGAAGGCTCTGGAGAACGGTTCCGGCTTCAGCTCGAAGATGGATCGCGCGCTGTTCGCCGATTCCATCGCCACGTCAATCGGCGCGATTCTCGGCACCTCGAACACGACGACTTATGTGGAGTCCGCGGCTGGTATCGGCGCCGGCGGCCGCACGGGCCTGACGTCGGTTGTGGTAGCGATCTGCTTCGCCCTGTCCGCATTCCTGTCCCCGGTGATTTCCGCTGTCCCGTCCGCCGCGACGGCCGGCGTGCTGGTGATTGTCGGCTGCATGATGGCCGCAAGCCTGAAGGAAATCGCATGGGACAACATCGATGACGCGATTCCGGCGCTGTTCGCCGCCGTGTTCATGGCGTTCTCCTACTCGATCTCGTACGGCATCGCCGGCGGTTTCATCACGTACTGCATCGTGAAGACCTGCAAGGGCAAGGCGAAGGAGGTTCATCCGGTGATCTGGGTGGTCTCTGCGCTGTTCATCCTTGATTTCGTCTGCATGGCGGTGCTGTGACCGGGCTATGACCGGTGTTGTGACGGTCTGCTGTCCGGCAGCGCTGTTGGCCTTGCGGCCGATGACGTGCCTCGGCGGCGTAGACCGGCCGCATGAGGCATGATTTCAATCAGCGGGGTCGTCACATTGGTGGCGGCCTCGCTGTCGTATATTACGCCCGCGGAATTTTCGCAGCTCGTCCTGCTTGGCCTGTCTCGGCAGCTGTTTGGCAAATGTGCCGTTGATTGGAGTGAGTGGCCCCAACGGAAGTGACGACAATTAGTATATCTGAGCCCGCTATTGCGGCTGTGCTATGGATGTCTCGACACGGCTTGAATCGCGGAAGGCACAATCGGCAATGATATTGCTAGAATGACGCAGGACTTTTCCGGCTGTTGAGAGTGTATGGCTGGGAGGGGCGGGTGTACCGGTGCCCGTGCGAACGACTACTATTCAGGAGAATCATAAAGAGCTCAATCAAGAGATTCCTCTCGGGTGTGTTAGCCGCGGCCATCGTGATGGGGAGGTATGGCACTCGGTGTAGTCAGCGCCCAAGCTGCCGATGATACCGACGGCACCATCACGGTCACCGCAAGCAACGGTACTGCCAGCCATACGTTGGCCGCGTACAAGATTGCCGCGTACAACAGCGGTATGTATCAGGCGGCTTCAGGCGGCACGCTAGATAAGACGACCTTCAACTACATTGTCGATTCTAAGGATGGGGATGCCATCGAGAGCGCTCTTCTTTCGGCCGGCATCAGCGAAAACGCATCGGGTACGCTCACCAAGGCTCAGGAAGGGCTCAAGAAGCTGTCGGGGGATGATTCTTCGGGAAACCCGAACACGTATGGCTACCAAGCCGGTACGAACACACGCAATTCAAGTGAACGCAAGTTCGCCGATGCGCTGGCAGAGAAGATTTCCAACACTGATACCGCTACGGAGTGGACACCGTCCTACAGCGCGCCGGTGCCCGCCGTCACGGGTACCAATACGTTCAGCGCAACACTGCCCGAAGACCTGTATCTGATTCTTGACTCGTATGCTGGTTCAGCGAACAGCACCCAGTCGGTTCCGATGATTGTCGGCACGACTTTCGCCAATACTGCGATCACTGATGCCGGGAACGTCGGCACGGTGACGCTCAAGCACACGACAGCCCCCATCACCAAGGAGGTCGTGACAGATGAAAACGGTACGGCCCCGAACAACGATCCGTCCTACAACACCACGGACACCGTGTATTCCAAGCTGACCACGAAGATCCCAAACTATGACGGCTATGCTTCGGACCCGACGCTCAACAATAAGAACGCAATTCGCCAGCTCAGCATCGTCGACACCTTCGAAGCGGGCAAGTTCACCGATCAGAAGGTCGTGTCCGTGTATGACACCACGAAGAACCAAAAGCTGACCCTCAACTCCGACTTCACCACCAAGGCCGAGTCGACCACCAGCTCTGCCACTGATCTCAACAAGCTGACCATTGATTTCGAGCGGTTGGTCAACAAAGCGCAGGCGAATACTACGAAAAACCTCGGTCAGGCATGGGACGGCTGGGAGAGCGGGGACACCATCACCGTGATCGTCTCCGGCAAGCTGTTTACCGCCGCCACGACCACCACCAAGGGTTCCACCGCCGGCACCGGCGCGGATACGCAGGGCAACAACAACACCGTACAGCTGACGTATTCGAACAACCCGTCAGACACCTCGAAGGTGAACACTGTTCAAGGCCCGATCGTGAACGTGTACACCCACGAGTTCACCATCCACAAGGTCGATGCCGCAGGCAGCAATCTGCAAGGCGCGACCTTCCAAGTGTCCACCGGAAGCACTCAGCTCAAGTTCACCAAAGACACTGACGGTGCCTATGTCGTCGATAATGACAGCTCAACAGCGACCACCGACCTGGTCTCCGGCAGCGACGGCCTGATCAAGGTCAAGGGTCTCAAGGCCAGCAAGGATGGTGTGACTTATACCGTCAAGGAAACCAAGGTGCCTGATACATACCTCCAGGCGGTTGCACCGACCTACAAGGTCACGCTCAAGGACCAGTTCGACAATGACGGCACCAATCCTGCCAGATCTGGTGCCGCCACTGAAGCCGGCGATGATTGGCTGACTGATTTGTCATACACCTACGACACCACCCAAGACGTGTACAAGCTGGTGACCGCGAGCACAAGCGGCACGAGCGCGCCAACCGGCGACACCGCGACCGTCAAGAACGTGGCCTCCATCACCCAGCTGCCGAAAACCGGTGCCGCCGGCATCGCGATGTTCACCATCATCGGCGTGGCGGTGATCGCCGTGGCTGCACTGTTCGCGGTGCGGGCGCGTAAGGCGTCGCAACGCGCCTGATGCGGTAGACGCCATGGCCGCGCTACGGTATGGCGTCCGCCACATCGGCACATGGTGCTATTGACAGGCCCCGTCCCCGGGCCGATCCGCTCGGACCGGCCCGGGGACGGGGCCTGTCATGACTGATCGAAGGCGGTCATCGGTTCAACTCCGCAGGCCGAGGCAAGGAGGTCCCATGGCGAATCGAGCCAAGCATACGCATGTGGTCTCATCGGCCCAGCAGTCCCTGCCTGTGCAACACGCCGAATCAGTCCAGTCTGCTCAGTCTGACAGGCCTGACCGTCCCCATGGGTTTGTTGCCAACGCCTCTACCATGCAGGAGATCTTCACTGCCGAAGACCAACAGCGATTGCGCAAAGCCCGGTCGGCACAACGTCAGGCTCAGGTGTTCACGGCTCTCGCCATCGTCTGTGCCATCGTCGGCTGCGCGATCATCGGATATCCATACGTCTTGCAGTTCATCGATCATCAACGCCAGGCGCGGCTCGCGGCTGAAGTCGTCAACCAGGTGGACGGGTGGCCGTATCCGAAAGCCAAGGAAGCCCTCGCGGCCGCACGGGCGTATAACAAGCAGCTCGCTGAGGGCGGGCAGGGCGATATCGGCGAGGAAACGGACCCCTTCACCACGAATGCCGGGCAGTCCACCACCAACGATGCCAGCGATTCAGCCTCGGCCAGGGATGCCACCTATATGGGTCTGCTCAACGCCTCGAACGACGGCATCATGGGCTCAATCGTCATTCCGCAGATCTCGGTGGATCTGCCGATTTACCACGGTACGAGCGCCAGTTCGCTCGCCCGCGGATCCGGCCACCTGTACGGCACGTCGCTTCCGGTCGGTGGCAAGAACACCCATGCCGTGCTCACCGGGCACCGTGGCATGGTCAACGCGCTCATGTTCACGCGCATCGACGAGCTCAACAAAGGCGACGACTTCTACATCAAGGTCATGGGGGAGACGCTCGCCTACCAAGTGGACTCGATCACCGTGATCCTGCCGACCGAAGGCGACCGGTATCTGCGCATCAGACCCGGCGAGGACCGCGTGACGCTCATGACCTGCACGCCGTACGGTGTCAACACGCATCGCCTGCTGGTTTCCGGGCATCGAGTGCGGATGCCGGTCCCGGCGCCATACCCGCAGGATGCGCGCGGAGATGCCCGCGTTCTGGCGGTGATTATCGGATTCGTGGCACTTGCCGTGACCTTGGCCGGCTGGACGGTGCTGCACCGCCGGTTCCGCTGGATGCTCATGCGCCATGCCGCCGACCGCCATGGCTTCTGACGCGACACGCCGGTAGCCAGCAAGTCCGCGTCGTCGCGTATGCTAACCATTCGTAAACCACAGACCGTTGGTGTGACCGCAAGGTCGCCGAAATTGGTTCGCCAAGCCATCGCAGGTTGAACAGAAAGCCGCTGAGGCGGCGAGTGTGCTCTGCCTGTGTGCAGGGCTTTTTTATTGCCCGGTTTGGTGGGTCGGTTCCGAACGTCAACGGTTGACTTAGGAAGGAACGCCATGAAGAGGCCCGAAAAGGAAGCGGTGATTGCTGAGCTTACGGACAAATTCCGTAACGCTGACGCGATTTACCTGACCGAGTACCGCGGGCTTACCGTTCCGCAGATCTCTGAGCTGCGCGAAAAGCTAGGCCGCGATACTTCCTACGCTGTGGCTAAGAACACGCTGGCTCGCATCGCCGCAAAGGAAGCCGGTATCGAGGGGCTCGATGAGCTGCTCGCCGGCCCGACCGCCATCACCTTCGTGAATGGCGACGCCATTGCCGGTGCGAAGGTCCTGCGTGACTTCGCCAAGAAGAACAAGGCTCTTATCGTCAAGGGCGGTTTCTACGACGGAACCGTGTACGACGCCGAGGGCACAAAGCAGCTGGCAGACCTCAAGTCTCGTCCGGAGCTGCTTTCCGAGATGGCCGGCGCAATCAAGGGCACCATGTCCAAGGCTGCGTACCTGTTCACCGCATTGCCGACCAAGGCCGTGCGCACCATCGACGCTCTGCGCGAGAAGCAGGAAAAGGCTGCCTGATTTCGCGTGGGCTCGCCCGTTACGATATCGGTATCTCAACAACAAAAAAACATGTAGGCCGCGGGACACCAACCCAAAACCAACCTGCTGCCATGATTGAAAGGAAGCCATTATGGCTAAGCTCAGCAATGAAGAGCTCTTGGATGCGTTCAAGGAAATGACCCTCGTCGAGCTCTCTGAGTTCGTGAAGGCCTTCGAGGATGAGTTCGACGTCAAGGCTGCCGCTCCGGCCGCTGCTGTCGTCGCTGCCGCTCCGGCTGCTGGCGATTCCGCTGAGGAAGAGAAGACCGAGTTCGACGTCGTCCTGACCTCCGCTGGCGACAAGAAGATCCAGGTCATCAAGGCTGTCAAGGCCATCACCAACCTCGGCCTGGCTGACGCCAAGAAGCTCGTGGACGAGGCTCCGAAGCCGGTTCTCGAGAAGGCCAAGAAGGAAGACGCCGAGAAGGCCAAGAAGCAGCTCGAAGAGGCTGGCGCTACCGTCGAGCTCAAGTAATGATCGCGGCTTGAGCCGCACCATTTCGCTTGAGTTTTTTGAGCGCAACGACCCCGTATCGTCCATTGGGCGGTCGGGGTCGTTCTTTTTGTGTCTTGGGTGTTGCATCCACCTGAATCGCATCCGGCGGAATCACACCGAGCGGTCCCCGTCCACCCCTCTCAAACTGTCTACGCTGGATGGTTGTCAGCGTAGCCAGTTTGTGGGTGATTGCAACCTGATGGCGTCCGGAAACGACACGTCATTGCGTGGAACTTGTCAATACCTGCCAAG
This sequence comes from Bifidobacterium thermacidophilum subsp. thermacidophilum DSM 15837, assembly GCF_000426425.1. Taxonomy (NCBI): domain Bacteria; kingdom Bacillati; phylum Actinomycetota; class Actinomycetes; order Bifidobacteriales; family Bifidobacteriaceae; genus Bifidobacterium; species Bifidobacterium thermacidophilum. The sequence goes on from NZ_AUFI01000006.1 coordinate 158,215, forward strand.
GCTATGAGCGATAATAGGGAGAACATGGCACAATGGCAGGTAGTGTGCAATTGCGTGTACCAGGCGAAAGGAAGGCCGCAAGGTGACTGAGCAGCGATCCGGGCAGCAGTGGATCATCAAGGTCAATGGCGCCGAACAGATGGATGTAAAGCCGGGGGAGAGCATTGAAATCGGCCGTAAACCGTTACGCCCGCTTGCCGATGACGGCAATCGAAGGCTTGAAGTCCCCGACAGCGAACGCTCCATGTCCAAACGCCATGCCTTGTTCACGGTGCATGAGGACGGTTCCGCGGACGTGCGTGATCTCAACTCCACGAACGGTTCGTATATGATCCGCGAGAACGGCGAACTGACGCGGCTGCAGCCCGGTGTGGAATGCGAGCTGAAATATTCGCCGATTCGCCTGCAATTCGGTGATATTCCCGTCGATTTCATCCGTGTGGACGCGCAGGAGCGGGTCGAGCCCAAGGTGACGGACCTGTTCTCCTATGCCCCTGGTGACGCGAAGCAGGAGCCCGATCCGTCTGATATGTCCTTGGACGACATCCTCAATCTGCGCGCCGGTGAGCCGACTGCGATGTTCAGTTCGCAGAATGTCGCCGACCGCCTGCGTGAGTTGCGCGACGCCTCGCTGCACGTGCCGAAGCTCGCCGGCACAGAGCCGGAGCAGCCCGTGGACGAGAACGTGTCGGATAATCAGCTTCAGGCCCAGCCGGGGCAAGAAACAGTGCAGGAGCAAGCGTCCCCCGCCGGGCATACGGTTTCCGGCGCGGATGCCGCTCAGCGCGATTCCGCTTCTCGCCAGTCCGCCTCCGGTGCGATGCCTATGCAGCGCGAGACTTCGCTGGCGCGTGCGTTCGGCGCGCAGCCCATCCTGCCTGATCCCGTGGTCACCGTCACTCAGCAACGTCAGTTCGCCGAACAGCATCCGCTCGAAGAGCTGCCGTTGACCGTGCAGCCGGGAGGCATGAACGAGCCCGGACCGCGTGATCTGTTCGCCGATGCCGAGAAACGCAGCAAGCAGGAAAATCAAGCCAAGCAGCAGCCGTCTGAGTCGGATGCCGGTTCGTCGGCATCGGGTCAGGACGGAGCTGAGGCTGTCGTCGGCCAGCGTCAGGCCGAGAACACGACCGCCCAAGGCGATTCCGCAGACAACATGCCCACCGACATCGCCAATGGCGGCTCTGTTGCACCTGATCAGAGCGAAGCCCCCGCCTCGAACCCGTCCAAGCCGGATGTGGTGTCAGTGCATGATTTGTTCAGCGCACAGCGAGTCCATGAGGTACAGGCGGCGCGTGCCGCGAGCGACCGTGATGCACAGCGCCAGCCGGTCAATGCGCAACAACCGACCACTGAGGATCAGCCGGTCAATCAATCAGCCGATGAATCTTTGGCTGATAAGTCCCCGGCCCATGAATCCCCGGCATCTGCCGTACAAGCCCCTTCAGAGCAGATTGTGCAAGCCGGTCCTGGTCCCGTGGCGGCGCAGCAGCCTGCTCAGGCTGCGCAACAGCCCACCCAACAGGCGCCGCGTGTGACCTTCACACCGATGGAAGCTTCCGCTTCGCAGGCATCTGCAACCGCGCAAGCCGTTCCAGCCGCTCAGTATGCTCCAGCCGCGCAAGGCACACAAGCTGCCCAGCCCGCGCAGGCCGTTCCGGTCATGCAGGCTACGCAACCCGTTCAATCCGCACCGCAGCAGGCATCGCAGACCGCTGAGTCGCAGGATTACAGCCGTTTCGCTCGTCCCGCCGCAGAGCAGCCCGCAGCCCAGCAGCCGGGTATGCAACAGCCGCAGGTATCTGCCGATCCGCAACAGAACTTCAAGCCGGTATTCGAGCCGGGGTCGGTGTTCGAGCGTGTCTCCCGCGGCGATTTTGACAAGCAGGAGCAGATGGTGGAGGTCGGCGGATACACCTCGCAGCAGGCGAAGACCACCAGTGATTACACCGTCCAGTTCCAGATCGCGCGGCACGCCCAGCTGCTGCCGTTCCTTGCGATGAACCCCTCGCTGTACGATGACCTGTACACGTGGCTTGCGGCGCAGGGCAACGCCGATGTCGACGCGGCGCTTTCACGCAATCAGGGCTATCAGGAATACCGCAAAGCGGTAGGGAAGTGAGTCGAAGGTGAGTGAATCCATCCAGTCTGAGGAAGCACTCAGGCGTATGCGTCATTGGCGTGACGACTATCGCAACGCCTTGGCGCCGTCTCCGCTTGAGGATATCGGTCAGCTGTCGGCGCAGCTTGATTTGACGCACGCGCATCCTTCAGGTATCGCCCAGCTGTTCGCCAGCGGCAAGGCGCCGCTTGATTCCCTGTTCCGTGACGCCGGCATGCTCCGGGCTGCCGGACGTCGTCTGGAACGCGTCTACGAGGACCAGACCACGAAAAGCCGGCTCAGCGGAGTCGCCGAACTGTCCATGGTCGTCGGCGTGGCAACATGGTCCGGAAAATCCGTCCCGGTGCTGCTGTACCCGGTCGATGTGACGCGTAAGCCGGGCGGCGGCGAAACCGACGCAACCATCAGCTTCACGGGTCGCGGCCGGCTCAACCCCTCGTTCGTGACCGCCCTGCATGATCAAGGCGTCAACCTCGACGAAGACGAGCTGTTCGACGGCTCCAACTACCCCAACGGCACCCCGGAGACTTCCGCAGTGTTCGCCGCTATTGAACGGGAGGCCCGCAAGGCGTTCACCGATTTCAACATTGATCGGTACATCATCGTCGGCTGCTTCATGGATCCGAGCGCGCAGATTCTGCTGGAAAGCCAGCGGATCATCGACACCTTGCGCCATGGGGCCAGCGGCAACACCATTCTTGACGCGCTTGCCGGCTTGCCTCAGGCGCTTCACGACATCGAAGCCGATAAAATCCCCGAATTCAGCCCGTTCGACGGCGATCCGCATGCCGAATTCGAAATCGGCGATGTGGACAACACCGTGCGGTATGCGGCCAATCTCGCCGCAGCCGGACACTCCATCATCGTGGATAGTGAGGTCGGCAGCGGCACTGCCGCCCAAGCCGCGGCCATCGCCTCGCGGTGCGTGATGAACGGCAAATCCGTGCTCTACGTCCCATGCGTGGCCGAGCAGAAGCGCCGCTTCACCCGGCTTATGGGTGCCAACAGCATGGGCGATATGGTTCTTGACATCGCCGACGAGCAGGGAAACACCGCCATCGACAAGCAGCTGATCGCCGCGGTGGGCTACCGCGCAGGCAACGCGGCAAGCCGTTTCGACCAGCTGTCCGACGAGCTGGTGGGCGTGCGCTCGCGGTTGACCCGGTATCTGGGCGACCTGCACGGCGTCAACGAGCGTTGGGGTGTCTCGGCATACCACACCATCCAGAACCTCGCGAGCATCGCGACATTGCCGACCCACCCGGCGACCCACGTGCGGCTGAGTCAATCCGCCGCTCGCACCCTCAACGGGCATATGGACGAGTGGGCGCACAAGCTCACCACCGCCGGCGAACTCGGCGAATTCACAATCGGCCCGGACGATACCGCTTGGTATCAGGCGTCCTTGACAACCGAAGACCAGGCTGTCGACGCGTATCAGCGGGTTGTCGACGTCATGCAGAAACTGCTGCCCGCCACCCGCGAGCAAGTGGCGACCACCGTGCAGACCTGCGGATTCCCTGTGCCTACGACAGCGCAGGAGTGGGGACGTCAGGTGACGGTGTTGAAGAATCTGCGCCGCGTGCTTGACGTGTTCCAGCCGGAGATCTTCGAACGCGACATCGACGCGATGATTGAGGCGAGCAAATCCAAGCAGCAACGCAAGGCCGAAGGCTCCAATCTGGGCTTCTGGGAACGTCGCCGCCTCGTCAAGGAAGCCAAGAGCCTGCTGCGTGTCGGCGCCCAGGTTGAGAACTTGCATGACGCACTTGTCGTGGTTGCCAAGCAATCCGAGCAATGGCATCTGTTCGTGCCTCACGGCGGCTGGCCGGTGCTCCCGCCGAAGCTGGACACGATTCTGGAAACCCAGGACGCTCTGATGCGCGACATCACTTCCCTCGATGCGGTGCTGGCCACCACGCCGAAGGGCGGCAACCTGGAATCGCTTGATTTCAACACGCTTGAGGAACGGCTCAAGGCGCTGTACAACGACCACATGGCATTGGACACCCTGCCCGGCCGGTGCCGTCTCGAACAGGACTTCCGCTCCGTCGGGTTGGATGAGCTGGTCGACGATTTGCGGGCGCGCCACGTTCCTGTGGAAGCGGTTGAAGGCGAGCTTCAGCTGTCGTGGTGGACGACCGTGTTCGAGGACATCGTCAAGGAATCCGCCATCATCTCGAATCAGGACGGGTCCGCGCTGCAGACAGCCGCCGATCGGTTCGCACAGGTCGATATCGAGCATGTGCGCTCGATCGGCCCGATGATTCACCAGGAATCCATCCGCAAGCTGTGCGATCTGCTGTTCTCGAAAACGCAGGAGGCAAACCAGCTGCACACTGTGCTCGCGGGCGGGCAGAACACCCCGTTCAACCGTGTGCTGCACGACCACCCGCAGATTATGGCGCTCGCCAAGCCGGTGCTTATGGGTACGCCGTCCACGCTCGCGGCGCTGACCGATCCCGCCCCGCTCGCCGATGTGGTGATTATCGACGCCGCAGCTCATCTGCCGGCGATCGAACTGCTCACCATCGTCTGCCGCGCCCGTCAGGTGGTGCTCATCGCGCATTGTGCAACAGTAACTTCCCCGAGCGTGAAAGCCTTGATCGGCATCCTGCCGCATGTTTCGGTACGCTCCCGCCTGACGCGGCGTTCCCCGCAGCTGTCGGTATTCCTGCGCAAGGAAGGCTACGGCGAGATTCGCCATGCCGCGCCGACGGAAAGTATGCAGGGCACGGTTCGACTGCACCGGATCGAAGGCACGGGCGTACCGGTCATCTCTTCCGGACTCGTAGAAAGCAGTCAGCAGGAGATTTCCACGGTCACTAAGCTGATTTGCGACCGTGCCGGGTCATTCACCGTGGTGCCCGTTGACTACATGCTCACCGTCGTGACGCTGACTGAAGCGTTCCGTTCCCGTTTGGGCGCAGAACTCAAGTCCTTGGCGACCAAGGACAAGGCGATGGGGCGGTTCCTCAGGCATGTCCGGCTGATTGGCATCGACGAAGTCGCCGGGGCACAAACCACCGACGCCATCGTTTCGATGTGCTATGCGAAAACCACGCACGGCAGGCTATTGCAGCAGTTCGGCCCGCTTGAAGGCAAAGGCGGCAAGGGCATGCTGCTTGACGCGCTCGCGCTCGCCGACCGCAATCTTGATATCGTCTCCTCCTTCGGTCCTGAGGATCTGGATGATGAGCGTCTTCACCAGCCTGGCCCGCAGCTGCTCAAGCGATTGTTGCAGTGGGCGGAAACGCTGGATTCCGGTGCGTTGCGTCCGCAGCCTGCGTCGGCCGGCGACAATGTCCTGTTCAACGATTTGGCGGACCGTATTCGCGCCCGCGGGCTGGACGTTGCCGTGGATTACGGCTTCTCCGATGGCATGCGCATTCCGCTGGTCATCGGTGTCAAAGGCAAGCCATACGCGCTGGCCGTACTCACCGATGACGCCCAGTTCATGGGCATCCAGTCCACGCGTACCCGCCACCGCCTGCTTCCGCAGGAGTTGGCTCAGCTTGGGTGGTCGGTGATGACGGTATGGAGCGTCGCCGCATTCGTCAACCCCGATAAGGAGGTTGACCGCATGGTCGCCCGTATCGGCACGCTGTACCGGGAGGCGTGAATGCCTTCGTATGATGCGCACCGTCGCACGCCTCGCCGTCATCATCGTGTCACGATGAAGGGCGCTGAACGCTTCGATGCTAATGGCGTCAAGCTGGAGCCTTCCGACGTGCAGACGCGCGAACAGCGCGATGCCGACGACGATCAGCGTATTCTCGGCGAATTGCCGCCGCACTGGGCCGTGTTCAACGAGCGCGGCCGGTAATTCGCCGATTCGCCGGTCGCATCGCCGGGTTTCACGCGCGCCTGGGAGTTGCCGCTTGGGCGCTGCCTTGGGTGCTGTGTGTCGGTTGTCACTGAGCGCCCTGATCCGAAGCCGATTGCGCTGCACGTCGCGCCGCGATGACCGGCAGACCATCCGGCAAACGCATAAGCGCGAGCGCCTCTTCGGGACGCATAGCGATGGCCGTCTTGCTGTCGGTGCCGGGCGTGACGCCGTCCGAAGAGTCCGAAGGGACGGTGATGACGGTGGCTTCTTGTGCAATCACACACGGTTGGCCGGGCTGGCTGTCAGTTCCCGCTGACGCATCCGCGGGCGGATACTCCTCGGGGGTTTGCGAAGGTGCTTGAGTTTGCGGTTGTTGGGCTTGTGGTTGTTGGGCTTGCTGCCCGTCGTCGGTTCCGGCGTTTTCTGCAGTCGAAGATGAAGCCGAATACACAATCGCATCGCAGGATTGGCCGACAATCAGGTCGACCGTATCGCCCGCAACCATACTGTCGGGTTGACTGGCCAGCGGTGTTTCGACGACCGTGGAGCCTTCCGGTGGTATAGGACGGCCGCGGATATGCGATGCCAGAATGAGTGTGCCGGCTGGCATATCGACGAGCGCGATTGACGATTCAACCTGAGCTGGTGTCGCCGGAGCCTGGGCGAACGAGGCATGCGCGGGCACGCTGGTGGTAGCCAGTTGCGTGGCGTGAATCCGTTCCCCGCGGCTGACGTGTGCGGTGGTGACGAGCATCGGCTGGGTGCGCACCGTCGCCATCACACATTGGAGCACGCTGAACATCGCCAGCCCTGCGAGTAGCGCGCTTGTCAGTCGTCGCGTCCGGGCAATCAACCGCCGTCGGGCAAGACTCATCCCGCGTCGGTGCTTGCGTTTGGTGGCGTCACCGGATTTGACAGAGGCGGCTGCGAATGTGGTCTGTGATGATTCCATGTCACCATCCGACCATGCCCCGACGCGGCTGCGCAACCGCTGCCGGAGAATGTGGTCAAAAGTCGCGGATTATTGATTACTCCGTCTGATGGCGTCTGGATTTCGGCTCATCATCGCCTCCACTGATGCCGGCGCGGAAACCACGTCCGCCTGAGCCGCTGCGCCTGCCGGTATCGTCGGATACGGCAACGCCCCCGCTGGATTGTCCGCGGGGGCGCCACATGATTGATTTCGCCGGAACCTGACGGTTCAGGACTCAAGGCGGCTACTTCGATGAGCTGCCGCTGTCGGTGCGATAGAAGCCACTGCCCTTGAACTCAATGGACGGCGCGGCATAGACCTTGCGCACACGCTCCTGTCCGCACTGCGGGCATACGGTGATCGGGGCGTCGCTGAACGACTGCTGTTCGGTGAAATCATAGCCACAGTTCTTGCAACGGTAATGATAGGTTGGCACGGTGTTCCCTCCACGAGAATCGACAGGTCGGTACGTTTCGTAATCCGTACATATCCTAGTCGATTCGGCGACACTCATGGTGTTCTCGTATTGCGAACCGGGATAAGCACGCGAATCAGTCAAATATCGTCAGGCTTTCCGGGGTGAGGATACCGCCGACCGGCACGTCATGCGGGTCGCGCGGCAGGTCGTGCACGTTTGCCTCCCACGGCCAGCACACGCCGATGATGGTGGCCTGGGGGGAGGCGTGCAGCAGCGCCCGGTCATACCATCCCGCGCCGCGTCCCAGCCGCAAGCCGTGCGAATCGATTGCGAACGCCGGAACAAGAATGAGTTCGGCTTGCCTGAGGCTGTCCGACGCAAGGGCAGGACCTGAGGGTTCGCGTGGACGCAAGCCGCCGGAAGCGCTGCGCGGCATGTCGTGGAGCCGTTCAAGAGCGTCCAGTTCGCTCCATGCGCAGACCAGTTCTTTGCTCGATCCAAGTCGGGGGACCAGCACCCGCCTCCCTTGGCTGAGCAGGCGTTCGAGCACTCCGTCAATCGGAGGCTCCGTGCCCATGGATACGTACGCGGCGACGGTTGTTCCGCGGGCAAGCGGCGAGACCAGCGGTTCGGCTTGACAGGCGAGCGAGGCACGCGCATCGGCGAAGGCTTGGGCGCTCAGCGTTGCTCGACGTTGCAGGGCTTGATGTCTTGCCGCGCGTTTCGCCTGTGCGCGCGCTGCTGCTAGGTTCGCGGCGGGCATTGCGGAGTCCGGCGTCGCATTCGGCCCAGTAGTTGTCGGTATGGCAGCGGTTGTCGCCGCCGATGCGTGGCCGCTCTGTGTGGTGGTCATACCTAACGGATATCACAACGCGTGGAGACGGCGGTTCATCCCCGAATCGTACGAAGAAACGGCATGATGATGTCTCTGGATGATCTCGCAAGATGATTTGACGCGGTGCTGTGGCGCGACGGTGTGGCACAATGAAACCGATGTCTGTTCTGCAATCATTCCGCGGCATCATGCACGGCAGACCGCCGCGCGAATTCGTGATGCCGAAGTCCTTGACCGCTCCGGCCGATGCCACGCCGATTGAACTGCGGCCCTGCACGCTTGACGATGAGGATGAGCTGCAAACCTTGCGCTGGCGTAACCAGGCATGGCTGTCCCCGTGGGATTCCGACGATCCGCTTGGCGGCCCGGGTCTGACCTTCAACCAGTGGGTGTGCGAATTGCGCAGGCGGGAACGCGACGGTTCGGGCGCGCTGTTCCTGATCACAGAACACGGGCGTATTGTCGGGCAGGTGTCGCTGGGCGCCATCACGTATGGCGCGATGCGTACCGGTCTGGTGGGGTATTGGGTTGATGAGGCGGTTGCCGGGCGGGGTATCGCACCGCTTGCGGTCGCCATTCTGGCGGATTGGGCCTTTGATTGCCCGGACGGACCGCGGCTGCATCGCATTGAAATCGCGATTATTCCGGACAATCATCGTTCCCGTCGCGTGACGGAGAAGCTGGGCGCCATCGATGAGGGGGTGCGGCGGCAGTACATGCATGTCAACGGCTGTTGGCGCGATCACGAATCGTATGTGTTGTTCGCACAGGAGCATCCCTCTGACGGTCTCGCTGCAGCGTTCGCCGCGCGTGGTCAGGTGCCGCCATCTGCCTGATGTGTGGCTGCACGACACGCCCCGGGGCTGTGCTGCTATTTTCAGCTTGGTCACCTATTCTAGGTGATTATGGATTATGAAGGTGTCAGCGCTATTGTTGTGCTTGCGGTGCTGATACTTTTTATCGCCGGATGGCTGCCCACAAGGACAGCTGACAGCATGAAGCGGGTGATCAGGCGCCGCCAGGACAAATATTCGCCGTCGCTGCATCTGATTGATGAGCACAGCGGTACGAGGTTTTCGGACGGTCATTCGCCGGTGACGAAAGGGGCTGTGATGCGGCCAGCACAGGCAAAGGGGACGCGGGTGTCCCATGAGCATATCGCCGAGGTCCGTCGTCTGCGTAGGGCGTCGATCCGCCGTCGTCGCGGCATCGCATGTGCGTTGTTGCTGGCTTGCGTTGTCGTGGGTGTGCTGTCGTATTTGTTGCATTTCTCCCCGTTATATGTGTTGATTCCGGCTGGATTCCTGGTATTGACGATTGCTCTGGGAGCGCGGGCGAGCCGCCATGCGCGTGCGTGGGAGACCAAGGTATCCAAGCTGTTGGCGCAGGAGCGTCGCGAGCGCACGCGTTCCGGAAAACCGCAGGCCGCAGCAGCGGAACATGTCGCGGCAGCCAAGGCTGTCGATGGTGTGTCGGGCAGCGCGTCCGAAGGTATTGAGGCCGCGGAGCATTCCGCCCCGGCGCCAGCCGATCAAGCGCCGGTCGATCAGACACCGGAAGCCCAGGCGGATGCCGTGGAGACATCGCTGATGGAACAGCAAGAGATTCATCGCGCAGTTGAACAGGGCATGGCCGAACGCGACCGCAGGTTGGCGCGCAGGGCGTTCCGTCAGTCCGTAGACGCTGAAACTGGTCCGGAAACCGGTTCCCATGACCGCAAGGATGCCGCAGGGCAAGGCGGGCAACAGCACGCTGATGCCGGGGCGGTGCGCGATATCCAGGGCGCTCGCGGAGCGAACGGGCGAGATGATGCTGATGCCGCCGCGCAAGCCGCGACCGACGATACGAACGCGCGTAACACGCAATCTGCGGCACCTGCCGAGCCGGCTACCGCCGAGCATGGCGAATCCGCCGGGCCTGCCGAACCCGGTGCGCGCAATGAGCAGGCTGAAAAATCTGAGCCTGCCGACCAGACGCTTGAACTCAGCCAAGTGAGTCCTGCATCTTCGCTGGACGTGTTCGACATGGCTGCCGGGCGTCATCAGGACCTCATCTCCTTCTCGTGGGGCGCACCGCGTAACATCGAAGAACATGCGGAACAGGATGCCCCGGAAAGCTTGGAAATCAAGTCAACCCGGCAAGTCGCCAAAGCGGTTCCGGTCAAGGAACATGCGCATGAGCATACACAGGGCAAGCACGGCGACACGCCGGTGAACAACGCGGAAACCTTCCATCATGCCGAATCGAACGCGCATGTGGATGTGCCCGAGGAAACGACCGATTCGTTGGGTCACGATTTGCGCGCCGTGCTGCAGCGCCGCTCTTCTTGACTCCTGTAATCGTTGTGATTCCTAGGGTTTCACTCTCAGCGTTAGCACTCGAGTTGGCAGAGTGCTAACAACGCGCTACGATGAGGTGTAGCGCAAAGGGACGGCGCCGATAGTGATCGTCAGCCTCTTGAAAGCGATGTCCCGGCGCGGGAAGTATCGATTTCTCTTAGAAAGAGGAGGTCCACAGTGTCGATCTCACTCACACCGTTGGAAGACAAGATCATTGTCAAGCAGGCGGAAGCCGAAACCAAGACCGCTTCGGGCCTGTTCATCCCGGACAACGCCAAGGAGAAGCCGCAGCAGGGTGAAGTTCTGGCTGTCGGCCCCGGCCGTCGCGACGATAAGGGCGAGCGCATCCCGATGGACGTCAAGGTCGGCGATAAGGTGCTGTACTCCAAGTACGGCGGCACCGAAGTGCACTATCAGGGTGAGGATTATCTGATTGTCTCCGCCCGCGACGTGCTCGCAATCCTGAACTGACGTTCCGCGTCTTGTAAGGCCTCGGCTTATGCCGGGGCCTTTTTGTTTGCCCGGCCAGATCCGACGCGACACGCGGCGTGGACCGGGCGGTAAGATGGCTTTGGTCGTGCGTTCCGACATGACATCTGCTACGAGGCAGGGGACAGCATATGGTCACTTCGATGGGAACCTCACAGGCGCGGGACGTGTTGCATGCCGTGGCCGACGCGTTGAACGCGGTGCTTGCATGCCCGCGTGAGACGGTGGAAACGACGGTTCTGACCTTCGCTGCCGGCGGTCACGTGCTGCTCGAAGATGTTCCGGGAGTCGGTAAAACCACGTTGGCGAGGGCTCTGGCTACGGCAATCGGCGGGACGGTACGGCGGATCCAGTTCACTCCGGATTTGCTGCCGGGCGATTTGCTCGGCATGAACGTCTATTCGCACGCCACGGAGTCCTTTGCGTTCCATCCTGGCCCGATTTTCGCCAATATCGTGATCGCCGACGAAATCAACCGTGCCGATCCGAAAGTGCAGTCCGCACTGTTGGAGGCGATGGGCGAGGGGCAGGTGTCTGTGGACGGGCAGACGCATCATCTGGAGCAGCCGTTCATCGTTGTCGCCACGCAGAACCCGATTGAACTTGAAGGAACCTATCCGCTGCCTGAGGCACAACTCGACCGGTTCATGATCCGCATGGGCTTCGGGTACCCGGTTGTTGGGACGGAGGAGCGGATGGTGATGTCGGATCATGCGTCCAGACCGCTTGAAGGATTGCATCGTGTCGCGGAACTCGACCAGATGCAGGCGATACGCGATACCTGCGCCGTGGTGAAGATTTCGCAGCCGGTGGCCCATTACCTGGTGTCATTGACGGCCGCCACCCGCACGATGGAGGGCGTATCCTACGGCGTGTCGCCTCGTGGCAGTCTGCAGCTCGCCGCTCTGTCCCGGGCGAAGGCGCTGTATGAGGACAGGGATTTCGTACTTCCTGACGATGTGCAGCAGGCGGCGCCGTTCGCGTTGCCGCACCGGTTGGTGCTGGAGAACGCCGGATACGGTACCGCGCCGACCGGTCTGGCGCGTCAGCTGGTGGAATCGCTGATTGAGCGCACCCCGGTCCCGCGGTCGTCTGACAGGTGAATCATATGACCGACGAATCGTCAGCTGGCGGCAAGCCCGCCCGCCACGCATCCAGCCAAGCTCGCTTGCGCAGGGCAGGGGTGCCGTGGAGAATGCGCCGCGGGTGCGTCCGCCCAGGTGCCGCGGGGCTGGTGGCCGGTCTGGCGATTGTGGCGTTGTGGCTTGCCGCGTTGACCTTCGACGCCCGTGTGCTGGTAGCCGCAGCCATCGCGTGGACAGCGGTGTGGCTGATATCCGGGTGCTGGGGTGTTGTGCAATCGGTTGCAGTACGGCGTATTCAGCCTGGACGGCCGGTCGGGCCGGATACAGCCGTGGACACGGCCGCGGGAACGAAACGGATTCCCCGCTGGCGTCGGCTCTGCCAGGCGGTGATGCTGCCGCGTGATATCCGCACCGTCGGCACGTACATCCGGCTCAATCCGGAGGAGTATGTCGGCAGTGTCCCGATCAGCGTGGATGGTATCGGCGTGTCGGCATGGTATTGTCGTGGCGTGAACCGCTCGGTCTGTTTGTTGTGCGTACGGTCATCCCCGATGATGCGGAACTGGTGATTCTTCCTGAACCGGGGCCCGTCAACGTGACTGCCGGCGAACCTGCGTCAGGTGCGCATGGCGGGGGACGGGCGACCTTCGGATTTGCGGGTTTGCGTGAATATGAGCCCGGCGACCCCGTACGCAGCATCGCGTGGAAACGTAGTGCCAGTGCGGGCCGTCTCGTGGTCAAACGCGCCCCGCGCAGCATGGTGCATGCGGTCATGCTCGTATGTGATATGGCCTCCTGTACTACCGACGCCCAGGTTGATGCCGTCGCCTACGCCGCGATGAGCCGGTATGCCGGTCTGTGTGCCGGCTTGGAACGGCACGGCGGCAAGCTGATTGTCACGACGGACAGGCAGTCGCCACATCCTCAGGCCAGGCCATGCGGCTTATCGCCTCGTTGCATGCCGGAGGGGATGCCGACCATATGGCTGCAACCGTGTGCAATGCCGCTTCTGCGCAACATATGCCGGTCAGCGTGGTCGTCATCACGGCAAGCGCATCAAGCACGGCAAGCGGCGTAAACACGGCGAACGGCACCAACGCCGCAACAGCCCAAGGAAGCTGGCTCGTCGCAAGTCTGCGTGCCGCCGGGCAGCCAAATGTGCAAACGGTGCCGGTCCAGAGCGACCACGCCTCGTACCGGTTGCGCTCGCATGAGATGGATGACAGTGAGGATGATGCCGTCGAGGGCAGTGAACCCCTGAGCGGTCGGGCATCCGCGCGCAGACACATCCGTCGGGTCGGTGCGTGGCTGCCCGCCGCCCACGAATCCGGACCGAACCACGACCACACGTCTGCCGGGCAATCCGGCCGACGCCGGTGGGTTGCAACACAAGCTGTAGGACTGCTTCTGCGGACTACAATCGTGGCGCTCACCATGGAACTGAGCGTGCGGTGGGCGCTGATGCTGGTCCAAGGGAAGGGGTTGTGGTGGCCGGTATTTTCGCGAATTGGCGTCGCAGCGCTCGCCGTCACCTCGCAGATTCCGACACCGCGGCGGTTCAAGCGCAGGCGGTTGATGGCAGTGATTCAGGGCATCGCATTCGTCCTTGCAGCCCTTGTGACAGGGGTCGTCACTGCAGGGCTACGGTTGCGTGAAACCCTCGGATTCCTGCCGTGGCATCCCGTCTACACGCAAGTGTCCGCAGGCGGGGAGCAGACCGTCGTGCACGTCCCGCTCACCCAGGCCTGGGGAAGATTCGCGACAACGATTGCATCAGGTTTCGAACAGTTGTATGCGCAAGTGCCGCCGCTGAATATGGGCGCGGCGTCGGATGCCGCCGTCATCATCGCTGTCGTCGGGGTGATGCTGGTTGTCCGGCTGCTTGCCGGCATTCCCGCTGCAATCCCGTGGATGGGCATCCTCCCCGTTGTCGTGGGTGCGGCGGCGAATGTGTCGATGCTGCAGGAAGTGCCGTGGGTGGGGGTGCTGCTACTGGCGGCATCGCTCGCCTTGGCGTGGTGGTCGATCCGTCCGCGCGCCGCATCCCCGGTCATGCCGTGTGTCGTATCGGTGATGACGATGGCCTTGGTGACGTCTTGCACGTCGACGGGGCTTGCGTTCGCGCGGTCCGTCCCGCTCACCTTCGACGCGGGCAACGGCATGTTCAGTTCCACGACCATCAATCCGATGATCGACCTCAAACGCTCCCTGACGGTGGGCTCCTCGGCGACCGCCTTGACCTACCAGTCCAACAGGGCACGATACCTGCGTATGGCCACGCTTGATGATTTTGACGGCGATACGTGGAATTTCGATGCCACATTGTCGGCGAGTGCGAATCTGTATCGTCGCAGCTCCTCCACTGCATTCGTCAACTTGCAATCCGATGTGGACAAAGCCGCCTCCAAGCTTGCCGCGTCCTCAGGTGGATACTCGTCCGCAGCTCAGCCGTTGGCCACATATCTGACGTATGACAACGGGTCGCTTGATTCCGCGAACATCGCGGACAGCTGGCTCGGTATCAAAATCGCTGAAACCGATGTCACCATCGACAAGCTCAGTACGCGTCTGCTGCCGGTCGGCGGCCTGCCGCTCGACTATTCCGGAGTCAGCGGCGACTGGACCGACAACTCCTCGGGCGGCATCACGTCGCGGAACGCCACCACGACACGGGGGCAATCCTATACGACGACGGGCATCTATTTAGATCCGATCACCTCGTCCTTGGGCTTCCAACAAATCGACACCATTGAGAAAGCCGTGTTGACCTTGCGTGACACCGGGCATCTGACCGTGCCGGATGCCGCCACGGCCAATGCGGAACGCGCACGATGGGTGTCCTCGGGGGCCGCGCAACGCGCCGGTGATCTGCTGCTCATTCCCGTCGCGAGCAGCGACGGCATCCTGACCGTCGCGAATTCCGACACTTTCGACGGAGCGCTCGCCTACGAATGGTCGAAAAACGGGTACAGCGGCGATGCGAATTCCAACGACCCGGGAAGTGCCAGTATGTACACGCTGAGCACGTCGTTCGCCAATGCCATAGGTTTCAATCCGAACAAAGACAGTGCCGTGCTCGTGCGTGATTCGTGCAGCGGGACCTGGATGCTTGCGCTCCCCGCCACCGTGGGTGCAGCTGATTTCTCGGACGCCGATGCTGTCACGTCACTGTTCGCCAAGGCGGGGATGACCGTGTCGTCAGTGATATCGGTAGCGTTGGAAAGCGGGCTGGTCGACGGATCTGACCCGTTCGCTCGCATCGATGCTCTCGACAAAGCCGTGCTCGCCCGCTACCGGTCACTTCCGGCGAAGCTGCCGTCCGGCGTCAAGGCGGTGATCCCCCAAGCGAAGGCCGATGGCATACCATCCGAGGGATCCACCTTCAACGAGCAGGAACAGGCGTTGCAATATCTGGTCAGGTATTTCTCCTCGAACGGCTTCACCTATTCCCTGGACGTGCCGGGCGATGAAACCGGCGACGACAGCAATATCGCGATGGTCGGCAGCTTCCTCAAGCGCAAAAGCGGCTACTGTGCGCATTATGCGAGCGCATTCGCCATCCTCGGGCGAGCGCTCGGGGTACCCACACGCATGGTGCTCGGCTACAGCACGAGCGGGGTGGTGGATGAGAACGGGTCGTACAGCGTCAGCGCGAAACAGCTGCACGCTTGGGATGAAGCCTACCCGTCGGGGGTTGGCTGGGTCCCGTTCGATGTGACCCCAGCGGCATCCGAGGAATCGTCCGATGCCGGCCAAAGCCCCTCTTCGGCTGCGTCGTCGTCGAGCCCGTCGGAGTCGTCCTCGCCTTCAGCTTCACAGTCCGCTTCGCCGTCGGCTTCCGCCTCGGCGTCGTCATCGGGCTCCATTGGCGGGCCCAGCTCCCGGACGCAGGGTCGCGATGGCGCTTCTCAGACGGGCTTACCGGTCCGCCAGTGGATGGTGTTCCTAGTGGCTGTCGCGGGGTTGGGGGCGCTGCGCTGCGTCCCGATGGGCATACGTTCGCGCAGGAGACGTCGCTGGTTACGGGCGTTCGATCGTGCGGCGTGTGGGGGAGCGGACGACGACACGCCGGTCCGGTCCGCGTGGATTGGCGCGTGGCGCGAGCTTCAGGACACCGCTTGGGATTGTGGGGCGCGATGGCCTGCAACGGCCACGGATCGGGATATCGCCGATGTCGTAGGGGCCGCGCTCGCCTGCGAGGCGGCCGGAAAGGTCGCCGGTCGGGCAGCAGCGTGCGTATTTGGGCACGGTGATGTTCCAGCGCCGTCGCTCAAGGATGCCGCCGATGTGCGCGCAGCTGTGGAAGGCCGCCGCCGGTTCATGCCCATGTCGCTGTTCCGTCGGCGGTGAAGACGTCTGAAGCGACACGCCGCGGGGCTGATGTCCGCATGGTGACCTTCCGGCGGGTATGTTACGGGGAGATTGACGCCGCCGCGTATAGGATTGAGTCATGGCATACCTACATCGTGCAATCATTGATACCATTCCCAGCTACAAGCAAGGCAAGCCCGCACCGAAGACGCCGGGTCTGACCGCGTACAAGATCTCCAGCAACGAGAATCCGTACGAGCCGCTTGCCAGCGTTAAGCAGGCCATCGTCGACAAGGCCGTCGGCCGCATGAACCGTTACCCGGACATGCGCGGGACAGCGGTTGTGGAGCGTTTGGCCGACCAGTTCGGCGTCAAACCGGAGAATGTCGTCCTGGGCTGCGGATCCACCGAAGTCATCACCCAGCTGGTCAACCTGGTCGCCGGCCCTGGAGACGAAGTCGTCTACCCGTGGCGCAGTTTCGAAGCCTACCCGATCATCGTGGCGAACGCGGGTGCGACCAGCGTGAAAGTGCCGAACCGTCCCGACGGCAGCCATGACATCGATGCGATGATCGCCGCCATCAACGAGCGCACGCGCCTGATTATCGTCAACAATCCGAACAACCCGACCTCCACATCCTTGTCCGATGCGGACGCGCGCAAGCTCATGGCCGCCGCGCCCAAGGACGTGCTGGTTCTGTTTGACGAGGCGTATATCCAGTTCAACACCGCCGCCGACACGAATGTCGCGATGGATCTGTTCCGCGAATACCCAAATATCGTGGTCGCACAGACCTTCTCCAAGGCGTACGGGCTTGCGGGTCTGCGCATCGGCTATGGCATCGCCCCGGCCGATGTGATCGACGGCATGCGCAAGGTGGCCATTCCTTTCGGTGTCACGGAGATCGCCCAGACCGCGGCGCTCGCGTCCATGGACGCCTATGACGAGCTGGACGAGCGTGTCAAGGCGCTGGTCGCGGAACGTGCGCGCGTGGTCGCGGCCTTGCGCGCTCAGGGATGGGAGTTCCCTGAACCGTACGCAAACTTCTTCTGGCTGCCGATCGGTGAGCGTACCGACGAGGCGGCGGAACACTTCGTCAAGGCGGCGTTGTCCGTGCGCGTGTTCAGCGGCGAGGGCATCCGTATCTCGATCGGTGAGCGTGAGGCGAACGACCGGGTGATTAGCGTCTGCGCCGACCTCAAGCGGCTTGGATTCTGATTGGCGGACGCGCTGCGGCGGTGTTCCGGATGTGCCGTGGTTGCGCTTGGACTGCTGGCGGCTGTGTCGTGGTCGTGCAGGTCTGATGCGCGGGCTGTACGGGCCTGGTGTGCGGCCACGGCGTGTCGCCTGAAATACCGCCGATTTGGCGGGGCGATTTCCGGCTTGCGACACGCCTGATTTGCATTTGTCCCGCAAAAATGCCATTATAGCCAAGTTGCCGTTTGCGGCTAGGTCGCTTGCGGCAAGGGCTGGTTTCCCAAGCGGTCAAAGGGACCTGACTGTAAATCAGGCGCTTCGTGCTTCAATGGTTCGAATCCATTACCAGCCACGCCTCGATAGCTCAGTGGTAGAGCACTTCCTTGGTAAGGAAGAGGTCGTGAGTCCAATTCTCACTCGAGGCTCTCATGGCGGGGTAGCTCAGCTGGCTAGAGCGTACGACTCATAATCGTAAGGTCAAGAGTTCGAGTCTCTTCCTCGCTACAAAGGCCGGCGACACCGCCGGTAAGCAATCGACCACAGAGGTGAACCAACATGGCAAGCAAGAGCGCCGACATCCGTCCGGGTATCACGCTGGCATGCACGGAGTGCAAGGAGCGTAACTACATCACGACCAAGAATCGTCGTAACACTCCTGACCGTCTTGAGCTGAAGAAGTTCTGCCCGCGTTGCGGCAAGCAGACGGTTCATCGCGAAACCCGCTGAATCTGTTCGAGCGTGGTATCACGCTTGCGAGAAAGCCTGACTTCGGTCAGGCTTTTTTGTTATCCGGAGAGTCGTCGGCGCTTTTGAAGCCTCATCCTCGCATCCCTCATCTCCCTCACAAACTGTCTACGCTGATCGCGCCATTTGCATCGCCGGTATTCTCCCGATTTGGGCTTCGGGAGTGATTTCTTCCGAATCCCGGATTTTCAACGTTTCTGTTGGCAGATTATCCGTAGAACGGCAGATTTCCAATAATCTCCCGCGCACGATGAGGGAGATCATGCGCGCATCGGGCGAATCCGCCAGTTCTCCCAATGCAATCCCGTCAGTCGGATTGCGGTCGCAGCTGACAAGCCGCGCGCTCCGGAAGGGCCCCGCCTGGCATCGGCATCCACGACGTCCCAGTCTCGGGTCCCGACGTCCCAGCGCCAACATGGTCTGCACGTTCCTGCGCGCGGTGCACGCGACCAACTCCCGGCGCGCGAGACCCCCAACCCCAACCCAGACACCCGACAAGCCCGCAGTCGCAACGCATATCGGGGCCGCAAGCAATGCCTTCGGTGTGCCCACGCCTCTCGGCAAGCCTGCGGCTAGTATGGCGGGTATGACCACAGAGCACAGCACCACGACGTTCGCCGACCTGACCACCATCGGTGTGGGCGGGCCGATCCGCACCTTCCTGACTCCCGACACCCGTGACGGTGTCATCGACGCTGTGCGGCAGGCCGATGCCGCAGGGTCTCCGCTTAGCGTCATCGGTGGGGGTTCGAATCTTCTTGCCGCCGACGCCCCCTTCGACGGTGTTGTCGTGCGGGACGCGCGCCAAGACATCCGTTTCGGCTCGCCGCAGGCGGATGATACGGTCGCCGTCAGCGCGGACGCCGGCTGCAACTGGGATGATTTCGTCGCCGAGAGCGTCGCCCATGGGCTTGAAGGCGTCGAGGGGCTCTCGGGGATTCCCGGTACGGTCGGTGCGTCGGTCGTGCAGAACATCGGCGCGTACGGCCAGGAGGTCGCCTCCAGTGTTGCCCAAGTCGAGGCTTGGGATCGCGAGGAATCACGCACGGTGACCCTTGACCCGCAGCATTTGCGTTTCGGATACCGCATGTCTGCGCTGAAAGCCAGCATGTATGACGCTCCTGCGCAGCCGTCCGACAGGTTTTTCCCGACTCCGCGCTTCGTGGTCCTGTCGGTGACGCTCCGGTTGCATCGCGGGGCGGAAGGCACCGTCGGCTATGGACAGCTCGCCAAGGCGCTCGGCGTTGAGGTCGGCGACCGTATGCCGGTTGCGGCGATCCGCGACGCCGTGCTCAAGGTGCGCGCCGCCAAAGGCATGCTGGAAGACGCTCACCGCTATGACATCCCGCTCATGGCTGGCGCCAAACGTGCCGACACCGTACAGGCGGCATTGCAAGCCCAGCGTGAGGCGACCGGCTCGGACGGCCCGGATTTCAACCGGCACAGCTGCGGCAGTTTCTTCATGAACCCGATTCTCGACGACACACAGGCGGCCAGGCTGCCTCAGGATGCTCCGCGCTTCCCCGCCGTGTTGCCGTCAGGCGAGTCCGGCACCAAGACTTCTGCGGCATGGCTCATTGACCATGCCGGATTCCACAGGGGGTACGCCGTCGCAGCTGGCGCCCCGGCGAGCCTGTCCACGCTGCACACGCTCGCATTGACCAATCGCGGTTCGGCGCGCGCTGCGGATATCGCGGAACTCGCCCGGACAGTCCGTGACGGCGTCGAACAGGCGTTCGGCGTGCGGCTGGTACCCGAACCCGTGCTCGTCGGTGTCACGTTTTGACCTCCTGGGGTCACAGCGACCGTGGCAGACCGGATCCACCGGAACAGACCGGATCGACCGGATCCGGCACCAGCCAATCCGGGCTCATCAGGTGACAATCAATCGGAAATCGCCGGATTGCGGCCATGACCTGCGCCCGCCGTTCAGACGGCAGTAGAATCAGACGCCGTGCGAACTGCCACCATCCGTGGCATACCACACAGCGCATTGAGGAGAGGATCTGAGGGCTGTATGCATCTTTTCAGAACGAAATCAGTTGAGCAGACGCTCGCGGAAACAGGCGACAGCGAGCGCAAGCTGGTGCGCACGCTCGGTGTGTGGGATCTGGCGATGATGGGCGTCGCGGTCGCCGTTGGTGCGGGCATATTCTCCGTGGGCGCCCAGGCGATCGCCTATCATGCGGGTCCTGCGGCGATTCTGAGCTTCCTAATTGCCGGTATCGTGTGTGGTGCAGCCGTCATGTGCTATGCGGAGTTCGCATCAATGATTCCGGTCGCCGGGTCCGCATACACCTTCACCTACACGACGATGGGGGAGCTGGTCGCCTGGGTTATCGGCTGGGATCTGATCCTCGAGATGCTCATGGCCGGTTCGGTCATCGCGAAATACTGGGGCGTCTATTTGAATGACTTCCTGCATCTGATCGGCTGGAACACCACCACGCAAGTGCATGTTGGCGGATTGACCATCGACCTCGCCCCCTTGGTGATTGTGGCGTTCTTCACCGTGCTGCTGGTGCTTGGCACCCGGTTGTCCACGCGCGTTGACGGCGCGTTGACGGTGCTGAAGATTGGCATCGTACTGTTCGTTGTCATTGTCGGTTTCTTCTATGTCAAAGCAAGCAATTTCACGCCGTTCATCCCGCCTGAACAGCCGGCTTCGAGTGTTCGCGGCGCGTCGGCGAGCGGGGCGATGATGCAGCCGCTGTGGCAGTGGATGACCGGTATGAAGCCCACTGTCTACGGCGTGCCGGGGATTTTGTCGGGAGCTGCGCTGGTGTTCTTCGCCTTCCTCGGCTTCGATGTGGTCGCCACCGCTTCCGAGGAGACGAAAAACCCCGGTCGCAACGTGCCGCTTGGCATTGGCTTGGGCATGACGCTGGTCACTGTGCTGTACATGCTGGTCGCCGTCGTCACGACCGGCATGGTGTCATACAAGCAGCTCGCGAAGGCCGACAGTCCGTCATTGGCGACCGGGTTCGAACTGGCGGGGGCGACTTGGGCAGCCAAGATCATTTCGCTGGGTATCGTTATCGGCTTGACCACTGTTGTCATGGTGCTGCTGCTCGGCCTGACGCGTGTCGTGTTCGCGATGAGCCGCGACGGTCTGCTGCCGCGAGGCCTGTCGAAAGTCGGCGAACACGGCACTCCGGCGCGTTTGCAAATCGCGGTCGGTCTGATTGTCGCGCTGGTCGCGTCCTGCTTCGATATCGATATTCTGGCGGATATGGTCAATATCGGCACGTTGTCGGCGTTCACTCTGGTGGCGCTCGGCATTCCGATCATGCGGCGCAAGCGGCCCGACCTGCCGCGCGCCTTCCGCATGCCCGGCAATCCGTGGGTGCCGGTGCTGATCGCGCTCGCGAACTTCTGGCTCATGCTCAATCTCAGCGTGTTGACTTGGCTGCGGTTCCTGGTGTGGCTCGCCATCGGCTTCATGATCTACTTCGGCTACTCGTACCGGCATTCGCGGCTCGGCAACGGCGAGTTGGTCGATTATCTGCCCGGCGGAGCGGACGTGCGGGCGTACGCACCCACGTCGTCAGTGTCTGCGGCGTCTTCACCTGACTCGTCAGTTCCAGTGTCCCCTGCGTCCACGTCCCCGACCGTGGGTAGTGTGGATGGCGAATGAGGAGGTAGCCATGGCCTATGTCATAGCCCAGCCGTGCGTCGACGTCAAGGACAAAGCCTGTGTCGACGAATGCCCGGTGGATTGCATCTACGAGGGTTCACGTTCGCTGTACATCAATCCCAACGAATGCGTGGATTGCGGTGCCTGCGAGCCGGTGTGCCCGACCGAAGCCATCTTCTACGAGGACGATCTTCCCGAGGAGTGGGCCTGGTATAAGGACGCCGCGGTGAGTTTCTTCGACGAAGTCGGCGATCTGGGCGGAGCGTCAGCGGCCGGTCCGATCGGCAAGGACCCCGAGCAGGTGGCCGCTCTGCCACCGCAGAACCAGGAGTCCTGAGAACATTCAGGCGTGTTGGACGGCCGCCGCACCTTTCGTGTGACGGCCGTCCTCGTATATCTCGTCATCACCCGTCGCATCGGGCCGGGCTGAGCGCCGGCGGGTGCGCGGCGGAACCCCGGACGCAATCCCGCGCTGGGGCGGAGAGGAGTAACATCATGGGATTCGCGGCATTCGATAACACCTACGATTGGTCGAAACTCGCCACATACCGGCAAACAGCCATGAACACGCCGAACGGGCAGATTGACTTGTCCGTCGGTTCCCCGGTCGATCCGGTCCCGCAATCCGTGCAGCGTGCGCTCGCCGCAGCCGCCAACGAACACAACGCCTTCGGATACCCCAAGACCATTGGTACCGATGATTTGCGCGGGGCGATCGCCCACTGGATGCGCGTGTGCCGCGGTGTCGACATGGACGCGGTCGGCGCCGGTGCTGTTCCCACGGTCGGATCCAAGGAGGCGGTGGCGCTTATGGCTTCACTGCTCGGCCTCGGCCAAGGGGATGTCGTCATCCAGCCAAAGGTGTCCTATCCGACGTACGAAATCGGCACGCAAATCGCGGGAGCCTCAGTACACAAGGTCGACGATGTCGCCGACACGGATTCCTGGCGGACCATCCCGGGAGTCAAAGCCATCTGGATCAACTCCCCGTCCAACCCGACCGGGGCGGTGCTGTCCGCCGACCAGCTTGCCGGCATCGTCGCAGCGGCGCGCGAAATCGGCGCTGTCGTGCTGTCCGACGAATGCTACGCGATGATGGACTGGCGCACTGCTTCCACTCATGATGACTCCAACGAGGCGCAGGCTGCAAATTCCTTCTCGCTGTCCTCCACGCCGTGCGTGCTGTCGTCCGCGGTATGTGAGGGCAGCGCCAAGGGCATTCTCATGCTGTATTCGCTGAGCAAACAGTCGAATATGGCCGGGTATCGCACCGCGTTCACCGCCGGTGATGCGGACATCATCAAGCACATGTCCGCATATCGCAAACAGCTCGGCTTGATTATTCCGGGACCCGTGCAGGCGGCGATGGCTGCCGGACTGCGCGATGTCGCATCCGTGCACAATCAGTGGAAGCGCTACCGGTATCGCCTTGAATCGCTTGTCAGCGCGCTGCGTGATTACGGCTATGACGCGCACATGCCACAGGGGGGGCTCTACGTGTGGGTCAAGGCGCTGAGCGGCGGCTGCTGGAACGATATGGTGGCGCTCGCTGATTTGGGTATCGTCCCCAGCCCCGGCGAGTTCTACGGCGCGCCGGATTCGTTGCGCTTCTCGTCCACCGCGGATGACGAGACCATCGAACTGGCGTGCTCGGCCTTGCGACACGCCGCCTGATTGATGGTTGATCGGGATTGCAAGCGAAAGACAAGCTAACGGCAGTGAAGTGGGCCCGGCGGATCTCCTGACTGGTCGGAACGTTCGCCGGGGAGGCGCTGCTTGTCGGCTGTGGGTTGTGCGGCTGTGGGTTGTGCGGTGGCTAATCGTGGTTCGATCGATGCGAGTCCGGGGCGGTGCGCGAGTTGGACACCGCGCGATGCCGTGTATCCTGTCCCTCGCCAACGCCAAGGCTAACCGCGCCGAGCCCGTAGCGTTGTCTCACGGCATCCATCGCCTGTTCGGCGCCGCGTAGCCGATTCGACCGCGATTCTCCGCTTGCGGATTCGTGCTCCTCAAGCATGTCCTCCAGTGTCGGTTGGATGACCGCACCGCGTGCCTGAATCAGGCCGCTTGCGCTGATGCCCGCCAGTCGGATTTCCTCGGGGAGCGGGGTGGTGTCCGGCGTGTCGGGGGCGAGCCCCAGCGTGGTATTGAGCAGTTCCACCGCCTGGGGGTAGAGGGTGCTTGCCGCGTCCGCCGGATGATCCATGGTTTTTGCCCGTGTCGTGTATGACAAGTCGGCATAGCGCAGTTTCACGGTCAGGGTACGGGCCATCAGTCCACGTGTGCGTAGGGAGCGTGCGACCTCATCGCAGCAGCGTCGCAGCAGGCCGCGCACTTGGCGAGCGTCATGCGTGTCCTCATCGAAGGTGCTTTCTGAACCGATGGATTTCTCAGGCGTATGTGGGGTGACCGCGCGTTCGTCGAGCCCCCAAGACGCCATGTGCAGATTGTGTGCGGCAATGGCCGAGCCGGTGGCTTGCGCGAGTGCGGTTTCGCTGGTGGTGGCGAGGTCGGCGACGCTGGTGATACCCCAGCTGTTGAGTTTGCGTTCCAAAGACGGCCCGATGCCTGGAATGCCGCGCAGAGGCATCATCTGCACGAACTGTGCCTGACGGTTGACCGGGATGAGCAGCATGCCGTTGGGTTTCGCGTTGGTGGACGCCATTTTCGCGACCAGTTTGTTCGAAGCGATGCCCACCGAGCAGGTGATGTGATAGCGCTGTGCGACTTGGGCGCGGATCCAGGCGCCGATGCGGCTCGGCTTGCCCCACTGGCGCAAGGCGCCGGATACGTCCATGTAGCCTTCATCAACGGATACCTGTTCGATCTGGTCGGTGATTTGGCTGAACACTTCGTCGAAGATGCGCCGCGACATCATGCGGTAATAGCTCATATCGACGGGCAGGAACACGCCGTTAGGACATAACTGGCGGGCGCGTGCGGTCGCCATCGCGGAATTTACGCCGTACGCGCGGGCCTCGTAACTTGCTGCGGATACGACGGAGCGTGTTCCGGTGCCGATGATCACCGGTTTGCCTTTGAGACGGGGATTGCGGGCGATCTCCAGTGAGGCGTAGAAGGCGTCCATATCGATATGCAGCACCGTGCAGCCGGTTTCGTCATGTCCCCAGTCTCGTTTGGCGGCTTGAAGTCGTGGTGCGGTGCTCATGCATCCATCCTAAGCCGGAGAGGGGTTTTCGGCTGCAGGCGGCGATAGGCGTGGCGTGATGTGCACTCGTCGGCGAAAGGTGGTATGGTAATGTGATGTTGCGCTCAGCGACGCAACATGGAGTCATGCCTGAGTGGCCGATAGGGGCACCCTGCTAAGGTGTTAGTCGCATTTAGCGGCTCGAGGGTTCGAATCCCTCTGACTCCGCCCATGGGCTTCCGGATAATCCCGGAAGCCCTTTTTTCATCCCCGCAAAATCCTTGTAGAACCTTGGAATACTAACGATTTTCTGTTGATTGCCGGGGCTGGGGTCGCCAACTGTCACAAACCCCACATGGTCTGCGGACACCCCTGATTCCCGGGGACATGTTTGGTGCGTTGTTTGGTGCCATTCGAGGGTGCATAGGCCAACACGCGTACCGGCCCGGGTCTCCCGTAGCTCGCAAGCCGTGTGTCGTTTCTACCGACGCTGAGGGACATCTCAGGGACATCTCAGTGTCGGCAGAGGCGGAACAAGAATCTTCTGCCGGTGCTGAGTGTGCAGTGAGTGGCGGTAGACTCAGGCCGACGACCGGGGTTATCGGCGAAATGCGTGTCCGGCGGTGGAGCGCGTGGGAGTCTTGATTATTGTTCCGGTCTCCGCGCGTCCTGTATGCCGTGGCATGCGCGGCTGAGCAGATATTGACGGAAAGTCGCCGTGACTGGCCATGTTCTGCTGCTATCGCATGCCGAGACATTGTGCTTTGCAGGTTGACTTGTTCGGTGCCATCAATGTTGCCGGTCGGTATCGGTCCATTTGGATGATTTGAACGGCAGAGTGGAAGAGGGTTGACCGTGGGCAGGTTGGAAGCTAGGCGGGTAATCGAACATTCCTGCACTGAATCGGAGAACGCTGGGCGGAATCAGAACCGGTCCGTGTCGGCATTGGACCGGACCTGCCCGCCAATCATGGCAGCACAATATACCCGCGGGATTCCAATGATTCGCCGATGACTTTGGGGTCGGCCGTTGTCTCGACAGCCAAGCATCAGCCTAGGCTGATGGACTCAATTGCGAATCGCGCGCTGGAATCGGAACCGGTCCCTACCGGCGTCACAACGGACATGACTCCCAGCCATGGCATCAACGTAAACAGGCGGAATTCCAGTGATTTGTATGCACTGCGATAATCAACCATTGCGCGGCGAGTCACTTGAGTCGCCCGGATCGCGGACCGAATCGGAGAATAATAGTCGAAAATCAATCCAGTCCGCAAAGGTGCCGATCATTACACCTCCCACTGGTCACGCCCACGACGAAAACTGCAGAATACCAATACTCTTCCGGTAGGCCTGGTTCCAACCAAGTGACCCTTACCCACCCTAAGGGCCAAGTCCGCGGACTGGGTCGAAAATTGCGCGTCGGAATCGGAACCAGTCCACACCGGCGCCGGTCCGTCGACGACGGCAACACCGCAAATCCGCGGAATCCCAGCGCTCAGAACGCATTATCACAATCATCCGTCGCAAGTGTGGCTGCACGGATCGCCCGGATTTCCCAGATCGCGGACCGAATCGGAGAATGCGGACTGAAAACCGATTCAGTCCGTGCTGGCATTGGACTGGGCCTGTCCGTCGATCATGGCATCACTGTAAAACCCCGGGATTTCAATGATTCGTGGATGCCTTGGGGGGCCTGGTCGTCGGTGCGACGGCAAGGCATCCGGCCGAGCCTGCGGACTGAATCGGAGAACGCGTATCGGAATCGGAACCGGTTCACACCGGCGCCGACCGGTATCAGACGACCGCCTGCGGCGACACCGTAAACCCGCAACGTGGAGCCAAAACTTGATACGCGCAACAACAGATTCGACCTCTGATCTGCTCCGGGCAATGCAGATGCTCTATACCCAATGGCCCCGCTTTTCAGCGTCGAGCAGCCCTGCACGCGTGCATGTCCACGCCATCCCATCCACGGTCCCAACCACGGTTGTGGTGGTCGTATGCCCGAAGAAGTACCGGAGGCAGAATCCGATATCTCGCGTTTCCGCAACGATTTCGCGAGATTTGGGATTATTTTGCGCGCGACCGATGCCATTACCCTCCGGTTCGCGTGGGAGATAGGATGCCGAGAGCGTGACATCGATTATCTGGCCAAGTGATACGTGGTCGGGGTTCGTTAGCCCTGTTGAGACGTGCGAGTCGCGAAATTGTCCGGGAATGGAGCAAGCCTCCATCACCTGATTGTTCCGCTCATTCGTCGGTGGACATGTGCCCGTGTATCCGGTTCATGCCTTTGAACGATAAACGATTGATGTGGCGGGCATCGTCGTCCGCCGGAACGTAGGGCGGAGCCGGAGGTACGCCTTTGTCCGCCGTCTCCGTACTTTCATTGTATCTACACAATGGCGGAATTTCAGCATTTTTTGATGGTCCGTTGCTCGGTACAGCGGGAAAACTGTGTTCGTTGTCATCCCGATTTCCCGCGTAAATATTCTGGTTTTGCGTTAACATTTTTCCGTTAATGAATATGTTCACATTCCGGTACTTCGTGTGTCGTGTCTCGGCGTGTCTCGGCGTGTCTCGGTGTGTCGGGCGGTACCGCACCCCGTCGTCGCCCGACATCCGCCATGTCGCCCTGCTGGAATGCATTCGGTCCAGTGCATCAGGCCAAATCGAAAAACCAGTCGTGCGTGCGTCATCATCCCATGCGCTATCGTGGAAGCTGTTATGGCTGAATCATTCACAGTGCTCAACCCTGCATCCGCTCCCGCACAAGGGGCGCTGACGGACAAGAAGTCCGAGTTCATCGCCGACATCTGCCATGTCGACGAGCTTGCGCAAGCGGTGTCTTTTGTGGAGACGATTCGCGAACGCCACCCGAAGGCGCGTCATGTGGCCTATGCCGCGATATGCGGCGATCAAGGGCGGCTCGCAGAGCGGATGAGCGATGACGGCGAGCCCTCGGGCACTGCCGGCAAGCCGATTCTCGATGTGCTTCGCGCCAATCATCTTACGGATTGCGTGGTGACGGTTACCCGGTATTTCGGCGGTATTCTGCTGGGGTCCGGCGGCTTGACGCGGGCGTATTCTTCGGCGGCGTCATTGGCAGTCAAGGCGGCGGATGCCGCGAGAATCGCCACCTGTGTGCGGTTGCGGATGACGGTCGGTTATCCGCAGCTTGACACGCTCACCCATCTCATTGCGCAATCCGACGGGGTGCGTGACAACGAACAGTACACCGATGTCGTTCGCCTTGACGCGCTGATTGAGCAATCGAAGGCACAGGCGTTCAGCGCGCGTGTCGTCGAGGCCTTCAGCGGATCGGTGCACGCCGAGCGGATTGGTGTCGAACACCGGGCGATACAGTGAGGGGTATGAGTGACGGCATGAACGAGACGACAGCATCGCAACACGAAGAGGCGACTGCGGCCTCACAGGAGGGGCAGTTGCAGGAGGAGCAGCCCCAAGACGGGCAGTTTCAACATCAGCAACCCGAAGGTGGCTTGGTTGCTGAGGCGCCTAACACTGTGGCATCCGATACCGACGCGCCTGATACCGACGCGCCTGACGTCAACGTATCCGAGACAGACACAGACACATCCGACGCCGGTACGCCGGCTTCCGACGCGTCTGATACCGGTACGCCGGATTCTGCCACACCCGGTGAGTCCGCCACGTCTGACACCGCAGCCGCGTCCTTCGAACCGCTGACCGTCACCTACGAACGCCTGCGCCATACCGATGACGTCGCCGAACTGCACGAATACGCGCGTCGCCCATTGCCGGACCGTTCGTTGCAAGCAGCCTTCTCCCGCGCCACCGCACTGCTTGAGGCGGTCGCGGGCAATCAGCATACGCCGCTTGAAGACCGGGTGTTTTTGGCTACCGAGATGCCGTTCCCGAATATCCTGGTCAAACTCTCGGAAGATCCCGAACCTCAGGTGCGTCGTGGGGTCGCCGCGAATCAGGACGACAAGAACTGGCTGGTGGGGCGCCTGACCAAGGACCCCGATCCCTCGGTGCGTGACGCCGCTCTGCGCAACCCCCGTACATCTTGGAAGATGCGTCTTGAAGGGGCGCAGAACCCTGAAGTCGACGCGGACACTTTGGACTTCCTGTCCACGCTTGGCGTGTCGTGCGAACCCGGCGCCCCGGTCGTCCTCGCGGGCATGGTGCGACGCGCGGTAGCCCTCAATCCTCAAGCCTCGCAAGAGACCTTGCAACGTCTGAGCGCTGACACCTCCCCGTCCGTGGCGCGGTGCGCACAACGCAGGTTGGAAGCAGCGCAGACGGGCGAATCGAATTAAAATCCCAGAAAACTGTCGATGAATCCGGGATTTCGTCTTCTTCTGGTCGCTTTTTGGGCTTACACTTGAACGTATGACAGAGAAGACCGAAAACGATGAGCGCCTCGCTCGTCCTCTGATTCGTCTTGCCAAGCTCGTCGGCATTGGCACCAGCTATGTCGGCCAAAGCAACGACTACCACGAAATCGAGGACGACGTCCTCGTGGCGGTACTCGCGGCGCTTGGCGTGGATGCGTCGAACGATGAGGCCATTGAACGTTCCATCCGCACCATTCTCGACGAACGCCACGCGCGCCTGGTTCCTCCGACCGTCCTGCATACGGTCGGCAAGGAGGACTCCGTTCTGGTCAATACCGGCATCCTGGAGATTCCGTCGGCGACCATCACCTTGGAAGACGGCCGGCAGTATGACGGCGAGCTCGTCGCCGGGGCAGGCGACGGCTCTCAGGCGTATTCGTTGGACGGCAAGTTCGTCGCGACCGCCTCGCTGGCCCTGCCGAAGGATCTTCCGATCGGCTACCACACGCTGCATGTGCGTGTTGGTGACCGCGAGCAGGACGCCACACTGATCAGCGCTCCGGAGAAGATCGAGCTGATCGACCCGATGAAGAACAACCAGCTGTGGGGCTGGATGGCTCAGCTGTATTCGATTCGTTCCAACGGTTCATGGGGTGTCGGTGATTTCGAGGATCTCAAGACCCTCCTCGTGGAAGCCAAGCGCAAGACCGGCGCCGATTTCATGCTCATCAACCCGGTGCACGGCAGTGAGCCGGTGGCTCCGCTGACCCCGTCCCCGTATCTGCCGATCAGCCGTCGTTTCGTGAACTTCACGTACATTCGTCCGGAGTCCATTCCGGAATACAAGCAGCTTGATGACGCCGCTCGCAAGCAGATCGAGGAGCTGCACTCCCAGGTCGAACCGCTCAACGGCGACGCGCAGCTCATCGACCGCGACACCATGTGGCGTATGAAGATGCGTGCGCTGTGGCTGGTGTTCAAGGCGGGACGCTCTGCCGGCCGCCAGGCTGAGTTCGACGTGTACAAGAAGGAGCAGGGCGCCGAGCTCGAATCCTATGCCACGTGGTGCCTGTGCTACGACAAGTGGGGCAAGCCCGAAGACACGCCGGACAACTGGGAGCGCAAGTACGCCAAGGATTCCGCGCAGGTCGCGGCGCTGCGCAACCAGTTCCCCGACACGCTCGAGTTCTATCGTTGGCTCGAATGGATTGCCGGCGAGCAGCTCGAATCCGCCCAGCGTGCGGCGAAGGACGCCGGCATGAAGATCGGTCTGATGGCCGATATGGCCGTTGGTGTCCATCCTGCCGGATCCGACGTGTGGTGGAATCCTGAGCGTTTCGCCAAGGGCGCCACGGTCGGCGCGCCGCCGGATTACTTCAACCAGCAGGGTCAGGACTGGAGCCAGCCTCCGCTCAACCCAATCCAGCTGGAAAACACCGGATATCAGGTGTACCGCGAGATGGTGCACGGCATGTTCGCCCGCGCGGGTGCCATCCGCATCGACCATATCCTGGGCCTGTTCCGCCTGTGGTGGATCCCGCAGGGCAAGGGCGCCAAGCACGGCGCCTACGTGTACTACGATTCCGAGGTCATGCTCGGCATTCTCGCCATTGAAGCGGCGCGCGCCAACGGCGTGGTCGTCGGCGAAGATCTCGGCGTGGTCCCCGATTTCGTGACGAAGTCGCTCGGACGTCACGGCGTGCTCGGTTGCGCTGTTGAATGGTTCGAACAGATGGACGGCAAGTTCAAGGCCCCGAAGACTTGGCGCGAGTATGCACTTGCTTCGGTTAACACCCACGATATGCCGCCGTCTTACGGCTACCTCGAGTATGAGCAGGTGAAAATCCGCGAGAAGCTCAACTTGCTGGACTGCCCGGTCGAGGAATTCCAGGCATCCGCAACCAAGGAGCACAACGCGATGTTCAAGATGCTCGTCGACAACGGCTATCTTGACGCGGAACTGCTCAAGGACGAGAAGGCCAATGAGCAGCAGATCGTCGAGGCGCTGTACCGCGGTCTCAAGGATGCGCCGAGCAAGCTCATCGCGGCATCCATCACCGACGCCGTCGGCGAGAAGCGCGCGCAGAACCAGCCGGGCACCAACAACGAGTACCCGAACTGGCGTATCCCGCTCGCGGATTATGACGGCAACGTTGTTCCGCTTGAGGAGCTCTTCGACAATGAGCGCCTGAAGTCGCTGACGAAGATCATGAATTCCTGACGTATTGTCGGGCGAATCGCGGTGGCCTGTCGGTTGTATTCCGGCAGGCCACCGTTGTATATACGGCGTGGTGGCGTGTTGCGTTTGGGCAGGGGAGGCGATATACTTATCGACTGTTGTGTTCCCAAGGGGTCCTTCAAAGCGCTGTCCCACTCGCCATCGAGGACTTTCAGGGAGCCCACGATAAGAAAACCGGGCCGTTTCGCGCTTGCGGGCGGTTAGGTTTGGAACACAATATGAGAAAAGGTACAATCGTGAAGACTTTCACACCGAAGCCAGATGATCTGACTCATGAGTGGTACGTCGTCGACGCCACCGACGTGGTGCTCGGCCGTCTCGCGACGCAGGTCGCTATCCTGCTGCGCGGCAAGAACAAGCCGACGTACGCGCCGCATGCCGATTCCGGCAATCATGTCATCGTCATCAACGCAGCGAAGGTGGCGCTGACTGGCAACAAGCTCGACAAGGTGCTGTACTCGCACTCCGGCCGTCCTGGTGGCCTGCGTCGCGACAAGTACGTCGACCTGCTCGAGCGCAAGCCGGAGCGTATCATCACTGCCGCCGTCCGTGGCATGCTGCCGAAGAACCGTCTTGCGAAGGTGCAGCTCAACCGTCTGCACGTCTTCGCCGGCGAAGAGCATCCGCACACCCCGCAGAAGCCGCAGGTCTTCGAGATCGCGCAGGTTTCTCAGCAGGCCAAGTGAACCGAAGGGAGATAAAGAAACATGGCTGAAAACACCAACGACTCCGCGGTTCTCGAGACCGAAGAGGAGCTCACCTCGTATACCACCGAAACCAACGCCGGCGCTGGTACCGGTACGTCCCAGATTGCACCTTGCTACGGCACTGGCCGCCGCAAGGAAGCCGTCGCCCGTGTCCGTCTGGTTCCGGGTACCGGCAAGTGGACGATCAACGGCCACACGCTCGAGGAGTATTTCCCGTCGAAGCTGCTGCAGCGTGAGGTGAATTCCCCGATCGTGCTGCTCAAGCTTGAGGGCAAGTTCGACGCCATCGTCCTCGTGGACGGCGGCGGCACCACCGGCCAGGCCGGTGCTATCCGCCTCGGTGTCGCCCGCGCCCTGAACGCGGTCGATCGTGACGCGAACCGTATCGCGCTGAAGAAGGCCGGCTTCCTGACTCGCGACTCCCGTGTCGTCGAGCGCAAGAAGGCTGGTCTGCACAAGGCACGTCGCGCTCCGCAGTTCTCCAAGCGTTAAGTTTGCTTGTTCGCGCTATTGCGCGTTGCAGATGCCGGTATCCCGAAAGGGTGCCGGCATTTGTCGTATCACCGCTGTGCTGGTGTGGATGGTGAGGGAATTGCGCAGCCTAGTGGCGCCTCGCCTGCCTGTGCGACTGTTAGTAATCGCTCCCTGCAACGCATGACGGGTGCATGACCACATGAATCTCAATATCTCGAGCAGATGGCCTGATTGCGCGAGAAATTGCGAAATACATCCAAATATCTCCTGATGTTGGCGCGATTGCGCGAGACATTTGGATTCCGCAATCCATCTGCCCCGATGCGTGACCCGAGAAAATCGCAGAGTATCAACGATGTGCCGTAAATCAACGTGACCCTCACCGACGGCAATATCTCAATGTCTCGTGTCTGTCAGCGATTTGAGGGAGATATTGAGACATTTTCCTGAATATCTCGGCAATTTTGCCAATATCCAGAGAAATTGAGAATTCCTTGACACAAGGGATTGTTTCGGAGGGGTGTTGCTCCGGAAGGGGGTGCTCCGGCGGCGCAGAAGCCATCTATACTGCGCCGCCATCACCCCTATCCGGTTCAATCAGTTTGCCTGATTTTTCGGCTTGATCTGCTGCATGAGCGTGATGCTGTACTCTGGCACCATCCACGACTCCTGCTCTGGCTTAGCGTCGTCATGATTGTCATGATGCTGCGTCGCCGACTTGGCGGTATTGCGTGAGCTTGTGCCCGGTGCCGTATTCTCGGTTGCATCGGCACTGGTTCCAGCCATTGCGCCTGTCTGTGCTCTTGCGTCGGCAGAAACGCCTTGATGCGGGGCACGGAGCTGTTCGGCTGCGTCGGCTTGCGCGATGACGCTTGGAACTGGCGGCGTCATCGCCGACGTCGAGTCATGCGGCGTGTTTTGGGCTTGGGCGATGACGTCGCTCAGCGGGTGCCGCGTCAGGCGCATCGCCATCCAATTCATGTCAGGCGAGTGCTGGGCCACACTGACTTTGGTGCCCGGGGCGGGCTCGATGCCTTCGGCTTGGGCCGAACTCCACACAGTCTGCCATGAGCTGTCGGCTGGCAGGCGGAAGCTGCGGTCACCGGCATCACCGTTGATGATGATGAGCAGATCGGCAGAATTTCGTGCGATCAGACGCATGGCGAACCGGCGTGTCGTAGGATTCGACCAGTCCCTGTCCACCGGCGCGTTGCCGTCTGGCATGAACCATTGCACGCGGCTGGACTGCTTGAACAGCCCGATTTGTGTCAGACGCGTGTAGAAATCTTCGGTATGGAACAGCGAGAGGGATTTGCGTGCGGAAATCAGCCGCGACACAGATTCGAAAATCCGCAGCTGACTGTTCTTGCCGGTCGAGTCCATCCAATCCCATTGCAGCCATGTGATGTCGTTGTCTTGGCAGTAGGCGTTGTTGTTGCCTTGCTGGCTGTTGCCGAACTCGTCACCGGCTTGGAGCATCGGCGTGCCCAGCGACAGCAGCAACGTGCCGAGAAGATTGAGCGTGGCCTGTTCGCGGTGCTGGTTGATGGCGGGGTCGTCGGACGGTCCTTCGTGCCCGAAGTTGACTGAATAGTTCACATTCGACCCGTCGTTGTTGTCTTCGCCGTTGTCCTCGTTGTGTTTGCGGGCGTAGGCGGTCAGGTCGGCGGTGGTGAAGCCGTCATGACAGGAAATGAAGTTGATCGACGACGGAGCGCCGCGTCCTGGCTCGGTGGCGAAGAGGTCTGCGGAACCGCACAACCGGGTGGCCATCTCTTGCATGCCGGTTTCCCCGTTGCCCGGCCGGTCGACCGGATCGGTCAACCAGAATTGCCTGACCGAGTTGCGGAAGGCGTCGTTCCACTCGCCGAAGGGCATACCGAACTGGCCGGTGCGCCACCCTTGATAGCCGACATCCCAAGGCTCCATGATGAGTTTCAGGTTGCCCAGCAGCATGTCGCTGCGCAAGGCGTACAGGAAGGGGTGATGCTTGGTGAAGTTGCCGTCGAGACGTGCAAGCGAGGCGGCCAGGTCGAAGCGGAAGCCGTCGACGCCGATCCGTTTGGCCCAGTACCGCAGGCTGTCGATGGCGAAGGTCACGACATGCGTGTTGGAAAAGTCAAGCGTATTGCCGCAGCCGGTGGTGTCTTCCAACCGGCCGGGATTGTTGCGCTGGTGCCGGTAGTAGGACAGCTCGTCCAGCCCTCGCCAGCATACGGTCGGCCCGTCGGTACCGCCTTCGCATGTGTGGTTGTAGACCACGTCCATGATGACTTCGAATCCGGCCTCGTGCAGGGCTCGGACCATGTCGATGACTTCCTGGCGAACCGCGCGCGGGCCTGAACGTTGTGCGGCCTGCGTGGCGTAGGACGGCTCCGGCGCGAAGTATCCGAGCGTCGAATACCCCCAATAGTTGTGCCGGCCGCGTTGCTGGAGAAACAGCTCATCCTGTTTGGCTTGGATTGGCAGCAGCTCAATCGAGGTGACGCCGAGCGTCTGCAAGTAGGACAGGGTAGCGGGGTGGGCGAGCCCTGCATATGTCCCGCGCAATTCCGGAGGCAGCCACGGCGCGTTCGCTGTGAAGCCTTTGACATGCAGCTCGTAGATAACGGTTTTGCTCCACGGCACGTGGGGGTGGGAGGGCTCGCCTTCGTGCTTGGTGGTGTCTCGGTCGTCGATGGCGACGGACACCGGCATACTGCCGAGGGAGTCAAGTGTGCTCATGTTGCCGTCGGGGGATCCGTGGACGACCCCGTTGTCGATGGTGCACTCGTAGGAGAATGCGGGGGCGTCGAGTTTCATGGTCCCATCGATGCCCTTGCCGTAAGGGTCGAGCAGGATTTTGTGCGGGTTGAAACGCACGTCATGTTTGGGATCCCATTGCCCGTCCACGCGATAGGCGTAGCGCATGCCGTCCCAGGCCTTGGGCAGGTGGACATACCACAGGCCGTAGTTCGGACCGCTCATTGCGAACAGGGTTTCGCGCACGTACATGGATTCGATGATGCGCGAGCAGATGGGGAAGAGCCGCACTTCTTGCGTCCATGGGATGGGGGACCCCTTGAACAGGCGAACCGCTTCGTTGTAGAAGGCGGAAGGGCGATCGAGTGGCTCGTAGACGCACAACCAGATGCGGTCGGCTGTTTCTGATCTGACGACGGCATCCGCCCCGCCATCGTCAGTGAAGTAGAGACCTGGCCGTGTGGCGTAACGGTGCAATGGCGGATTTTTCATGGTGCCATTGTAAGGTCTGCGTAGGCTGTTTGCGCAAACATTGCACACGATATGGTCACATGTTGGGGTATTTGCCGCATTGTCGAGCGAAACTCACAGAATCGAACAAAAACCGTTCAGTTAATACCATGAGATGCTCGCCGATTCTCATGAAACGCTCAACACCACGCAAGTATGAGAACGTACCGGTTATCCGCTACATTGTGATGAAGGTCACAGATTCCGGTGACGAGCCGCCGACAGGCGGCGACCCCTTTTGCAGTACAGGCTCGAGGAGGACCAATTGGCAGAAGCAAAGAAAACAGAGGCTACCAAGCCAAGCCCCGAAGAGAAGCTGATCGCGGCTCAGACCGAGGTCGACGAGCTGGTCAAGAAGGCCCAGGTTGCCCTGAAGGAGTTTGAGAAGCTTGATCAGAAGCAGGTCGATCACATCGTCGCGAAGGCTTCCGTCGCAGCGCTGAACAAGCATCTGCAGCTGGCGAAGATGGCTGTGGACGAGACCGGCCGTGGTCTTGTGGAAGACAAGGCGACCAAGAATATCTTCGCGTGCGAGCACGTTACCCACTATTTGGCGGGGCAGAAGACCGTCGGCATCATCCGTTCCGACGATGTCCTCGGTATTGATGAAATCGCCGAGCCGGTCGGTGTGGTCGCGGGTGTAACCCCGGTCACCAACCCGACTTCGACCGCGATCTTCAAGTCCTTGATTGCGCTTAAGACCCGGTGCCCGATCGTATTCGGCTTCCATCCGTTCGCGCAGAAGTGCTCGGTCGCGGCCGCCAAGATCGTGCGCGACGCGGCCATCGCCGCAGGTGCACCTGAGAACTGTATCCAGTGGATTGAGCATCCGTCCATCGAGGCGACCGGTGCCCTTATGCGCCACGACGGCGTCGCCACGATTCTCGCGACCGGCGGCCCGGGCATGGTCAAGGCCGCGTACACCTCCGGCAAGCCGGCACTCGGCGTCGGCCCGGGCAATGCTCCGGCGTACGTCGATGCCGATGTCGATGTCGAGCGTGCAGCCAACGACCTCATCCTCTCCAAGCATTTCGATTACGGCATGATCTGCGCCACTGAGCAGGCGATCATTGCCCATAAGGACGTCTACGACCCGCTGGTCAAGGAACTCAAGCGTCGTAAGGCCTACTTCGTGAACCCCGACGAGAAGGCCAAGCTTGAGCAGTACATGTTCGGCTGCACCGCCTACTCGGGCGGCTCCCCGAAGCTCAACTCCGTCGTGCCGGGCAAGTCCCCGCAGTACATCGCACATGAGGCTGGCTTCGAAGTGCCCGCCGACGTGACCATCCTTGCCGCCGAATGCAAGGAAGTCGGCGAGATGGATCCGCTTACCCTCGAAAAGCTCTGCCCGGTGCAGGCCGTGCTCAAGGCCGACAACAAGGAGCAGGCTTTCGAGATGTGCGAAGAGATGCTCAAGCATGGCGCCGGCCACACCGCCGCCATCCACACCAACAACCAGGATCTGGCCCGTGAATTCGGCCTGCGCATGCACGCCTGCCGTATCATCTGGAACTCCCCGAGCTCGCTCGGCGGTATCGGCGATATCTACAACTCCATCGCCCCGTCCCTGACCCTGGGCTGCGGCTCCTACGGCGGCAACTCGGTGTCCGGCAACGTCCAGGCCGTCAACCTCATCAACATCAAGCGCATCGCACGGAGGAACAACAACATGCAGTGGTTCAAGGTGCCGCCGAAGACCTATTTCGAGCCGAACGCGATCCGGTATCTGCGCGACATGTACAACCTCAACCGCGCGGTCATCGTGTGCGACAAGGTCATGGAGCAGCTCGGCGTGGTCGACAAGATCATCGACCAGCTGCGTGCCCGCCAGAACCGCGTCACCTTCCGCATCATCGACTACGTCGAGCCGGAACCGTCGGTCGAGACCGTCGAGCGCGGCGCCTCCATGATGCGTGACGAGTTCAAGCCCGACACCATTATCGCCGTTGGCGGTGGCTCCGCGATGGACGCCGCGAAGGTCATGTGGCTCATGTACGAGCACCCGGAGATCGCCTTCTCCGATGTGCGCGAGAAGTTCTTCGATATCCGTAAGCGCGCGTTCAAGATCCCGCCGCTCGGCGAGAAGGCCAAGCTCGTGTGCATCCCGACCTCTTCCGGCACCGGTTCGGAGGTCACTCCGTACGCCGTCATCACCGACCACAAGACCGGCTACAAGTACCCGATCACCGATTACGCGCTGACCCCGTCCGTGGCTATCGTCGACCCGGTGCTCGCCCGCACCCAGCCGCGTCGCCTGGCCTGCGATTCCGGCATGGACGCCCTGACCCACGCAATCGAGGCCTACGTGTCTGTGTACTCTAACGACTTCACCGACGCCATGGCGCTGCACGCCATCAAGATCATCTGGGACAACCTGTCCGAGTCCGTCAACGGTGAAGCCGGCCTTGAGAAGACCGCTGCGCAGGAGCATATGCACAACGCCGCCACCATGGCCGGCATGGCCTTCGGCTCCGGCTTCCTCGGCATGTGCCACAGCATGGCGCACACCATCGGTGCGCTGTGCCACGTGGTCCACGGCCACACGAACGCCATCCTGCTGCCGTATGTCATCCGCTACAACGGCCAGGTCCCGTCCGAACCGACCAGCTGGCCGAAGTACAACAAGTACGTGGCCCCGCAGCGCTACCAGGAAATCGCACGTCTGATTGGCATCGATCCGGGCAAGACCCCTGAGGAAGGTGTGGAGAACCTCGCCCGCGCTATCCAGGATTACCGCGACAACAAGCTCGGTATGGACGCCAGCTTCAAGGCCTGCGGTGTTGACGAGGATACGTACTGGTCGCTTATCGACCGCATCGGCATGCGCGCCTATGAGGACCAGTGCACGCCGGCGAACCCGCGTATCCCGCTCATCGAGGATATGGAAGACATCGCCATCGCCGCATACTACGGCGTCTCCCAGGCTGAGGGCCACAAGATGCGCGTCGATCGTCTCGGTGTCGCAGCCACCGAAGAGGCTTCCGAGCGCGTGAAGTGATGTCCCGCGGGGCAGATTCCCGCCCGGCATTGATTGTCTGAATCCAACCATTGCGCCGTCGTACCCAATCGGGTATGGCGGCGCAACTCATTTCGGGGGCCATGGCTGGCTGCGGCCGGCCGGCATCAGCATCTGCTGGCATCAGCTTCTGTCGGAATCTGTCGGAGATGATATGGGTGACACGGCATCGCTTGTCGTACCATCACCCTTGCGTAATCGCGTGTTATCATACCTGCTTGTGACAGCCATTGAACAACCGACAGCTTCCCGTCGCCGTACGAAACGTGGCAATTATGCCCCCAGCCGCGCCAGACGTGAACAGATAGCCTCAGCCGTACTGCAGATTGTCGACCAATCCGGGTATGGCGACGTGACTGTCATCCGGATTTCCACGGAAACCGGGATACCGCAGTCGAGCGTCCTCTATCATTTCCCCACGAAAGACCACCTGCTGGTCGGCGCGATGGAATACGCCGATTCGCTTGACGGCAAAGAGTACAACCTGGAAAGCGCATGGCCCGAGCTGAGCGAGGACATGCTCGACAAGCTCATCAGGATGAGGCTTTCGCGACGCAACCGGCTGTTGCTCATGGCCTACCTTCGCGGGTTGGCCACGCAGCCGGACAATCCGGCGAGCAAGTACCTGGCGGCCAAGGATATGCGCACCGTCGATCATTGGACGAAACTGTGCGCGCAGTTGCAGCATCAAGGCGTGATGCACCAAGCCTTGGACGCCAAACGCACCGCGATGCAGATTCTTGCGCTCTGGCAGGGTTTGGTGCAGGCGTATCTGCGTGACGATTCCTTTGATGCCGACACGATGCATGATCTGTTCATGGATGGCATGCGCCATCTGACGTGCAGGAACTGGCAGGAGTTCCTCACCTATCTTTCGCGTCCGGACGTCGGTATCTAGACTCGCCCCCGAACTTTATGACAGCAGCCGGTATGAGAAATCGTGGATCTGGCGGAACACCGCCTCGCTTTCTTCGAGCCACGACATGCAGACGCTGTAGACATGGCCGAGCGGTTTGCCGGGCCGTGCTTTCACGTCGTGGAGTTCGAACTCCTGGTGCGCACGTGATAGCTCCGTCGCAAGTGCCAGGCTTTCATACTCGATGAAATCGTCGCTGCTGGTCGCCAGATACATGGGCGGTATCACGCTGTTGCGGACCAAGTTGGTGCTGAAGCGGTAGTCGGGGTCGACCTGCGACAGCCGCTTGAAGAAGTGGGGACCGATAACCGACACGACGTCGTCGGGGCGTTCGTTGCGCGATTGTGCGTCCGTGGCTCCCGGCGTGAACGGCGAAAGATCGAAGACTCCCGAAACCGCAGCGACACCACGGATGTGCAGACCCGATGGGGTGACGCCGTATGCTGCGGCCGTTGCGGGGTCGCTTTGCAAGGCAGCCTGATAGAAGGCGAGTGCACCGCCGGCGGAATCGCCGGTGAGGAACACGTGATTAAGGTCGATTGGGTAGGCATCTCCATGCCTGGCAATCCAGGCGAGGCCTGCGGTGATATCGCGCAACTGCCCGAGGAAATCGGTCTGCGGCGCGGGGCGGTAGTTGAGCGAAAACACCGCGAAACCGTGTTGTGCGAGCGTTACGTTGAAATTGCGGTTGAGTTCCTTATACCCGTATACGAATCCGCCGCCGTGGATATCGACGTAGACAGGCAGCGTGCGGCCTTGGCGGATAACGGCGTCATGGGGTAGATACAAATCGAGCAGATGCCCGCGGATCCCGTCGTCGAGATAGGGGATGTCGGTAATCATATCGATGTCATCGGGCACTGACCAGTACCGTGAGCGTGGCAGATCGCTTCTTGCAAACGCGAGGCGGGTGTCGCGGATGGCCTGCACAGCGTGCTCGTCGTATCCGCAATCGGCGAGGTCGGCGTCGAATTCGGTCCAGCTCGCGGAACGCGGATTGCCGAAATCAAACTGTGGGGTGGCGCCGAGCGCCGACTCATATCTCAGATGTGCCATATCTTCCTCGATTCTCCAACGCCGTCGTCGTTGTGCGGTGGTGCGTAGCCGTATGGCCCAGTCTAGTCTTTTGTTAGGCGGACAGGCGGATTGCGCGTTGCGCCACACCGTGGTGGCGGGCGGCAGCTTGCTGTCCTATACTCGGGTGGGCTCTTGTGACGGATGAGATGAGTGGTGTCAGCGCCCGGGGCGGAGTCCCGGAAGTGCGACACGCCGCAGAAATCTTATACATGGCACGTGCTTTAATAATCAAGTTGCCTGTTTTAGGCTCGCATATTGGAATCAAAAAAGCGAGCGCGGCGTCGGCGGCTCCGAGTGGGTCGCTGTCTGGCTGCGCACTGATGTGGTTACGACCGGGGTGTTATGCCTTGGGTCAAGCTCGCCGGTGCCCTGCGACAGGCTGGTAAACAGTAAACGAATCGCTAGAAAGGGCGGACGGCAATGGCGGGACAGAAAATCCGCATCAGGCTTAAGTCCTATGACCATGAGGTCATCGACCAATCGGCGAAGAAAATCGTCGAGACGGTGACGAACGCGGGTGCCACTGTGGTGGGCCCGGTTCCTCTGCCGACCGAGAAGAACGTATTCTGTGTTATCCGTTCTCCTCACAAGTACAAGGATTCTCGCGAGCATTTCGAGATGCGTACTCATAAGCGTCTCATCGACATCGTGGATCCGACCCCGAAGGCCGTGGACTCCCTGATGCACATTGATTTGCCTGCGGATGTCAACATCGAGATCAAGCTGTAAGGGAGGAGGGAACCGCTATGTCACAGAACAAGAATCGCACTGCACTGCTCGGCCGCAAGCTCGGCATGTCGCAGGTCTGGGATGAGAACGGCTTCTTCGTTCCCGTCACCCTGGTCGACGTGTCCACCAACGTGGTCACCGCAGTCAAGACCAAGGAAGCCGACGGCTACAAGGCTGTCCAGCTCGGTTACGGCCAGATCGATCCGACGAAGGTGACCAAGCCGCTCGCTGGTCATTTCGCCAAGGCCGGTGTCACCCCGCGTCGTCACCTCGCTGAGGTGCGCACGGAGAACGCCGAGGAGTACAAGCCCGGTCAGGAACTGACCGCCGAGCTGTTCTCCGAAGGTACGCTGGTGGACGTCACCGGCACCACCAAGGGCAAGGGCTTCGCCGGTACCATCAAGCGCTGGGGCTTCAAGTCCTATCGTCGTACTCACGGCTCTCATAAGAACGAGCGTCGCCCCGGTTCAGTCGGTGCATGCGCTACTCCGAGCCGTAT
Organism: Bifidobacterium thermacidophilum subsp. thermacidophilum DSM 15837; assembly: GCF_000426425.1. Classification (NCBI taxonomy): domain Bacteria; kingdom Bacillati; phylum Actinomycetota; class Actinomycetes; order Bifidobacteriales; family Bifidobacteriaceae; genus Bifidobacterium; species Bifidobacterium thermacidophilum. The sequence goes on from NZ_AUFI01000006.1 coordinate 200,579, forward strand.
TTTCAAGGGCAAGCGCATGGCCGGCCGTATGGGTCATGAGACCAACACCGTGCTGAGCCTTACCATCGTCTCCTCCGATGTCGAGAACGGCATCCTCGCCATTAAGGGCGCCATCCCGGGGCCCAAGGGCGGCATCGTTCTCGTCCGTTCGGCAGTGAAGGGAGCCTGAAACCATGGCAAACGTTACTCTGAACGTCACTGACGTCAAGGGACAGGCCGCTGGCACCGTCGAGGCGCCGGCTGAAATCTTCGGCATTTCGGCTGAAGACGTCCACGCCCACATCCCGCTGATCCACCAGGTGGTCATCGCACAGCTCGCCGCTGCCCGTCAGGGCACCCATGCGGTGAAGAACCGTGCGAAGGTCTCCGGCGGCGGCAAGAAGCCGTGGAAGCAGAAGGGCACCGGCCGTGCACGCCAGGGCTCCATCCGCGCTCCGCAGTGGTACCACGGTGGCGTTGCCCACGGGCCGGTTCCGCGTGACTACAGCCAGCGCACCCCGAAGAAGATGAAGGCTGCAGCTCTGCGCTACATCCTCTCCGATCGCGCCAACGCCGGTCACATCGGTGTCATCGATTTCGGTGGCATTGAGACCCCGTCCACGAAGACCGCTGTTACCGCGCTGAACGCCGTGAGCTCCAACGAGTTCACCACCGTGGTGTTCTCCCGCGACAACATCAACGAGTGGCTGTCGGTGCGCAACATCCCGACCGTGCACCCGATCTTCGCGGATCAGCTCAACACGTACGACGTGGTCACCGCCAAGTATGTCGTCTTCTCGAAGGAAGGCTTCGACGCCTTCGTTGCAGCGAAGACGAAGTCGGCCACGAAGGAGGCCTGATCCACATGGTCGCTATTCACAAGCCAGCACACGACGTCATCCTTAAGCCTGTTGTCTCTGAGAAGAGCTACGCCGAGTCCGATCGCGGCCGCTACACCTTCGTTGTGGCGCCGAACGCGAACAAGGTGCAGATCAAGCAGGCCATCGAAGAGATCTTCAATGTCAAGGTGACGAATGTCAACACCCTCAACCGCGCGGGCAAGCGCAAGCGCACCCGTACCGGTTTCGGTCAGCGTGTCAATCAGAAGCGCGCGATCGTGACCGTGGCCGAGGGCCAGACGATCGACATCTTCGGTAACTGAAGGCTAGCCGAGAAAGTCAAAGGAAGAACTACATTATGGCTATCCGCGTTTATAAGCCGACGACTGCAGGCCGTCGCAACGCGTCTGTGTCGGATTTCTCCGACGTCACGCGCTCCACGCCTGAAAAGTCGCTGGTTCGCAAGCTCACCAAGACCGGCGGTCGTAACTCTTATGGCCGTATGACCTCCCGCCATCGTGGCGGCGGTCACAAGCGTCAGTACCGTCTCATCGACTTCAAGCGTTGGGACAAGGACGGCGTGCCGGCGAAGGTCGCTCACATCGAGTACGACCCGAACCGTTCGGCCCGCATCGCACTGCTGCACTATGCAGATGGTGAGAAGCGCTACATCATCGCTCCGGAAGGCGTCAAGCAGGGCGACATCATTGAGACCGGCGAACAGGCCGATATCAAGCCCGGCAACAACCTGCCGCTGCGCAACATCCCGACCGGTACCATCGTGCACGCTATCGAGCTCCGCCCGCTGGGCGGCGCGAAGATTGCGCGTTCCGCTGGCGCTGCCGTTCAGCTCGTCGCTAAGGATGGCGCTTACGCCCAGCTGCGTATGCCGTCCGGCGAAATCCGCAACGTCGACGCTCGCTGCCGCGCGACCGTCGGTGAGGTCGGCAACGCCGATCACGCCAACGTCCAGCTCGGTAAGGCAGGTCGCGCCCGCTGGATGGGCAAGCGCCCGATCACTCGTGGTGAGTCCATGAACCCGGTCGACCACCCGCACGGCGGTCGTACTCGTGGTGGCAAGCCGCCAGTGTCTCCGTGGGGCAAGGGCGAAGTTCGTACTCGCCGTCCGAAGAAGGCTTCGAACAAGATGATTGTTCGTCGTCGTCCGAATGGTAAGAACCGCAAGTAAGGGAGTGTCGAGTAGATGACTCGTAGCATCAAGAAGGGCCCATTCGTCGACGCCCACTTGCAGAAGAAAGTCGACGAGCAGAACGAGAAGGGCACACACAACGTCATCAAGACGTGGTCGCGCCGTTCGATGATCACCCCGGACTTCATCGGCCACACCTTCGCCGTCCATGACGGCCGCAAGCATGTGCCGGTGTTCGTCACCGAGGCAATGGTTGGCCACAAGCTCGGCGAGTTCGCCCCGACCAAGACCTTCAAGGGTCATGTGAAGGACGACAAGAAGGCACGCCGCTAAAGAGGAGACAAGACACATGGAAGCTAAAGCAATCGCTCGTCACGTCCGCGTGACGCCGCGCAAGGCTCGCCGCATGGTCGACCTCATCCGAGGCAAGCGTGCGACCGACGCCATTACCATTCTCAAGTTCGCTCCTCAGTCCGCCGCACTGCCCGTGCGCAAGACTCTGGAGAGCGCTATCGCCAACGCTCGCGTGAAGGCCGACAAGGCCGGCGAGCCGTTCCGCGAGAACGACCTGTTCATCAAGGAGACCTATGTGGACGAAGGCGTGACGCTCAAGCGTTTCCGCGCTCGTGCCCAGGGCCGTGCCGCTCGCATCAACAAGCGAACCAGCCACATCACGGTCGTTGTCGCTAGCAAGGAAGGAGCCCGCTAAAGATGGGTCAGAAGATCAATCCCTTTGGCTATCGCCTGGGTATCACTGAGAACCATCGTTCCAAGTGGTTCTCCGATTCCAACAAGGTTGGCGAGCGTTACCGTGACTTCGTGCTGGAGGATGACAAGATCCGCAAGGCGCTGAGCAAGGATCTCGAGCGTGCGGGCGTGTCCCGTATCGTCATCGAGCGTACCCGTGACCGTGTGCGTGTGGACATCCACACCGCCCGCCCGGGCATCGTGATCGGCCGCCGTGGTGCTGAGGCTGAGCGCGTTCGCGCCAAGCTCGAGAAGCTCACCGGCAAGCAGGTCCAGCTCAACATCTTCGAAGTGAAGAACGCAGCTCTTGACGCTCAGCTCGTTGCCCAGAGCATCGCTGAGCAGCTGACCAACCGCGTCACTTTCCGTCGTGCCATGCGCAAGGCGGAGCAGGACGCGATGCGTGCCGGCGCCAAGGGTATTCGTATCAAGCTCTCCGGCCGTCTCGGCGGTGCGGAAATGAGCCGTTCCGAGTTCTATCGCGAGGGTCGCGTTCCGCTGCAGACTCTCCGCGCCCTCATCGATTACGGCTTCTTCGAAGCCCGCACCACTTACGGCCGTATCGGCGTGAAGGTGTGGATCTACAAGGGCGATATGACTGAGACTCAGTTCGAAGAGCAGCAGGCTCAGCAGAACAACAGCCGTCCAGGTCGTCGTGGCGATCGTCGCCCGCGCCGTGGCGGTCAGCGTTCCGCTCAGACCAAGCCTGCGACCGAAGCCGCTCAGGCGGCCCCGGCTGCAGCCGAAGCTGAGGCTCCTGCCGCAACGGAAACGAAGGAGTGAGCTGGAATGCTTATCCCAAAGAGAGTTAAATACCGCAAGCAGCATCGCCCGGACCGTCATGGTATGTCCAAGGGCGGCAACGAGATCGCTTTCGGCGATTATGGCATCCAGGCGCTTGCCCCGGCTTATGTGACGAACCGTCAGATCGAAGCCGCACGTATCGCCATGACCCGCTACATCAAGCGTGGTGGCCGCGTGTGGATCACGATCTTCCCGGATCGCCCGCTGACCAAGCACCCGCTCGGCGCCCGAATGGGTTCCGGTAAGGGCGCGCCTGAGTTCTGGATCGCCGATATCCACCCCGGTCGAGTCATGTTCGAGATCGGTGGTGTCTCGGAGGATGTCGCTCACGAGGCTCTGCGCCGCGCTATCGACAAGCTCCCCATGAAGTGCCGTATTATCGCGCGTGAAGGCGGTGACATCTGATGCCAGTCGGAACTGCAGACTATTCCATCAAGAATCTCAACGAGAAGACCAATGCGGAAATCGAGGGCTTCCTCAAGAAGTCCAAGGAAGAGCTGTTCAACCTGCGCTTCCAGCACGCAACCGGCCAGCTCGAAAACACCGCCCGTCTCAAGGCCGTCAAGCGCGACATCGCCCGGATGTACACCGTCCTGCGCGAGCGCGAACTCGGTATCACCGAGGAGCCTGAGGCTGTGGATACGAAAGCTGAGGAGAAGTAAGCATGGCTGAAAAGCAAGAGCGTAACTTCCGTAAGGTTCGTCGCGGTTACGTCGTGTCCGAAGCTATGGACAAGACGATTACCGTCGAGCTCGAGCAGCGTTCGACCCACCCGCTGTACGGCAAGGTCGTCCGCTCCACCCGCAAGGTCAAGGCCCATGATGAACACAACGAAGCCCACGTTGGCGACCTCGTGAGTATTATGGAGACTCGGCCTCTGAGCAAGACCAAGCGTTGGCGTCTCGATAGCATTATCGAGCGCGCCAAGTAACAAGTTCGGCAAGGCTCCGCGATCACCCGCAAGGGTGCTCGGGGAGAACCAGCTCGGCTAAGGAGAATCAATGATTCAGCAGGAAACGCGGCTTCATGTCGCCGACAACACGGGTGCCAAGGAGATCTTGGCCATCCGAGTGCTCGGCGGATCGAAGCGACGCTATGCCGGCATCGGCGACGTGATCGTCGCCACCGTCAAGGACGCCATTCCTGGCGGGTCGGTCAAGAAGGGCGACGTGGTGAAGGCCGTTGTCGTCCGCACCGTCAAGGAACACCGCCGCGCGGATGGTTCCTACATCAAGTTCGACGAGAACGCCGCTGTGCTCCTCGGCTCTGGCCAGGAACCCAAGGGCACTCGTATCTTCGGACCGGTCGGTCGTGAGCTGCGCGACAAGCGCTTCATGAAGATCGTGTCCCTCGCTCCGGAGGTGATCTGAATGGTAGCCAAGATCAAGAGCGGCGACCAGGTCAAGGTCATCCGCGGCAAGGATCGCGGCAAGGAAGGCAAGGTCTTGCGTGTGCTGCCCAACGATCGACTGATCGTTGAGGGTGTGCAGATCGTCAAGAAGCATGTCCGCGCCACCCAGCAGGGCCAGCAGTCCGGCATTGTTCCGGTCGAGGCCCCGATCCATCGCTCCAACGTGATGCTGATCGACCCGGAGACCAAGCAGCCGACCCGCGTTGGCGTGGTCGTTAAGCAGGAGGCTCGTGACGGCAAGGTGAAGACCGTGCGCGTGCGTGTCGCCAAGAAGTCCGGAAAGGAGCTGGCATGACCGATACCACAGTCGAAGCGCCGGCAACTCCGCGCTTGAAGCAGAAGTACTTCGACCAGATTGTGCCTGAGCTCGAGAAGGAATTCAAGTATTCCAACCCGATGCAGGTCGCTCGTCTGCAGAAGGTCGTCGTCTCCATGGGTGTCGGTGCCGCTGCCCGCGACTCCAAGCTCATCGAAGGTGCTGTGAAGGACCTGACGGCCATCACCGGTCAGAAGCCGAAGATCACTCACGCGAAGAAGTCCGTCGCGCAGTTCCATCTGCGTGAGGGCCAGGCCATCGGTGCTTACGTTACGCTCCGCGGCGACCGCATGTGGGAGTTCCTCGACCGCCTTCTGACGCTGGCTCTGCCGCGTATCCGCGATTTCCGCGGCATCGATGGCAACCAGTTCGACGGTCAGGGCAACTACAACTTCGGTCTCACTGAGCAGTCCATGTTCCACGAGATCGATCCTGATTCCATTGACCACGTCCGTGGTATGGACATCACCGTGGTGACGAACACCAAGGACGACAAGGAAGCCCGCGTGCTGCTCAAGCACCTCGGTTTCCCCTTCAAGGAGAACTGAAATGGCAAAAACCGCTCTGAAGAACAAGGCGGCCGCCAAGCCGAAGTTCAAGGTGCGCGCCTACACGCGTTGCCAGGTTTGTGGTCGTCCCCACTCCGTGTACCGCAAGTTCGGCCTGTGCCGCATCTGCCTTCGCGAGAAGGCTCACCGTGGCGAGCTGCCCGGAGTTACGAAGTCCAGTTGGTAAACATCGACGCTGAAGGTCCGCGGCCCGATCGGGTGCATAGCACCCGTGAGGGCGGCGGAAACCACGGCGAGAAAGGGCGTTAGCCCACATGACAATGACAGATCCGATCGCAGACATGCTCACGCGTCTGCGTAATGCGAGCGCGGCAAAGCACCAGACCGTGGATATGCCGTACTCCAAGTTCAAGGCGAACATCGCCGAGATCCTCAAGCGTGAAGGCTACATCGCCGATTTCACGGCGAAGGAAGCCAAGGTCGGCCAGACCCTCGAAATCACGCTGAAGTATGGTCCTCACGGCGAGCGTTCCATCCAGGGCATCAAGCGTATTTCGAAGCCGGGCATGCGTCGCTATGCGAAGTCCGACTCCTTGCCGATGCCGCTCGGCGGCCTCGGTGTCGCCATCATCTCGACGAGCTCGGGATTGCTGACCCAGAAGGAATGCCTCGACCGGGGCATCGGCGGCGAAATCGTCGCTTACGTTTGGTGAGAAAGGAGAGCTGAAACATGGCATCGCATATTGGTAAGCTCCCCGTCACCATCCCGGATGGCGTGGAAGTCAAGATTGAAGGTCAGACCTTCTCCACCAAGGGCCCGAAGGGCTCTGATTCCTTCGTGATTCCGGAAGGCATCACCGGCAAGGTCGAAGGCAACGAAATCATCCTGACCCCGGCCGACGATCTGCGTCCGACCCGTGCCAAGCACGGTCTGGCCCGTTCGATCATCGCGTCCATGGTCAAGGGCGTGCACGAGGGCTACACCAAGACTCTCGACATCGTCGGCACTGGTTACCGCGCGCAGCTCAAGGGCAAGAGCATCGAGTTCTCCCTTGGCTACTCGCACACCATCACCGTCGATCCGCCTGAAGGCATCGAGTTCGAACTGCCGAACGCCAACCAGGTGATCGTCAAGGGCTCCGACAAGCAGGCCGTTGGCCAGGCTGCCGCGAACATCCGCAAGCTTCGTGCTCCAGAACCCTACAAGGGCAAGGGCATCAAGTACAGCGACGAGCACATCCTGCGCAAGGCTGGAAAGGCTGGTAAGTGATATGAGCGTCAAGATTTTCGGCAAGGGCAAGAAGTTCTCCCGTCTTCGTCGTCACGCCCGCCTGCGCAAGCGCATTTTCGGTACCCCGGAGCGTCCGCGCCTGGTGGTCACCCGTTCCAACCGTCACATGGTCGCCCAGATTGTGGACGATACCAAGGGCATCACCTTGGCAAGCGCTTCCACTATGTCCCACGATTTCGATGGGTTCCAAGGCAACAAGACCGAAGCGGCCAAGAAGGTCGGTGAACTTGTCGCTCAGCGCGCCAAGGACGCCGGTATCACCAAGGTCGTGTTCGACCGCGGTGGCTACAAGTACCATGGTCGCGTCGCAGCTGTTGCTGATGGCGCCCGCGAGGGAGGTCTGGCACTGTGAGCGATAACGAGAAGGAAACCCAAGTGGCTGAAGAAACTCAGAACACTCAGGCTGCTGCAGAGAAAAACGACGAGCGCAAGTCCCGTCGTGGCCAGCGCGGTGAAGGCCGTCGCGGTGAGCGTCGCAACCGTCGTGAAGAGAATCACGGCGACGAGCTGCTCGATCGCGTGGTCACCATCAACCGCGTGTCCAAGACCCACAAGGGTGGTCGTACCTTCAGCTTCGCCGCCCTCGTGGTAGTCGGTGACGGCAAGGGCACTGTGGGTGTCGGCTATGGCAAGTCCCGTGAGGTCCCGGCGGCTATCGCCAAGGGCCAGCTGGACGCCAAGAAGCACATGTTCACCGTTCCGCGCGTCAAGGGCACCATCACCCACCCGGTGATTGGTCATGACGCCGCTGGCACCGTGATGCTTCGCCCGGCCGCCCCCGGTACCGGCGTTATCGCCGGCGGTGCTGTCCGCGCCGTCATGGAGTGCGCTGGCATCTCCGACATCCTCACCAAGTCCATGGGCTCCGCAACCGCGGTGAACGTGGTCCGTGCAACCGTGGCTGCTCTCAAGCAGCTCGAAGAGCCGGAAGAGATCGCGGCGCGCCGTGGCCTCTCGCTCGAAGAGGTTGCTCCGGATGCTCTGCTGCGCGCTCGCGCCGAGGGCATCGCTGAGGCCCGCAAGGCCCGTGAGGAAGCCCAGGCTAAGGCAGCCGCTGAAACGAAGGATGGTGAGTGATGGCTAATCTGAAGATCACCCTGATCCACGGTGTGGTGAACACCACCCCACGCCAGCGTGCTACGGTGCAGACCCTGGGTCTGCACAAGATCGGCCAGAGCGTCGTCCGTGAGGACACCGCCGCCAACCGTGGCCTGGTCAACGCTGTGCGCCACCTGGTCACCGTCGAGGAGGCTGACTGATTATGGCAAACGAAGAAGCAGACATCCTGCAAATGCATGATCTGCACCCGGCTCCGGGAGCCAAGAAGGACCGTATCCGCGTTGGTCGCGGTGAAGGTTCCAAGGGCAAGACCTCGGGCCGTGGCGCCAAGGGCACTAAGAAGCGCTATCAGGTTCGTCCTGGCTTCGAAGGCGGACAGCTGCCGCTGTACATGCGTCTTCCGAAGCTGCGTGGCTTCAAGAGCCCGTTCAAGCAGGTCTACCAGGTCGTCAACATCGCTACGCTGAACGAGCTGTTCCCTGAGGGCGGCGAAGTCACCGTGGCCGATCTGGTCAAGAAGCGCGCTGTGCGTGCTGGCAACCCGGTTAAGATTCTTGGCGATGGAGACACCAAGCTGGCGTTCACCATCAAGGGCGTGAAGGCTTCGGCCTCCGCCAAGGCCAAGATTGAGGCCGCAGGCGGCTCCATCTCCGAGAACTGAACTCGGTGATGCTTGCCTGCTAGACAAGCTGATGTGACCCTCTCCTGTACTAGGAGAGGGTCACATCGTATTCAGTACTGTACCCGCGGTTTCGACCACGCTGTCGGCGTTGCCTCGCGTGCATCGACGCGCGTCAGGTAGACGGCATAGGGTAGACTGTGGAACTTAGAGTGTGACATTGCACGTTCGCGTGGTTTCCTCGCGCAAGACATAAGGGAAGGAACCCCAGGTGAGGACGTTAATCCAGGCCTTCAAGACCAAGGAATTGAGGAACAAGATCCTCTTTGTACTTGGCATGATCATCATTTACCGTATCGGATCATTCATCCCGACACCGGGTGTCGATGTCAAAGTCGTCCAGCAGTGCGTCGGCAAGATGAGCACGGTATCCGAGAACTTCATCGGTCTGGTCAACCTCTTCTCCGGCGGCGCCATGCTCCAGCTGTCGATCTTCGCGCTGGGCGTCATGCCGTACATCACGGCATCCATCGTCATCCAGCTGCTGCGTGTGGTCATTCCTCGTTTCGAAATGCTGCACAAGGAAGGTCAGTCCGGCGAAGCGAAGCTCACCCAGTACACCCGTTATCTGACCATCGGCCTGGCGGTGCTCCAATCCACCACCATCCTAGTCACCGCGCGTTCCGGTGCGCTGTTCAACTACCAGTGCTCGCAGGTTATCCCGAACGATTCGGTATGGAATCTGGTCGTTATGGCCCTTATCATGACCGGAGGCACCGGCTTCATCATGTGGATGGCCGAGCTTATCACCGATAAGGGCATCGGCCAGGGCATGTCAATTCTTATCTTCATGTCAATCTGCTCCGGCTTCCTGCCGCAGCTGTGGGAAATCGGCTGGGGCGCCAATGGCAAGGACGGCAACTGGACCAAGTTCGGCATCGTCGTCGGCGTTCTGCTCGTCATCATGATTTTTGTCGTGTATGTCGAACTTGCTCAGCGCCGGATTCCGGTGCAGTACACACGCCGCATGATCGGCCGTAAGATGTACGGCGGTTCGTCCACCTACCTGCCGCTCAAGATCAACATGAGCGGCGTTATTCCGCCGATTTTCGCGTCCTCGATCCTGTCCATCCCGACACTGATTGCGCAGTTTGGCAACAGCGACCAGAGCTGGGTCAAGTGGATTAACACCAACCTTGCCAGCACCACCACCGTGTGGTACATCGTGCTGTATGCCATCCAGATTGTGTTCTTCACCTTCTTCTACACGTCCATCACCTTCGATCCGGACGAAGTTGCCGACAACATGAAGGATTACGGCGGGTTCATCCCGGGTATCCGTGCCGGTAGCGCGACCAGCCGTTATCTTGGCTATGTGATGAACCGTCTTGATACGGTGGGCGCCATCTACCTGCTGTTTGTGGCACTCATCCCGACTGTTCTCATCATGTCTATGCAGCTGAATAACCGTCTGCCCTTCGGTGGCACGACGATCCTGATCATCGCAGGAGTCGGCCTTGACACCCTGCGTCAGGCGAAGGCTCAGACCGAGCAGTTCCAGTACACCGGATTCCTGTTCGAGAACACCGAGCACGTCGAAGGCAAGTAATCACAACCACAACCGGGTACGGTCCTTGGGGCCGTACCCGAACTGTTATCCGCAGCTGCACAAAGTGAGCACAGATAACAGTTTCACCATCACCGTGTATGACATGTAAATTGTGCGTGGCCTCATCTGAGCCTTAGGCTCCGGACTCGAGGTCGCGGATCATTGGCTTATCAAGCCAGCAACCACAGGAAAGGAACACCATGCGTCTGCTGATTATGGGACCGCAGGGCGTCGGCAAGGGAACCCAGGCCGCTCTGCTGAGTAAGCATTACAACATCCCGGCGATTTCAACCGGAGATATCTTCCGCTACAACCTGACGAACCACACCGAGCTCGGCAAGCAGGCACAGACGTATATCGACAAGGGCGAACTCGTGCCGGACGAGCTGACGAACTCAATCGTCAAGGATCGTCTAGCCAAAGACGATACCCGCAACGGTTGGATTCTTGACGGGTATCCGCGTAACGCCGCCCAGGTCGCGGCGCTCGACAAGATGCTTGACGAACTGGGCACCCCTTTGGATTATGCTGTCGCCCTCGACGCGGCGCAGGATGTCCTGCTCGAACGCATGAAGAAGCGTGCAGCCGAGGAAGGTCGTTCCGACGACACCCCGGAAGCGATTGCGAAGCGTCTTGAGACCTATGCGAAGGAGACCGCACCGCTGCTTGACATCTACCGCAACCGTGGCAAGCTCGTCAGCGTCAATGGCGTCGGCGAAATCGAAGCCATCAACAAGGAGATCATCGCCAAGCTCGGCTGACGATCAAAGCCGGTCCGTTACCCGACGAACCGCGTGATCATCGAAGCTGGTGGTGCAACACGCCGTGTGTTGCACCACCAGCTTTTCGTGTATTATTGCAATTTGGTGTGTCTTCGGATACCCATAGTAATTCGTCTGAGGAACGGAACGAGGCTCATGGCAAAAGACGGTGTGATTGAAGTCGAAGGCAAGGTGGTGGAAGCACTGCCGAACGCGATGTTTCGCGTGGAACTTGAGAACAAGCACATCGTGCTGGCAACGATCTCCGGAAAGATGCGCAAGAACTACATCCGTATTCTTCCGCAGGACCGGGTTGTGCTGGAGATGAGCCCCTACGATCTGAACCGCGGTCGTATTACGTACCGTTACAAGTAAGGTACAAGCAAAGGAAAACCATGAAGGTCAGCCCTAGTGTGAAGAGGATCTGCGAAAACTGCCGCGTGATCCGTCGTCACGGCCGCGTCATGGTGATCTGCACGAACCCGCGCCACAAGCAGCGTCAGGGCTGAGCAGATTTCCAGCGGCATATGAACAGACACTGAATCACAGCGCAAGCTGAACCCCGGGTACGCAGGCCCGGGCCGGGAAACCGGGCGATTCGGTGTGAGACCTGCGCAAAACAAAAGGAATCGCAATGGCACGTCTTGCCGGAGTCGACATCCCAAATGAGAAGCGTATCGAGATTGCGCTCACCTACATCTTTGGTGTGGGCCGCACTCGTGCGAAGGAAACGCTTGCCGCGACCGGAATCAATCCGGATACCCGCGTCAAGGATCTTACGGATGAGCAGCTCATCACGCTGCGCGACTATCTTGAAGCCAACTACAAGATCGAAGGCGATCTGCGTCGTGAAATCGATGCGGACATCCGTCGTAAGATCCAGATCAACTGCTACCAAGGCCAGCGTCACCGTAGGGGACTTCCTGTGCGCGGTCAGCGCACCAAGACCAACGCCCGCACCCGGAAGGGCCCGAAGCGTACGGTCGCCGGAAAGAAGAAGGCCACCAAGTAAGGTGGCGTGCCCCGGGCCACGAGACGGACTAGCTCATCGCCCGGGCATTCAAGTTCGTTACTAGGAAACGAGGGTCAATGGCAGCCAACAAGCAAGCTGCGCGCAAGCCGCGTCGCCGGGACCGCAAGTCGGTGCCGGTCGGGCAGGCGCACATCAAGTCCACTTTCAATAACACCATCATCTCGATTACGGACCCGTCCGGAGCGGTTGTCTCCTGGGCGTCCGGTGGCGATGTCGGTTTCAAGGGCTCCCGCAAGTCCACGCCGTACGCCGCTGGCATGGCCGCCGAATCCGCTGCCCGCAAGGCGATGGAACACGGCGTCAAGAAGGTCGACGTATTCGTGAAGGGCCCGGGTTCCGGTCGTGAAACCGCCATCCGTTCCCTGCAGTCCGCCGGACTCGAGGTCGGTTCCATCACCGACGTCACCCCACAAGCGCATAACGGCGTTCGTCCTCCGAAGCGTCGTCGCGTCTGAGCACTTTTACAATCCACCCATCCAACCCGCTTATGGCCGGTGAGTGCACCACCGATCAGAAGCTGAAAGGATAACCACAGTGCTTATCGCACAGCGTCCGACACTTACCGAGGAATCTCTCAATCCACAGCGCTCACGTTTCGTGATCGAGCCGCTCGAGCCTGGCTTCGGCTATACGCTCGGCAACTCCCTGCGCCGCACGCTGCTCAGCTCCATTCCTGGAGCGGCAGTCACTTCGGTCCGCATCTCCGGCGCCCTGCATGAGTTCACTACTCTGCCTGGCGTGGTCGAGGATGTCACCGAGATCCTGCTCAACATCAAGGGCATCGTGCTGACCAGCGAATACGACGAGCCAGTGGTCATGTATCTGCGCAAAAGCGGTAAGGGCGAGGCTACGGCGGGAGATATCACGCCGCCTGCCGGCGTCACCATCGCTAATCCGGATCTGCACATCGCCACGCTCGAAGACGATGGCGAACTCGAGATTGAGTTCACCGTCGAACGCGGCCGCGGTTATGTGCCTGCTCAGATGAACAAGCAGGATAACGATGAGATCGGCCGCATCCCGGTCGATTCGATCTACTCCCCGGTTCTCAAGGTGAGCTACAAGGTCGAGGCCACTCGCGTGGAACAGCGCACCGACTTCGACAAGCTCATTCTGGACGTGGAGACCAAGCCCGCCATTTCGCCGCGTGATGCGGTGGCTTCGGCCGGCTCGACCCTGGTTGAGCTTTTCGGCTTGTGCCGTGAGCTCAATGCTCAGGCCGAGGGCGTCGAGGTTGGTCCGGCACCGGTTGCCGAAGAGACCAACCCTGAGATGTCCATCCCGATCGAGGATCTCAATCTCACGCAGCGCAGCTACAACTGCCTCAAGCGCGAGGGGATTCACACCATTGGCGAGCTGGTGTCCCACACCGAGCAGGATCTGCTCGATATCCGCAATTTCGGTATGAAGTCCATCGACGAAGTCAAGGAGAAGCTGCAAGGTTTCGGCCTGTCGCTCAAGCCTTCGCCACTCGGCGGATTTGATACCAACAACCTCGAAGGTGGCACGTTCTTCTCGCCGGAAGATGAGTGAACCGCCCCTTTGACCAACCGTTCCTTATCGGATGTTCGGGCATCTGCCCACCTGAGCGGGAACAATAAGGAGTAAACATGCCAAAACCGAAGAAAGGCCCGCGTCTGGCGTCGAGCCCGGCACATGAGCGCCTGATGCTCGCGAACATGGCGACCAGCCTGTTCCGTAACGGCAGCATCAAGACCACCCTGCCGAAGGCAAAGCGTCTGCGTCCGCTGGCCGAGCGCCTGATCACCTTCGCCAAGCGTGGTGATCTGCACTCACGCCGTCGCGTGATGCGCGTCATTCGTGACAAGTCCATCGTCCACAAGCTCTTCACTGAGATCGCCGAGCAGATGGAACAGCGCGAGGGCGGCTACACCCGCATCGTCAAGATTGCTCCGCGTCGTGGTGATTCCGCTCCGCAGGCCATCATCGAGCTCGTCACCGAGCCGGTTGCCAAGAAGGCCGTCGTGAAGGAAGCTGAAGCCGCTGCCAAGACCGCCGCGAAGGAAGACAGCGAGGCTGTTGCCGCTGCCGCCGATGCCGCGATCGCTGATGGCGCTGCTGATGATGCCGTTGAGCAGGCTGTGGCCGCCAACGAGTCCGGCAACGACGTCGCCGCTGCTGACGCCGCCGCTGTTGACCTCGACAAGACCGCGGATGCCGCGGATGCCGAGGCTGCTGAGCAGGCTGAGGAAGCTGACGTGGCTGATGACGCCGAGAAGGCTGCCGACGAGAAGTGAGTGAACCGTCACCTTCCATGACTGTTGCACAACACTGATGACTGGGGTCGGATCCATACGGGTCCGACCCCAGTTGTCGTATATGATCGCATACCGGAGGCATTGTCACGAGACGTATCCCGCATGTGTCTGTTTACTGTCGCGTGCCACTTGATTAACGGCACACATTTATGCCAAGGTCGTATACTTGTGCCGATGAGATTGAGAATTGACCTTTCCTACGATGGCGGCGGATACCATGGCTGGGCGCGACAGCCAGAGCTGCGCACAGTACAAGGCGAACTGGAACACGCGTTGGCGACCATCCTTCGACTTGCTGACGAGCGGGAGGTTCGTGTCACTGTCGCCGGCCGAACCGATACCGGCGTGCACGCATTGGGGCAGGTGTGCCACGTCGATATATCGCCCGAGGTTCTCGACTCATGCATCGGACATATGCAGGCGAATGGTGTCGAGGCGTTGGAGCGTCGCCTCAAGCATGTGTTGCCCGATGATATCGTTATCCGCTCCATCAGTCGCGCGCCTGAGGGTTTTGACGCACGATTCTCCGCGCTGGAGCGGACTTACGTCTATCGGATTTGTGATGCAGGTCGGCCGGTGGACCCCAGGATGCGTGGATTTGTGGCGGCAATCCCGGATCGACTTGATTTAGGCCTAATGAACGAGGCAGCCCGGATGACCGTAGGCCTGCACGATTTCGGCTCGTTCGCGACCCCCAATCCCGGGGGAACAACCATCAGGGAGGTCATGCGCGCCCACTGGGACAGAATCCCGGATGCACCGCTGGTGTCGGGGGATTCCGATCCGGCAGGGTATCGGGTGTCTGTTCTCGAGTCAGGGCTGGTCTGTTTCACAATCGTCGCCGATGCGTTCGCCCACAATATGGTGCGTTCGTTGGTTAATGCTTGCGTGCAGGTAGGCAGAGGTAGGAAAAGCTTGGACTGGTTCGCGCACAAAATGGCCGAGCCGGTACGTGAGGGTTCAACCGGGCCTATCGATGCGCGCGGATTGACGCTGGAGCACGTGTCCTACCCTCCGGATGACGAACTGGCTGCGCGTGCTGAGGCAATCAGGGCGAAGCGCACCTTGGAATAGCTGTTCGGTTGCACGTTAGTTGCACATGCTTGAGTCGGCATGTGAGAACAGCTTGGTGGGGGATATTCTCGCATCATCGCGACACGCGGGACGGATGCGCGTGAAATTGTCCTATAATAATCAGGTTGCATGTTTTCTGCGGTCATCGCAGTGACGAGCGACTTGGATGAGTGTCCGAGCGGTCGAAGGAGCACGCCTCGAAAGCGTGTGAGGGCGAAACCCTCCGCGAGTTCGAATCTCGCCTCATCCGCAGTACCCCGTGGGTTCCACCCGCGGGGTTTCTTGTTATCAAGCCGAAAACCGCATGGTTCCAACGGTTTCGCGGCGTGTCGCCCCACCAGGCAGGGTTGCGTCGAGTGGCATACATATACATGTTACGGCGCATATTGGGGGACACATTAGGGGCATGGTGGGCGCGTGCCGCAGCGCCGGTGAGGATGATAGGCAATGACTTTGGTCCCTATATGCCGTGGCGAGATGTATGGGAGACTGGAACATTGTTCCGGTCTGCGTGCGCATCCTGTATGCCGCGGCATGCGAAACTGAACAATATCGTCGGAAAGCGGTAGCTCCGGGCTGTGCCCTGCGGTCTGCGCATTCCCGGACATACGCAACTCGCCATATTGCTCACGGATTGGGCATGGCGTCTCCCGTCTGCCATGCGGCGTATGACGGGGCATACGTAAACCGACATTATGGCTCCTGGGCGGGCCTGAAAGCTTTTCGACCGGACGTGGACGTGCTTCTCCCGCACACGGGAGTCGGGGGCCACAGTCCAGTCTGAGCGATCTGCGGATATGCGAATCTCAATATCCCGCGTTTTCGTGTGGAATTCGAGAGATATTGAGAAGAAAGTCCGAATATCTCTCGTCGGTGGCAGTTTTGGGGAGATATTGAGCATTCAGCACGATGCTGCCATGTCGGCAGGATTATCAGAAGCTTGAAATTTCAACGATTCTAACTTATCGTGCCTTCGTCGCGCCATCGGGCGGTCCTGAAAAGTCGCGGGGTTCGCATCCTCGGAGAGATATTGAGAGATTATTCGAAAAATCTCTCTCGCACAGGATTTTCGGCGAGATTTTCGGACTTTCTGATACACAGGCATACAGAGACGAGAAGACCGATGGGCCGGACCTATGTATCTGACCACCCAAAGTTCGTCGAGTCGTGGGTATCACGGGATCGCGAACTATGCCGGGTGTGGCGTCATTGCTTGCTGCTGCTTGCGAAAACCGCAAAATCGGCGCTCGGGTAGCCTTGCGCGAACGCCTCGTAGCAATGCCCCGTAATCAGACGCACCAACACGAGCATCTGATTGGTGCGGGTGCTGGCTGCTGTAGCCCCGGTGTTCGAGACGGTGTTGTCGGGGGATGCGAGGGCGGCCAACTCCTCCAACGCGCAGTCGATTTCGATGATGGACACCGTGGACGCCTGCAATCCTGTTGATTGGTCGGTCGCAGTGCTCGGATTGGCGAGCAGATTGGATATGTCGTATTCTTTCTGCCGCAAATCGCCGGTATTGCCCGCGATAGACATCAACTGCGACCCGGCGGCATGATGGTTGTCGCTTGCGGTGAGGGTCGCGCCGACCACCCCTTTGGCGGCGAGCACTTGCAATGCGGAGCCTGCACGGTCTTCGGCAAGCGCGAGTTTGCGAAGAATTGCTTTGCTTAACGGCAGTGCTGTCAGCCCATCGAGACGCTGTCTGCGCAGGGCGTTGCCGTCGTGGGCGCTCGCCGTGTAGGTCTGTGAGATGCTTTGCGCGAGATTGTTGGCCAGCCATTGGGCTTGCGCGCTGCGGATGACCCCTTCTGTGATGCGTTGCGGACATGCTGCCGCGACGGTCTGCCAGTCTTGCGCCGACTGCGATGACGCCAAGTATCTGACGATGATCGGCCCGTGCTGTGCGCGGGAGTCGTTGTCGGTGGCGGAGCGGTAGGAGCGCTCGCAGTCGGTTTCCTGATATTCCGATTCGGCTCGTCCTGCGATTCTGGGGGATGAGCATGCAGTCGTGGCAGTCATCACCGCGATTGCGGCAACGCATATGGCGGCGTATCTGAACATAGTGCGCGCACGGCGAAGGAGAGGACTGCGTGTCTGCATACTCATCTAAAGTAGTACGTAATTGTGACTAATTGGGCAAAGCGCTCGGTAATAACTTCACATAGGAGGTCTTGCAGGATGGAACTGGACCTGGCAGGTATTCACCAGCTGGCAGCTGGTCAGGGAATTGACGCCGAGACGCTGGATGATGCACTTTCCGAGGCATTGCGACTGGCTTATCTCAAAACACCGCACGCGGCGAAGCACGCCCGCGTCGAGCTTGACGAGCGTGCAGGCACGTTCACGATCTGGGCTCAGGACGAGATTCCGGTCGAGCCGACCGAGGATGACCCTCATCCGGCGCCGAAGTTGGGGGAGGAGTATGACGACACCCCGCATGATTTCGGTCGTCTCGCCGCCGCGACGGCGCGTCAGGTCATCAGCCAGCTGTTCCGCAAGGCTGAGGATGACCGTGTGCTTGGCGCCTTCGCAGGGCAGAAAGGCAAGCTGATCACCGGTATCGTCCAGCAGGACGCTAAGGATCCGAGCAATGTACATATCGCCGTTGGCGATGTCGAGGCGTTGCTTCCCCGTCGCGAGCAGGTGCCGGGCGAGCGGTACCGTCACGGCGAACGTCTGCGCGTGTATGTGGTCAATGTCTCCCGCGGCCTGCGCGGACCGGAGATTGTCGTGTCCCGTTCCCACCCTGAACTCGTCCGTTGTCTGTTCGAGCGTGAGGTGCCTGAGCTGGTTTCCGGCGCTGTGTCCATCATGGCGATTGCACGTGAAGCGGGCGCCCGCACCAAGATCGCGGTCAAGGCGAACACCGACGGCGTCAATCCGAAGGGCGCGCTGATCGGCCCCGCGGGTTCCAGGGTGCGTGCCGTCATGGAGAATCTCGGCCACGAGAAGATCGATATCGTCGATTGGTCCGCAGATCCGGCGAAGTTTGTGGCGTCGGCGCTGTCACCTGCGGTTGCGACGGATGTGCAGGTCATCAGTGAGAAGAACCAGACCGCCATCGCGTTCATCCATGACGACCAGCTGTCGCTCGCCATCGGCAAGGAAGGGCAGAACGCCCGTCTCGCCGCGAAGCTTACCGGTTGGAAGATCGGCATCGAGTCTGCCGAGCAGCATAAGGCGAAGCTCGCCGCCGAACGGGCAGCCGAGGCAGGCGCGTCACAATCGGCTGAAAACAAGTAGACACGGCTCGCGCCGCAATCCACAGTCTCCGGTATGCTGGATTGCGGCAATCCGGGCCCGGCAGTCCATACTTCCGGGCCGTGACACGGAGACGAGGTAACAGATCATGGTCGCACGATGAGACAAGGTAAGCTCGCCATCATCGAAGTGTGACTGCGCATATGCGCGCAGTCATGGAATAGGAGAAAACTGAGTGGCAAAACAGCGCGTATATGAACTGGCCAAGGAGCTTGGCGTTGACAGCAAAACCGTCCTTGAGAAGCTCAAGGACATGGGGGAGTTCGTCAAGTCCGCGTCTTCTACCGTGGAGGCGCCGGTCGTTCGTCGTCTGAAGGCATCCTTCCCGAAGCAGGAAGCATCCAATAAGCCAAACGATAAGAAGCAAGGTGCAAAGGCTGCACCGCGTCCGCAACACTCCGAGCATCATCAGGAGCAGTCGCAGGCATCAAGCGAGAGCAATGCCGCGAAGCCGGGGCCGGCACATCTGCATGTGCCGAAGCCGGGTGCACCGCATCCGGGGCCTCATGCCGGCCAGCGTTCCCAGCAGGGTGGTCGTCCTGACCGTCCCCAGCGCCGTGACGACCGTCGTGACAACCGCGAGGGACGCAATTCCCGTAACGGTGAGCAAGGCCGTCCGGGTCACAATCCGCGTCGTAATGGCCCTCGCCCAGGGGCCAGCGGTCCACACGCGTCGCGCGGAGCCCAAGGCGCCGCGTCGCAACAGCGTTCCGGTACGCCGCATGCCGCGACTCCGGGGCCGCGTCCGGGCAACAATCCGTTCAGCCGCAAGCAGGGCATGCACGTGCCCACTCCGGGTGACATCCCGCGTCCGCACCCCATGGCGCGCCCGACTGTCGAAGGTGGTCGTGGAGGCCGTGGCCGTGGCGGCCGCAATGGTTTCAGCAACGGCCGCGGTGCTCGTCCGGGGCAGTGGGGCCAGCATCGTCCTGGCCAAGGTGCCGGCGCAAACCGCGGTGGAAGCGGCGATCATTTCGGCGGCGGCTTCCAGAACAGTGGCGGCAATGCTGGTCCATCTCGCGGCGGCGGCCGTGGTCGTGGCGGTGCCGCAGGTGCATTCGGTCGTCAGGGCGGCAAGTCCTCGAAGGCACGCAAGAACCGTCTCGCGAAGCGTCATGAATATCAGGAGATGAAGGCCCCGGTCATCGCCGGTGTGCGTATCCCCGCAGGCAACGGCCAGACTGTGCGTCTGCGTCAGGGCGCGTCCCTTGCTGATCTTGCTGAGAAAATCAACGTCAATCCGGCGGCGCTCGTCACCGTCCTGTTCCATCTCGGTGAGATGGCCACGGCGACCCAGTCCCTCGACGAGGCGACTTTCCAGATTCTTGGTGAGGAAATCGGCTGGAACATCGAGATCGTCTCCGCTGAAGAGGAAGACAAGGAGCTGCTGCAGCAGTTCGACATCGACCTTGATGAGGAAGAGCTGCAGGACGACGAGAACCTCAAGCCGCGTCCGCCTGTGGTCACGGTCATGGGCCATGTCGATCACGGTAAGACCCGCTTGCTGGACACCATCCGCAAGACCAACGTGGTCGCTCGTGAGGCCGGCGGCATTACCCAGCGCATCGGCGCATACCAGGTGACGGTCAAGCTTGATGGTGAATCGCGCAAGATTACCTTCCTCGATACCCCTGGCCACGAAGCCTTCACCGCTATGCGTGCCCGTGGCGCCGAACTCACCGATATCGCGATCCTCGTGGTCGCCGCGGATGACGGCGTCATGCCCCAGACCGTTGAGGCGATCAACCACGCGCAGGCGGCGAACGTCCCGATTGTGGTCGCGGTTAACAAGATCGATAAGCCGGGCGCCAACCCGGAGCGTGTACGCGGACAGCTTACCGAATTTGGCCTCGTGCCAGAGGAGTACGGCGGCAACACCATGTTCGTCGATATCTCCGCCAAGCAGGGCACGAATGTCGATAAGCTGCTCGAAGCGGTGCTGCTCACCGCCGACGCAGAGCTTGATTTGCGGGCCAACCCCGATATGGATGCCCGAGGTGCCACCGTTGAAGCCCGACTCGACAAGGGTCGCGGTGCTGTGGCGACCGTGCTCGTGCAGTCCGGCACCCTCCATGTGGGTGACGCTATCGTGGCCGGTACTTCGTACGGCCGCGTGCGTGCCATGCTCGACGAGAACGGCAATCATATGAAGGCCGCAGCCCCGTCCACGCCTGTCCAGGTGCTCGGCCTGACTTCCGTGCCGACCGCAGGCGACCTGTTCCTGGTCGCCCCTGACGACCGTGCGGCACGCCAGATCGCCGAGAAGCGTCAGGCCACCGAACGCGCGGCCCAGCTGGCCAAGCGCCGCAAGGTGGTTTCGCTCGAAAGCCTCAAGGAGCAGTTCGCCAAGTCCGAAGTGGATATGCTCAATATCGTCATCAAGGGCGATTCCTCTGGCTCTGTCGAGGCCCTTGAGGATTCGCTCATGAAGATCGATGTGTCCGAGGAAGTCGGCATCCAGGTCATCCACCGCGGTGTCGGTGCCATCACGCAGAACGATGTCAACCTGGCGAGCGTCGACAAGGCCGTCATCATCGGCTTCAACGTGCGCCCGAACCGTCAGGTCGCCGATCTGGCGGAACGCGAAGGCGTGGAGATCAAGTACTACTCGATCATCTACAAGGCCATCGAGGATGTCGAAGCCTCCTTGAAGGGCATGCTCAAGCCCGAATACGAGGAAGTCGTCACCTCGCACTCCGAGATCCGCGAAATCTTCCGCTCCTCCAAGTTCGGCAACATCGCCGGCGTCATGGTTCAGGACGGCGAGGTCAAGCGTGGTACGAAGTGTCGCATCCTGCGCAACGGGGTCGCCACGGTCAACGACCTGGAGATTTCCTCGCTGCGCCGTTTCAAGGACGACGTCCAGTCGGTCAAGGAAGGCTACGAAGCCGGTATCAACCTCGGCACCTTCAACGACATCGAGATCGGCGACATCATCGAGACCTTCGAGATGCGCGAAATCGAACGCAAGTAGCCGTTTTGGACGGCCCAGGCCGCCCACAACGGTTCGGAACACCAGGTAACAGGCCAGTGCACTCCATCGGCGCACTGGCCTGTTGCGCAACTGAAGACATGAAGACTGCCCGCGGACGGTTACGCCCTCAGCCTGAAATAGACACACGTGACTGGGCTGTGGGAATATCAAACCAACGAACGTATCAGACCGGCCTCGAACAGACCGGCTCCTAGAACTCTTAGAAAGGAACACCATTGGCAGGGACGAATCCACGGGCGGCGCGCATCGCGGCGCTCATCCAGCGTGTGGTCGCATCCGCGTTGGAACGCCAGCTGCACGACGAACGGCTCCACAGCGTGACCATCACCGACGTGCGGGTCACCAACGATTTGCAGATCGCCACCATCTACTGGACCCAGCTCGGCCACGACGGCAAGGAGCAGGGTGAACGCAAGCGCGCCCAGCAGTCGCTCAATCAGGCGAAAGGCCGTCTGCGCACGCTGGTCGGTCGCAAGGTGGGGCTGCGACTTACCCCGGAACTCAAGTTCAAGTTCGACGAGGTGCCGGGAGAGGCGACCGAAATCGAAGATATTCTGGTCACCGCCCGTCGTCGTGACGAGGAACTCGCGAAAAGCCGCGAACACGCCCAGTACGCCGGCGAAGCCGATCCGTACAAGCATCCCGAGGAGCGGGAGAACCGATGGGCCGAGGATGATGATTACGATGCTTATGACGACGACAACTACGGTGAGGAATCCGACGACGCCGTCGATACCGGCGACGAACATGACGATACCGACAGCGGGCTGACAGGCGGGCAGGATGCCTGACGGCCTCATCGTCATTGACAAGCCGCAAGGGGTCACGAGCCATGACGTCGTTGCCGCGGTACGGTCGGTGCTTCACGTGAAACGCGTCGGCCACGCAGGCACGCTCGACCCGATGGCCACCGGCGTGTTGGTCATCGGGTTCGGCTACGTCACCCGGCTGCTCAACTACATCGTCGACCATCACAAGACCTATGAAGCGACTATCCGGCTCGGGCTGCGCACCACCACCGAGGATGCCGAAGGCGAAATCATCGAGTGGCCTGCCGAGGAACGCGAACACGTGCGCGCGCAAATCGCCGCGCTTTCCCGGGAAGCGATTGAACAGGCGGTTAACACCCACCTGATGGGGGAGATTAGCCAGGTCCCGAGCTCCTACTCCGCAGTGAAAATCAACGGCAAACACGCCTACGATCTCGCCCGCGAAGGCAAGGAGGTGGCCCTCGAGCCTCGCCAAGTGACCATCGACAGCTTCGACGTGCTCGCCGTCCATGAACCGGATGCGGCGCAGGGCACGCGCGATATCGACGTGCGTGTCGCATGCTCTGCGGGCACGTATATTCGGGCGCTCGCCCGCGATCTGGGCCATATCCTCGGGGTCGGCGGATACCTCACCCGGTTGCGGCGCACCCATGTCGGCGCGTTCAGCCTCGAAGGACCGCATGTCTTGCCCGCCCGCAGCGAGGAACATAGCTTCACCACGCGCGACGGACGGCACGAAACCCGCATGAGGGCCCGGCTTGATACTACGAAGGAGCAGCTCCTGGACGCCGCCCTGACCATGGGGCAGGCCGCACGGATGACCATGCCCGTCGTGGATGTCAGTGACAAGCAGGCGCAGGATCTGCGGTACGGGCGCAGTATTGGCGTCACCGTGGCGGGTGCCACAGCCGCCATCGCGCATCCGGCAAATACCGGGGAAGACGTGGTCGCCATCATTGTCCCCGACAGCGGGACGCCGGCGCAATCGCGCCCGACGGTGGTCTTTCCTGCCGCCTGACCTTTTGCTAGAGTGGACGCGGCAATCCAAGAATCCAAAACATCGAAGACAACCAAGACATCACAACCAAGACATCCAAGAGTTTCGGGACAACGACAAGAGGAACAGCATGAACATCACCAATCTGGTTCCCGACGTCAGCGGGCTGGTCAACTGGCCGACCTTGAGCGTCAACCGTAAATCCGTCGTCACGGTCGGATCCTTCGACGGCATGCATCAGGGGCACCGTGCGGTGATTGGAAGAACCGTTGAATTGGCCAAGCGCAACAACGCCTTCTCGGTGGTCATCCTGTTTGACCCGCGGCCGAGTGTCGTCCATCAGTACGCAAAAACCCATCAGGGGCAGCAGCCGCCGGCGGATATTGCCGATCCCGAGCGGCTCATGGGTGTCGACCAGCGGCTGCGCGTCATGGACGAACTGGGCGTGGACCACGTGCTGCTCGTGCAATACACGCTCGCGTTCGCGGCGAAATCGTTCCGTTTCTTCCTCGGCCAGCTGGTCGGCAAACTCGGCATGCGCACCCTCGTGCTGGGGCAGGACGCGCATATGGGGGCGGGCCGCACCGGCGATGTGAAAGCCATCGAGAATCTTGCGCTTGCCACCGGTGTGTTCGAACTGGACATCGTTGACGACCGCGGGCCCGGATACACGCGTATCCCGCAGAATATCGCATATGTTGCGCCTGAGGGACTTGGCGAGCCGAAAGACCCGACCGCCGGCATGACCAAGGCCCAGATGCGCGCGTGGAGTAAGAAGCATCAAGCCCAGCAGGCTAGAGTGTGGAGTTCCTCGAATGTACGGTATCTGCTGTCCCAAGGGCGGATTAAGGATGCGAACGCCATTCTGGGCGCGCTTCATGCCATCGAAGGCACGGTTGTTCACGGCGAGCAGCGTGGTCGTGGCATCGGCTTCCCGACGGCGAATCTGGACGCGCAGATTGATGGATTCCTACCGGTCGATGGCGTGTATGCGGGGTGGCTGGTTGACTTGGGTGGGCCTAAGAACGGCGATGACGCGCAGGATTCCACGACGTCGGCGGACGTGGTGAATCAGACGACACAAGACGCGGCTTGTCCCGATGCTGCAAATGCGGACCGCACCGCGCCCGCAGCGAGCATCCCGCAGCCGCTGGACCTTGCTTCCATTCGATCGCGGCTTGCTCCGCACTCGCCGTATCGCTGGCCCGCGGCCATCTCCATCGGCACCAAACCCACATTCGAAGCCGAAGCCGGCGAGCTGGAACGTGTCGTCGAAGCCTATGCGGTGACCGATGACTGGCTTGACCTGTACGGGCATCGCGTTCGCATTGAATTCACTGGATTCCTGCGTCCGCAAATCAAGTTCGATTCCGTAGACGCGCTGAAAGCTGAGCTTGCGGTCAACGCCAAGCAGGCTGCGGACGCCGCCCGGGACGCACGGTAGATACCAAGAACTAACAAGAACCGGTAGTCACGCCCTCTGCCGATGGGCCGGCCGAGGGCGTGATTACCGGTTCTGCGTGATTACCGGTACTGCATGATTACCGGCTCTTGCACAGCCCCAGCGCATCCAATGCGTCACGCAACGACGTCACCTCAACGAGTTCAATCCCTTTCGGCACGGCACCTCCATGCCGCTTGCCCGAACGGGTTGCCGGTACAACAGCCCGCGTGAATCCCAACCGAGCCGCCTCACTCAACCGGTGGGCGATCTGGGGGACAGGGCGCACCTGGCCGGTCAGCGATATCTCCCCGATTGCGCAGGTCGACCGTGC
Organism: Bifidobacterium thermacidophilum subsp. thermacidophilum DSM 15837; assembly: GCF_000426425.1. NCBI lineage: Bacteria > Bacillati > Actinomycetota > Actinomycetes > Bifidobacteriales > Bifidobacteriaceae > Bifidobacterium > Bifidobacterium thermacidophilum. The sequence goes on from NZ_AUFI01000006.1 coordinate 225,860, forward strand.
GATTGGTGTACCGGTCGCCGCGCTCGCCAACGCCGCCACAATCGCCAAATCGCACGCCGGTTCTTTGGCCGATGCCCCCGCGATGGTCGAGACATAGACGTCATTGGCGAGCAGATTCACCTTGCCATGACGGTACAGGACCGCGGTGAGCATCGCCAGACGGTTCCCGTCCACACCGTTAACCGCACGACGTGGGGTGGGCAATACGGATTTCGTGACGAGCGCCTGCAACTCGATTGGCAGGCTGCGATGCCCGTCCAGGGTGAAGGTCACGCATGTGCCGTCTACTGTCTCCTGCGAAGCGGACAGGAACAGCCCGGAAGGGTCGGCCACCTCTTCTATGCCCTCGCCACTCATATCGAAGCAGCCAACCTCGTCGGTGGGGCCGAACCGGTTTTTCACCGCGTGCAGCATACGCAGCGCGGTTTGGGCGTCGCCTTCGAATTGGCAGACCACATCGACCAGATGCTCCAGCGTGCGCGGCCCGGCGATCGAACCGTCTTTGGTGACGTGACCGACCAGGACAATAGGGATGTCAAGGGTTTTTGCGGTGTCGATAAGCGCGCTCGCGACCTCTCGCACTTGGGTGGAACCGCCCGAGATGCCATCGACATCTTGGGAGACGATAGTCTGCGCGGAATCCACGATGGCGAGTCGCGGATGCTCCTGGGCGATCAGCCCCAAAACGGTGGCCAGATCAGTGGTGGAGGCGAGCAGGAGATTGTCCTGCACCGCATCGATGCGTGAGGCGCGCATGCGCACCTGCGCCTGCGATTCCTCGCCCGACAGGTACAGTACGGTGCCATCCGGGTTCGTGCGCGCCACATTCCCCGCAGTTTCGAGCAACAGCGTTGATTTGCCGATACCCGGTTCGCCGGCGACCAGAACGACAGAACCAGGGACTATGCCGCCGCCCAGCACACGGTCGAATTCGCCGAATCCGGTGGGAATGCGGGCAACGCTTTCCGTGCCGACTTCGCTGATTGGCTTGACCGTACCCTCGCCCACCACGGTCTGCGCCTGCGTGCGCGAGGTGCGGCCGGGAGCGGCGGTGCGCGATTTTGCGGCGGGACGCGCCTCATGGAACTCCTCGACCGTGCCCCATTGGCCGCATTCAGGGCAGCGCCCGTACCATTTAGGGCCGTTCCAGCCGCATTCTGTGCACACGTACTGCGTCGTAGTCTTTGCCATAGTGCTGAAGCTAGCGAACTTTCGCGACATTGCGCGGCGGGCTCAACGTGCGTTCCTGATGATGCCGGGCAAGCGTCATGCCGCTGTGCGAGAATAAACCGTATGGCGAACACTCAACAATCCTCATCCCATGGCAAGCTCACTGCGGTAATCGCAGTGGCAGCGGTGGTTATCGTGCTGGCACTGCTGTCGGCATTCATCTGGCCCGGCTGGGCGCTCAACAAGACGACGACACCGGCGAGTGCGCCGACCACCAGCTCGACGGCGAGCGGCAAGAAGTCAGCGAGCGCGAAAGCCCCATCGACTCCGACCATTTCGGCGAAAGCTCTGCCCACTGACGCGACCAGTCTGCTGAAAGCCATGCCGGACAGTGTGGCCAATTATGCGCGTACCGACGCCAACCCGAGCGCGAACTGGACATCCACGTCACCGCTGGAAGAGTACACGATGACGTATTCCACTGGGGATGACACAAAGAACATCTCACTGATTACCGCACAATGGTCCAGTGCAGATGATGCGAAAAAGCAGTATGAGACGTTGACCGCCTCGCTGACTGGCGACGAGATCGCATCCGGCAATGTCAAGGTCAGCGGCAAGACTACCGGCAGCTATGTGATTCGCAAGGACGCCTCCGACAACAAGAAGGCGATTGCTGTCTGGCTCAACGATACCGCGGTATTCCAGGCGAACGGTCCGAGCGATGCGGTGACGACATTCTGCCAGAAATTCCCGCTGTGACGAAGGTGCAGTGCGCTTTCGCGTGTGCCGTCGGAATGTCGTTATCCAAAGTCGCCGAATGCGTGTAGTATTAGGCGAGTTGCAATCTTTCGGTAATAAGAATGGAGGCTTCAGATGGGTTCCGTCATCAAGAAGCGCCGCAAGCGGATGAGCAAGAAGAAGCACCGCAAACTGCTGCGTAAGACTCGTCACCAGCGCAAGTAGTTGCACCGGTGAAGCCTCGCGCAAGTACTGCGAGTAGCTCACAGCTCAGGCCCCTCTTCGGAGGGGCTTTTTCTTTGCCTTACCGGAGCGGCTGCCTTGAACTGGTGACATCCGGACGCGGCTTCGGCGTAACCGGGTTGGCAAGAGAACGCATAGGCATGTTGTGTATGTCTGGGCATGCGGGGGCCGCGAAAACACCGTGGAAGAAGGTGGTGTCCGGTGGTATCCATTAGGTTGCGAATGTTCGGGCATACGCAACCTGACATGGTGGCCGCACGCCGGGAAAGAAAACCGCGAACGGGCGGGATTACCATCCGTTCGCGGTTCGGCTATTCACGTTATTACTGCACACAGGCCCGTGCGCATGGGCGATTAAAGCACAGCGTCCAAGGCCTGCTTCAAGTCGGCGATGATATCGTCGGCGTTTTCTAGGCCGCAGCTCAGACGCACGAGGTCGATGCCGACGCCCGCCTCCTTGAGCTGCTGCTCGGTGAGCTGACGGTGCGTGGTGCCGGCCGGGTAGAGTATGCACGAGCGCGAATCGGCTACATGCGTGGCGATGGACACGAGCTTCAAATGGTCGAGGAACGCGGAGACCTTGTCGCGGCCTCCGGGCACTCCGAAGGCGATGACGCCGCACGTGCCGTTCGGCATGTACTTGCGCGCGAGCTCATAGTATTTGTCGGTTTCGAGGCCGGGGTGGTTGACCCACGAGATGCGTGGATCCTCGTTGAGGAACTTCGCCACCTTGTGGCCGTTCTCGCAGTGCCGCTTCATGCGCAGTCCCAGATCCTCAAGGTTCTGGCCGAGGATCCATGAGTTGAACGGCGAGGGGATCGAGCCGAAGTCGCGCATGAGCTGCGCCACGCATTTGGTGATGAACGCGCCGCCGTTGCCGAACTCCTTGGCGTAGGTCACGCCGTGGTACGAATCGTCGGGTGTGGTCAGGCCAGGGAACTTGTCGGCGTGGGCCATCCAGTCGAAGTTGCCGGAATCCACGATGGCGCCGCCGACGCACGAGCCGTGGCCGTCCATGTACTTGGTGGTCGAATGCGTCACGATGTCGACGCCGTACTCGAACGGACGGCAGTTGACAGGCGTCGGGAAGGTGTTGTCGACGATTAGCGGCACGCCATGCTTGTGTGCGGCGGCGGCGAACTTGTCGAAGTCAAGCACCATGAGCGAGGGATTGGCGATGGATTCGCCGAACACGGCCTTCGTGTTGGGCTGGAACGCGGCGTCGAGCTCTTCGGGCGTGCAGTCCGGGTGCACGAAGGTGCAGTCGATGCCCATGCGGCGCATGGTCACGTTGATGAGGTTGTATGTGCCGCCGTAGATGGCGTTCGAGGCGACGATATGGTCGCCGGCGGAGCACAGGTTGAACAGCGCGAAGAAGTTCGCCGCCTGACCGGAGCTCGTGAGGATGGCCGCGGTGCCGCCCTCGAGTTCGCAGATCTTCTTGGCAACGACATCGTTCGTCGGGTTGGACAGACGGGTATAGAAATACCCGGATTCGGACAGGTCGAACAGTCGGGACATCTGCTCGCTGCTCGTGTATTTGAATGTGGTGGACTGGACGATCGGGGGCGTGCGTGGCTCGCCGTTCTTCGGCTGCCAGCCGCCCTGGACACAGATGGTGTCGATGGAATGCGATTCGTCTGCCGTGTCGGCCGTCATATCGGTCATGGGGTTTGCCTTTCTGTGATAGGGCATCGTATCGGATGTACGTCAACGCACCCTATTCAGTGTATCCCCAGCCATTCCACTGACTCTCGTATGCGTGATGTGTAACGGATTCGGGTGGTTCTCGACGGCAATGGCCGTATGCTGGCGGATTTGTGCCGCAGATACCCGCTCAGGGCCGTAAAAGAAACCCCCGTGGGTTGCCCCGCGGGGGTTTGAAAGGGAGGATTTACACGCTCACTTGTTCGGGTTGGTGAGCACGCGCGGGCCCGCCGGATCGCCGACGATGACCTGGTCGACCATGTTGAGGAACAAGCCGTGCTCCACCACGCCCACGGTGTGGATGAGATCCTCGGCCAGCTCCTGCGGGTGGTCGATGCGCCCGAGGTGCAGGTCCACCACGTAGTCGTTCTCGTCGGTGAGGACCGGCTTGCCCTCGGCGTCCAGGCGCAGCGTCGGCTTGTAGCCCTTCGCCTCGAACTTGCGGATCACCTGGCCGTTGCCGAAGGGAATGACCTCGACCGGCAGCGGGAACTTGCCGATCGTGTCGACGACCTTGGACTGGTCGACGATCCACACGACCTTGTTGGAGTTGATCGCCACAATCTTCTCCCACAGAAGGGCGGCGCCGCCGCCCTTGATGCCGTTGAAGTTCTTGTCGACCTCGTCGGCGCCGTCGATGGTGATGTCGATGTGGTCCACATCGTCGATGTTCACGATCTTGATGCCGTAGCCCTCGGCCTGCTCCTGCGTGCGACGGGAGGTGGTGACACCGGTGAACTTGAGGTCTTCCTCCTGCACGCGGCGGCCGAGCTCATCCACCAGGAAGCGCACGGTCGAACCGGTGCCGAGACCGGCGATCATGCCATCCTGGATGAGCTTCGCGGCTTCGATACCGGCCGCCTTCTTCAATGCGTCTTGCTGTGCCTTGTCCATAATGCTCCTTTGAGCTCGCTGAATGACAGACATCATGGCAGCCTGCCGCGGGTCGACCCCGGGCTGACTGTCACGATGTCGCTTCGCCTCGCATAATGCGCCGAAGCCTGCTTCTATAGTATCGATGCGGCGGTATTTCGCGGTGCGGCCCCAATTCTGGCTCGGCTTACAGCGCGACTATGGTGTGATGCCTTTGATGCTTCGAGATTGGGCCCATCGTCCCACTGACTGCCGGCCGCCCGCCTACCCAAGCATGAACCGGGCGCCGTTGAGCTCGATGGAGCCGTCACCTTGCACGTATCCGTCGATTTCCACCAATCCGTGAATACGACGGGGTTCGCCGCTGAATGTCGGGCTGCTGGACGGCGGCGGGGAGAAGCGCAGCGTGCCAGAAAGCGTCAGACCCGGGACCGGGCGTAGACGGTTTACGCCTGATGGTGCGGGCGTGACGGATGCGGCGGCGGTGTTGTGCGTGGGTGCGGCTTGGCCGGCAGCGGGGGATGTCGCTATCTCGCTGTTGCCTGATTCGGCGGCCTCGGCGGTTGCGGTGGTGGCGGAATCAATGGCGGCTGGTGCAACATCGGAGACCGATGGAGTATCGGAAGCCGTATTGTCCTTGTTGGCGGCGATTGCTGTGGTCGCACTATCCGCAGTGTCTATCGCATCCACCGACCCTGCAGTGGCGTGATAATCCGGCAAATCGTCCGGTACACCCTCGGGCTCAGCCAGCCGCTCAGCCAGCGATTCGGCGCGCCCGCTGCCGGAGGAAGTCCGCGAAACCGGCCCGCCGTCTGCGCTCTGTCCTCTGTCTGTGCGTTGTCCGTCGCCCGCGCCGGGCACGCCGCCGGTGTCTTCGGCGCGTCCCAGATGGTATTCGGCGGCGGAAATCCTGCCTTCCATCAGCATGTGCGCATCCTCGGGCACGATGGTGCCTTTGGCGTATTCGGAGGCGAGCAGCGACTGCCAGCCCTCAAGCGGCAGATACCCCGGTTTGACGCCGCTGCGGCAGTCACCCGCGTACCCGTGGGCCAGATGATCGACTTTCTCGTTGCCGGGATTATTGTTGTGCCCCTTGACCCACACGAATTTCACCGGTCCAGGCCGTTGCGAGATCTCACGGTCGATGGCGGCGATGAGCTCGCGGTTCTTCACCGGCTTGCCCTGCGAGTTTTTCCAACCGTGCTTTTTCCAACCGCGCACCCAGGTCGTGGAACAGTTGATGGCATACTGCGAGTCGGATTCGATGACGAGCGGCTCAGCGCCTGGATGAGCGCGCAAGGCTTCAAGCACCGCGCACAGCTCACCGATCTGATTGGTGCCGTTGGAGGCGCCGCCTGCATCGCAATCGCCCTCATGCTCATGCCCGGGCGTCCCGCCCGCGTGCGGCGTATGGTCGGCCCATGCCCACCCCATCGGACCGTTCGGATTGCCTAGTGCTGATCCATCCGTCGAAACCGTGATCGTCATGCCTCCACCTTACGGAGGGGGTGGGATACGGTCGCTTGATTATCCCGGCGTGTCGCCGTTTGACTTCAAGTGAACTTGAACCTTTAGGGTTGAGGTATCACATCGCGGATACGGCGGCGCTCCGGGCACCCCGAACGGCTGGACGCTTGGAAACCCGGAATGATCCGGGAATCCGGAGCAAACCGGTCCGCAGAAAGGCAAGGTGGCAGGCATGGCAATCAAACAGACCGCAGGGCGTGACAATCTTGGCGATCTCGCCCCGGTGTTCGCGCATCTCAACGACGACGTGCTGTTCGGCGAGGTGTGGAGCCGCGAGGATTCGCTGTCGCTGCACGACCGCAGCATGGTCACATGCGCGGCGTTGATGGCGCAGGGGCTGTTCCCGCAACTGGAATCCCATATCGCGCTGGCCAAGAAGAACGGCGTGACCTGCGACGAGATGGTGGAGATCGTCACCCAGCTCGCGTTCTATGCAGGCTGGCCCAAGGCGTGGAGCGCGTTCGGCATCGTGCGCAAGGTCTACGGCGACGATGCCACCGAACCGGCGCCCGTGCATGGCCCCTTCGCCTTGGGCGAGCCGGCGGACGGGCCGAACTTCACCGGCCACGCCTGGCTGCAGATGCTCGGCGGCCTGCCGGCTGCGGGCTCGGGTAATGTGACCTTTGACCGCGGATGCTACAACCGCTGGCATACGCACCCCAAGGGGCAGATTCTGCTGGTCACCGCCGGCCACGGCTGGGAGCAGCAGGAGGGACAGCCGCCCCACGAACTGCACGCCGGCGATGTGGTGGTCTGCCCGCCGAACGTGCGACATTGGCATGGGGCTGCGGCGGATTCCACGCTCACTCATATCGCCATCACACCGGCCGGCGATGACGGGTCGGTTGTGGACTGGCAGGAGTTTCTTGACCAGACCGAGTACGACAAGCTCAACGCGTGATGTATGCCGCGTGACGCGTGAGCCGTCTGCCGGTCTGCCGCTGACCGGCACCGATACATCATTCAATCCAGTGCAATACCCCAATACAAAGGAGCAACCATGAAGTCAACCATCTATTACGGCCCGCGCGATGTGCGTGTCGAAGAACGTCCGATTCCTACTATCAAGAACCCGGACGACCTGATTATCCGCGTCGTGCGCACCTGCGTGTGCGGGTCCGATCTGTGGCCATACCGCAGCCAGGATGCTAACTCCGCCGGAACGCCGATTGGTCATGAATCCATCGGCGTCGTGACTGAAATCGGCGCCGATGTGACCGTCGCCAAACCTGGCGATTTCGTCATCGTGCCGTTCCCCATCAGTTGCGGCGAATGCGCGGCGTGCAAGGCTGGATTCGAGTCCAGCTGCCTGAACGGCGGCTACTTCGGCGGCGCCGAGGGTGAGGGCTGCCAGAGCGAATACCTGCGCGTCCCGCACGCCGACGGCACTGTCGTCAACGTGTCCGAGGCGCTCGCCACCGGCGATATTCCAGGCGCGCCAGCCGGCCCGGAGGACTTCACCGATGAGATGCTTGCCGATCTGCTGACCCTCTCCGACGTGATGGGCACCGGTTACCATGCGGCTGTCAGCGCCGAAGTCAAGCCCGGATACACCGCCGTCGTGTTCGGTGACGGCGCGGTGGGCCTGTGCGGCGTGTTGTCTGCGAAATTGCTGGGCGCCACCCGCATTATTGCCATGAGCCGTCACGAGGATCGCGCCGCCATCGCCCGCGAATTCGGTGCCACCGACATCGTCCCCGAGCGTGATGACGCGGCCGTCGCGCGCGTCATGGAACTCACCGGCTCCGGTGCCGATGCCGTGCTCGAATGCGTCGGTTCCGCCCAGTCGTTCAACACCGCGTTGCGTGTCGGCCGTCCGGGTGCTGTCATCGGCCGCGTGGGTCTGCCGCACGACGTGCAGATCCCGGCGGATACCACTTTCTACCGCAACATCGGCATCAAGGGCGGCCCGGCTCCCGTACGCACCTACGCCCGTCAGCGTCTGTTGCGCGAAGTGCTCGCCGGCAACATTCATCCCGGACGCGTCTTCACCAAGACGTACACCCTGGACGAGGTGCCGCAGGCTTACGCCGACATGGATGCGCGCCGCGTGATCAAGGCGTTGGTGAAGGTGCCCGAAGTCGAAGGCTGACGCCGAACCGTGCCATTGCCGTTCTGCCGCTCCGGGGTTCCGTCCGGGGCGGCAGATGCGTATGCTGTGATGCATGTTCCGACGGCAGGCATTATCCGAATATCGGCGGGCGCGGGCGGTGCACGCGCACGCTACCGGAAAGGAGTCGCTGATGGCGACATACACCATCGGCCAGATGGCGAAGAAACTCGGGGTATCCACCTCCACGCTGCGCTACTACGACAGCGAAGGGCTGCTGCCGTTCGTGGGTCGGACCGGCGGCGGGGCGCGCGTGTTCCGCGACGAGGACATGCCGATGATTAACATCATCGGGTGTCTGAAGGCCGGCGGTATGCCGATCAAGGACATCAAACGCTATGTCGACCTGTGCGGCGAAGGCGATGCGACCATCGAACGCCGACTTGATATGATCCGGGGCCAGCGCGAGGCCGTGATGGATAAGATGCGCGGGCTGCAGGACAACCTCGACGCGCTGGACTACAAGTTGTGGTACTATCTGACGGCCGACCGGCTGGGGTCGTGCGAGCAGGTCGACGCGCTGCCCGATGACGAGCTGAGCCCCAAGATGCGCGCGGTGCGGCATCGGCTGAGTCACTGAGATACTGTTGAAATCATTGGGTTTTGAGGTGTGTTGTGCTGTGTCCGCTTGATGCGGATTCTGGTGTGCGCGGGTCGTAATGAACGTGGGAGTTTGCGTCGTAGAAGCATGTAACCGAATAATCTCCCGTTATCTCCCGCCCCCGTGGGAGATTGGCCGCGAATCGGCGGTTCGGCAGAAAAGTCCCGGATTGCAGCGGGAGTTTATCGCTAATACGCCAATCTGGCGCTGTTCTCCCCAAACCTGACTCGTGACCAATATTCAAGAATCACGGAACTCCAACGTTCACCCTGGGAGATTATCCGCATGAACGCGTGATTCCCGCAAACTCCCGCACCGCGCGCGGGAGATCGGCGCCCGATAGGCCGGTTCACGCTAACCTCCCGTCCTTCGGTGACAGTACTGCTGTGAGGAGCCCGCCAATATTGAAATGCCCTATACCGCAGTTCTTCCGTCGTGTTTCCCGACGAAGCAAGCTGATAGCTAAGTGAGCCCGGCATCCAGCGGGTCGCATCTCGACGGACACCCCGCGCAACGTGCCCATCGGCGTGGGTGTGGGATTGCCTAGTTCGCCGAATCAAAGCCATTGCATGACAGATACATGCTATTGAGGAAATATCAATATGATGGTAGAATAATGTCAAACCAACGTCGAAACGATGACAAGCTGAGTGCGGGGGTGGTAGTGGAATTTGAATATGACCCAGTAAAAAGCGCGAAAAACCTTGCGAAACACGGTATTGATTTTGAGCAAGCCCAGCGGATGTGGAGCGGCGGTAAAACGGTTACCTTGGCGTCGAAGCATGCCGGGAATGACGACGTCCGGTACCTCGTGCTGGGCATGATTGCCGGGAAGCATTGGACGGCGATAACCACGAAGCGTGGGAACCGCATCCGGTTGATTTCGGTCAGACGGTCACAAAAAGACGAGGAGCGATATTATGACCAATGCGAATAACAGCCAGTTGCTTGATGCACAACAGCTGGAACAACGATTCGATGATGGCGGGGAAGTGCTCGGGTACTTCGATCTGGACCATCCCGTCGTCGAACACCATCCGGTCGTTCAGAAGCGCATTACCTTGACCATGCCTGACTGGATTGTCGAGGGGCTGGACGAAGAGGCCGAAGAGCTGGCCATCAGCCGCAACGCAGTAGTAAATACATGGCTTGCTGAGCGGATTCGCGCCTCGCGTGCGCACAGCCAATCCACGGTGCGGGCGTGACATCTGCCAGGCTTTGACTGTACTTCGTTGCGCCACATCGCCAATACTCGCACTGATGATGTAGCTCCGTCGGGTGACGATTTCAGTCGCTGATGTATCTGATGATGTGCGAGCGGATTCTCACATGGAGGGGACTAACAGCGTCGGGTTATGGATTTGGTGCTGCTTGCAGGTCGTTGTGTGAGCCAATCCCACAATGAGGGTCTGGGCGGTCCGGGCGGCGGGTTCCGGTCTGCGAAGAGGTCGTTGTGTGAGCGGATTCTCACACGATGAAGCGCGGACGGCGTTGAATCATCGATCCGGGGTTGTCGACCGGTCGTTGTGTGAGCGAATCCTCACACTGCAGCCGTGTGGACCGCTGAAACGGTTGATTCGGCCATCCACCGGCTCGTCGTGTGACTGGATGGTCGCACGCCGCCCCTCATACACGCAAACAATCCGCCGGTAACGTAATGGCCCGTCACAGGGAAATTCCGCAAATCCAGTAATTCGGCAGTGAGCTTCTCCCATGTACCGCAACGCAAAAGACCCCGCTGCGGAGACATTCCGCAACGGGGTCTTGGACTGCTCAAGCCGCCGCGATCGGGCCGCGGCGATCAGCGCGGTGTCACTCGGCCAGCGCCTTGTCCACGACTTCGGTCGCTTCCTCGAGTACTTTGTCGAGGGTTTCGGGGGAGTCGAAGGATTCGGCGTACACCTTGTAGATGTTTTCGGTGCCGGACGGGCGGGCGGCGAACCAGTTGTTCTTGGTCGTCACCTTGAGACCGCCGATCGGCGCGTCATTGCCTGGAGCCTTGGTGAGCTTCGCAGTGATTTCCTCGCCGCCCAGGGTGGTGGCGGTCACGTCGTCGCCGGTGAGCTTGGCGAACTTCTGCTTCTGCTCGAGAGTGGTCGGCGTGTCGATACGCTTGTACCAGCTCTCGCCAAAGCGCGCGACCTGGTCCTTGTGCAGTTCTGCCGGGTTCTTGCCCATCTTGCCGGTGATTTCCGCGGCGAGCAGGTCGGGGATCAGGCCGTCCTTATCGGTGGTCCACACGCGGCCGTCCTTGCGCAGGAAGCTCATGCCGGAGCTTTCCTCGCCGCCGAAGGCGACTTCGCCGGTGAACAGCGGATCGACGAACCACTTGAAGCCGACCGGCACCTCGACGAGCTTGGCACCGATGGAGGCGGCCACGCGGTCGATCAGCGAGGAAGACACGAGGGTCTTGCCGATGCCGGTGCCTTCGGGCCAATCCGGACGGTTCGGGTTGCCGTTCTTGTCTTTGCCGAACAGGTATTCGACAACGACGGCGATGTAATGGTTCGGGTTCATGACGCCCCAGTCAGGGCACACGATGCCGTGACGATCGGCGTCCGGGTCGGTGCCGCCGACGAGATCGTACTTGTCCCAAGCTCCGTTGTTGAGCGAGTCGACGAGACCCTTCATCGCGTACGGCGAGGACGGATCCATACGGATCTTGCCGTCGTGATCGATGGTCATGAAACGCCAGGTCGGGTCGACCTGCGGGCGCACAACCTCGATGGAGGTGCCGTACACTTCGTTGACCAGCGGCCAGTAGTTGACGGACGCGCCACCCAGCGGGTCGATGCCCAGACGCACGCCGGAGGACTTGATCACGTCGAAGTCGATGACGTTGCCCAGATCCTCGACGTAATGCTTGCGGAAGTCGAAACGCTCGAAGAGATCGGACTTGACGGCCTGCTCAAACGGAACGCGCTTGACGTTCTTGAAATCAGGCAGCAGCTCGTTGGCGCGCTTGGCGATTGCGTTCGTCGTCTCAGCCGGGGCCGGGCCGCCGGTCGGCGGATCGTACTTGAAGCCGCCGTCGGTGGGCGGGTTGTGCGACGGGGTGACGACGATGCCGTCGGCGAGGTCGTCGCCGGAGAAGCGCTGCGTGCCGTCAGCCGCACGGTTGTGCGTCAGGATAGCCTGGGAGACGACCGGCGTCGGGGTGAAATCGTCGCGCGAATCGATGCGCACACGCACACCGTTGGCGACCAGCACCTCGATAGCGGTCTTCCACGCCGGCAAGGACAGGGCGTGGGTATCGCGGCCGAGGTACAGCGGGCCGGTGATGCCGGAGGCCTTGCGGTGCTCGGCGATGGCCTGGGAGATGGCGACGATGTGGGCCTCGTTGAACGAGGTCTTCAGGGAGGAGCCGCGGTGGCCGGACGTGCCGAAGCTCACGCGCTGCTCGGGGACGTTGACGTCGGGGACGATGTCATAGTATTTGCCGATGACCTCGTCGACATCAATCAGATCAGCTGGGGTGGCGGGAAGACCCGCATTTTTTGCTACCATGTCTTCAATTGTGCCACGTCGTTTGGATGTTCGCCCGGAGGTGTCCCGACATATGGCAACGATCGCCGCTCTTCGCTTCTTACGTCAGTAATGAAACGTTTGCATCGGCGGTATCATCGTATTCTCCTTGATTGCTATCGTTTGCATATGATTGGCGACATACGGGCGTCGGGGCCGATTCGGTGATTGCGGCACCCGGCATCGTCTCGCCGGTCCGCCCGCGTCCACGTGTCTGTGACCAGGCACCCGCGCCCCGCGCACCCGCGACCTCGTACCAGTAGCCACGCGCCAACGCGGCATCTTCCTTGAAAATCCGCGGCTTGGGATGATTCAATCCGCAAATGCCCGCGAAGATGCTTGCAAGAAACGAAGTGCGGCGCTATAGTGTAACCGATTCGTTTATTGCAGGGTTGCAAGTCAAACAAGACGCAAGACCTGAGACATGGTGGTACTGTCATATCTGCCGCCGAGCCTCGGGTCTTTTTTGTTGACGCCTTGTGAATACGAAGTGGAAGAACAGCCCAAGGAAGGAAAAACGATGGCTGAATCAACTGCCTCGCAGATCATCGACGCGGTCGGTGGTCCGGGCAATATCAAGAGCCTGACGCATTGCGCCACCCGTCTGCGTTTCGAGCTTGTCGACGCAGGCAAGGTAGACCAGAACCGACTCGAGCACATGAAGGGCGTGCTTGGCGCTGTTCCGCAGAGCGGCAACCGGTATCAGGTCGTCATCGGCGGCGGTGTCGCCTCCATGTACGACAAGATTATGCAGCTGCCGCAAATGGCCAATATCGGCGGCGGCGAAGTCAACAACGACGGCTCCAAGAAGCTGTCCAACGCCGAAGTCAAGGCCCAGGAGCGTTCCAAGGTCAAGGGCAAGCACGCGTGGGTGGACAACTTCTTCGAGTTCCTGTCCGACACGTTCCGTCCGATCATCAACGTGCTGCTCGGCGCGTCGCTGATCATCGCGATTCTCAACGTGCTCATCGCCTGCCATGTCATCTCCAACGACACGGAAAGCCCGACCCTGCTGCTGTGCAAGGCCGCGTATGAGGGCGTGTTCTACTTCCTGCCGATCATGATCGCCTACAACGGCGCGAAGAAGCTCAAGGTCGACGGCTGGGTCGGCGCCACCATCATGGCGGCCCTCATGACCCCGCAGTTCATGGCCTTGTCCGCGCCTGACAAGTGGTCGGGCATCTTCGGTGACAAGAGCGGTCTGGCCGCGGCCAAGGGCGCCCTCAACTGCGTGACCAACGCCACGCTGGGCACCCAGTCGTGCACCACCAAGGTGTTCGGCCTGCCGTTGCAGCTCAACGACTACTCCGGCTCCGTGTTCGTGCCGCTGTTCATGGTCGCCGTGCTCGCGCTCGTGTACAAGGGCCTCGAGCGGATCATCCCCGACAGCGTGCAGATGGTGTTCGTGCCGTTCCTGTCCATGGTCATCATGATCCCGGTCACCGCCTTCCTGCTCGGCCCGTTGGGCGTGTGGGTCGGCAACGGCCTCGGCGTCGGCCTGGCATGGCTGAACAACAACGCGCCGTTCATCTTCGCGATCCTCATTCCTATGCTTTATCCGTTCCTCGTGCCGCTCGGCCTGCACTGGCCGCTCAACGCCCTCATGCTGGTCAACATCAACACGCTGGGCTATGACTTCATTCAGGGCCCGATAGGTGTGTGGAACTTCGCCTGCTTCGGCGCGACCGCCGGCGTGCTGGTCATCGCGATGCGCGAGAAGAACGTCGACATGCGCCAGACCGCGTTCGGCGCGCTTATGGCAGGCCTGCTCGGCGGTGTGTCCGAGCCGAGCCTGTACGGCATCCACCTGCGCTACAAGCTGGTGTACAAGCGCATGCTGATCGGCTGCTTCGTCGGTGGCGTGGTCATCGCGATCCTCGGCTGGATCTTCCCGTCTACGCTCGCCAACGGCCAGGTCGTGCACGGCGTGACCACCACGGCCTTCGCCTTCACCTCGCTGCTGACCATCCCGGTGTTCAGCCAGATGTGGGTCTATGCGATCGCCATCGCCGTGGCGTTCTTCCTGTCCATGTTCCTGATTATCACGCTCGACTACCGCACCCCGGAGCAGAAGGCCGCCGATCATGCGGTGGAAGCCCAGCAGGCGATGGACGAGGTCGAAGCTCCAGCAGCCCCGGCCGCCGTGAGCGACAATACTGCCGCAACTGCAACTGCTACCGCTATCGCGACCAAGACCGCGACCGATACGGTTGTCGCCCCGGTTGCCGGCCACGTCATTTCCTTGGATGAAGCAGGCGACCCGGTGTTCGCCTCCCGCGCGCTCGGCGAGGGCGTCGGCATCCAGCCCACTGACTCCACCGTGTACGCCCTGGTGTCCGGCGAGCTGTCGACGGTGGCCGAAACCGGTCATGCCTTCGGCATCAAGACCGATGACGGGGTCGAAGTGCTCGTGCACGTCGGCATCGATACGGTCAAGATGAACGGCGAGGGCTTCACCCCGGCCGTCACCAAGGGTCAACGCGTCAACGCCGGCGACAAGCTGGTGACCGTGGACTTTGATAAAGTCAAGGCGGCAGGTTTTAACACCGTCACTTTGATAACGGTTCTGAACACCGCGGCGCTTGGCGGCGTGACCCCGAAGACGGGCATCGACGTCAAGCCGGGAGACGCCGTCCTGGAGATCTCCCGCTGAATCGCGGGCTGATCGGAAGGAACGTCGTGGACATTCTCCGCGTTTTCAACAACAATGTCGTGCTTGCGCGCGACGGCGACCAGGAGGTCATTCTCACCGGCCGGGGCCTTGGTTTCAAAGCCAAGCCCGGCCAGAGGGTTGACGACTCCAAAGTCGTGCGGAAATTCGTTCCTTCCGACGGCCGCGATCCCGATCATGTAGCCGAATTGCTCGCGGATATTCCTCCGGAGACGATTCGGCTGGTCACCGACGCCATGACGCGCGTGGGACTCGGCCAACAAGCCGAACAGACGCCTACGCTCGTCATGGCGCTCGCCGACCACGTGGTCGGCGCGTTGCGTCGGGCCAAGTGCGGCACCTCCGTGGAATATCCGCTCGACGCGGAGGTCCGTTCCTTGTATGCCAAGGAGTACGTCCAAGGGGAAGCGCTGGTTTCAGCGCTCAATGACAGTCTGCATCATGTCCTGCCCCGCAGCGAGGCGGTGGCGTTCGCGTTGCATCTGGTCAATGCGGGCTTTTCCAACGGGGATTTGTCGTATACCTATACCATGACGGGCGTCATCCAGCAGATGCTTGTCATCATCGAGAAGACTTACAATATTTCGCTCGGCCAGCACAATGTCAGTGTCGGGCGGTTCATCACGCATCTGCGCTACCTGTTCGTGCGCATCTATCAAGGCCGCCAATTGGACGGCGAGCCCGAGCCGGTAATCGAGGCAATCAAGCAATCCTATCCCGATCAGGTGCGGTGCGCACGGAAAATCGCCGATGTCGTCGCAATCCGATTGGGCGCGGAGCTGACCCCCGCGGAAATCGCTTATCTGGCGTTGCATGTCGCCCGCGTGGTATCCGACGTCGATGAACGGGAACAAGACGACGTGTTGCCGGCGGATGCTCAGCGCGATTGATTCAAATTGCTGTTGCCGGGCGCTGTCGCAGGTGTGGTTGCGGGGGCGGATGCGCGTACTGATGGCGACTTGGGTGCGGATCCAGACTCAGACTGCGGTGCCGATGCTGGCACGGTCACGGTCACGGGCGCGGCCGTGGAGACGGAGGCCGTTCCTGACGCTGTTGCCGCTGCGGATGCCGGCGCCGCTGCGCTCGCTTTGGCCGGGTCGCTTTCCGGGGCGCGCACGGTCAGCGATTGCCGATCAACGGTGATGAGGATATGCCGTGTACGGCCGAGCATGTCGCCGTCCACCTCCGCAAGTGCCGACTCTTCCAGCTTGATTTCGGCGCTGACGCCCTGCATCTGCTCGATGGTCGAATTCGTGGACAGCGGGCTTTGCTGCGGCTTCTTGGTGATGGTCTGATGAACCACGTCATTGAACAGGTTCGCCCAGCCAAGCAGGCCGCCGGTCGTGTCGATAATCTCGAAATCAAGCAGCCCGTCATCATAGGACGCGCTGGGCATCAGCGAAAACACCGGTATTTCGCCGCAATTGCCGGCCATGAACGTGCGGAACACGAGTCCGTCAACCGTGTGCGTGTTGCCGTGTGCGTCGGTCACGGTCACATCCGCCTTGAATTTCGGCGTGAACAGGTTCTTCGCCCCGCTGACGAAGTAGGCCAGCCAGCTGATGTTCTTCTTGAGTTGTGGATCGGTCTCCTCGATCATCTGCGCGTCGAAGCCGACACCGCCGATAATCATGAACGCATGCGGGTGGTCTTCGTTCGGGTCGTCCAGCAGGGATAGGCGTCCGACGTCGACCTTCCTCGAACCGTGCGATGTGGCGATGGTCAGGGCCGCCTCGAAGTCATCCACGGGAATGTTGAGATTGCGGGCGAACAGATTGCCCGTGCCGATCGGCAGGATGCCCATCGCGTGTCCGCTGCCCGACATCGCGCTCGCCACCGTACGCACCGTGCCGTCGCCGCCTACCGCGACCACGACGTCAGCGCCATGTCCGAGTGCTTCGAGTGCGCACGCGCGGCCGTCCTTGTCAAGCTGCGTGTCGATGAACTCGATTTGTTTGAGGCCTTTGCTTTCGCAGAACGACTTGATTTGGCGACGCCGTTCATTGGCCTGCGGTTTGGATGGATTGATGATGAACGCGTAATGGACTTGGTCGTCTTCCCGCTGTTCAAGTACCTTGGCGACATGCTGGCGACGCAGATGGCGGACAAGGAAGAACACGGCGACACCAATCGCTATGACCGCGACGATGATTGCGATAACAACAACCGCTATAGGCATCTTGGACGACTGCATAGGTTCCATTCTTACCTGTTTCGCTGGGATGTCCATGGGCAAATCTCGAGAATTTGACGGTCCCTCCACGAATTGTTTCGCGTTGCCGGCGCCGGCACCTACTGCCAGCAGTCACGTGTCGGCTTGCCGCATTAGTCTTGAACTATGCTTGATATTCAATTCATCCGTGAACATCCGGACATCGTGAAGGAATCCCAGCGCAAGCGCGGGGAATCCGTGGAACTTGTCGACGAGGTGCTCCGCTCCGACGAAACCCGTCGCGAGTCGCTCAAGGCGTTTGAAGCCGCGCGCGCCGAACAGAAGGACATGGGCAAGAAGATCGCCACCGCCGCTCCTGAGGAGAAGGCGAAGATCATCGCCCAGACCAAGGAGCTGTCCAATAAGGTCTCCGAATACAAGGACACTGCAGACCAGGCCGCGGCCGAGTACACGACCGCGATGTGGAAGCTCAGCAACATCGTTGAGCCGGAAGCCCCAGAAGGCGGCGAGGACGACTACGTGGTCGTCAAGAAGGTCGGCACCATCCGCGATTTCGCCGCGGAAGGCTTCGAACCGAAGAACCACCTCGAGCTCGGTGAAGGCGTTGCCGGCATCGATATGAAGCGTGGCGTCAAGGTCTCCGGCTCCCGCTTCTACTTCCTGCGTGGTGCGGTCGCCCGACTGCAGATCGCCATGCTCACCATGGCCGTCGACCAGGCTGAGGAGCACGGCTTCACGCTCGCCATCACCCCGACGCTTGTGCGCCCCGAAGTCATGGCCGGCACCGGCTTCCTCAACTCCCATGCGGACGAAATCTACCGTCTGCGTGAGCCGGATGACCAGTATCTGGTCGGTACGTCTGAAGTCGCGCTCGCCGGCATGCACGAGAACGAGATTCTTGATCTTGACAACGGCCCGCTGCGCTACTGCGGCTGGTCCAGCTGCTACCGTCGCGAGGCGGGTGCCGCCGGCAAGGACACGATGGGCATCATCCGCGTCCACCAGTTCGACAAGGTTGAGATGTTCGTCTACTGCAAGCAGGAGAACTCCCGCGCCGAGCATCAGCATCTGTTGCAGATGGAGCAGGAGATGCTGGGCAAGGTCGAGGTGCCGTACCGCATCATCGACACCGCCGCCGGCGATCTGGGCGCTTCCGCTGCTCGCAAGTTCGACTGCGAGGCCTGGGTGCCGACGCAGAACCGCTACCGCGAGCTCACGTCCACTTCGAACTGCACCGAGTATCAGGCGCGTCGTTTGAACATCCGTGAGCGTACCGAGGACGGCTCCACCCGCGCGGTGTCTACGTTGAACGGCACGCTGGCCACCACCCGCTGGCTGGTCGCGATTCTCGAAAACCATCAGCAGGCTGACGGTTCCATCGAGATCCCGAAGGCCATGCGTCCGTACATGGGCGGCAAGGAAGTCATCGAACCGCGCAAGTGGGAGGCCTGAGCCTTTCTTTTGATTCGCGTTTGCACGCGTATCGTGCAGGTATGTTTTCGCTGGTCCGCAGTCTGATGCAGACCTTGTGGTAACATAACCGTTTGTGCGTGCAAACGCATGGACAGGTGTCCGAGCGGTCTATGGAGACGGTCTTGAAAACCGTTGTGGTGCAAGCCACCGCGAGTTCGAATCTCGCCCTGTCCGCAATACCCCGTGGGTTCAACCCGCGGGGTTTCTTGTTACCAAGCCGAAAACCTCGCGATTGGGTTTCGGTCGACATGTCATGCGATTGAGTTCCGACGGACGTATCGTGAGATCGGATTCCGGGCAACGCATCATGTGTTGTCCGACCTCGGGAACCCCGTGTCGTGTATCCCGTAACCCTCTACAGACGCTGAGAGTGTCTCAGTGTCGGTAGAAGCGGAGAGATGACCGCGCTTGCCGATGCTGACTTGATTGGCGTGAACAGTTTGCGCGGCCGGGTGTGTCCCGATGCCGGCGTGGACTGGCTCCGATGTCGTCGTGCGATTTCCAGTTTGGTCCATGGATTCGGGTGGTTGCGTGGCCGGTCTCCCGGTGGCTGGTCTTTGTGGTGTCGGCGGATCGTTGATGTGCCGCGGTTTGCGGTGTGGCCGTGGTTGCATGGAGGGTTGACGGCGGATGCCTTTGTGGACTGGATTGGTCTTTGGCTTGCGTTTTCCGATTTGGTCCGCGACTCGGATGGTCGGGGTGGTCGGCCAGCCGGCGGCTGATGGTGATGGTGTGAGTGGGTTGTCGGAATTCCGCGGTTCTGTGGTGGTGCCGTGGCTAGTGGCCGAGGGCGTTCCGATCCCTGTGCGGACTGGTTCCGATGTCGTCGCGCGATTCCCGATTCGGTCCGTGGGGATGGGCGATCGCGCGGCCGGTGCGCCGGCGGCTAGTCTTCGTGGTGCTGGCAGATGGTTGATGTGCTGCGGATTCGCGGTGCGGCCATGGTTGCGGGGTGCGTGATGGCGTGCACCTTTGTGGACTGGATCGGTTTTCGACTCGTATTCTCCGATCTAGTCCGCATTTCGGGTACCCCGGGGCGGTCCGGGCGGTGGTTGATTGTTGTGGTGCAAGCAAATCCTTGGGATTCCGCGGGTTCACGACCGCATCCCAGCTGGCGGCCGGGTGCGGCCCGGTGCCGGCGTGAACTGATTCCTATTCCGCCCGGCGTGCTCCGATTCGGTGCAGGGACGTAATGATGTCCGATTGCCCGTCAAATCCCATCCTTCATCCATCAGCCACCATCCTCTAACGGCCCTGCCCCTCAAACCATACAGATTGAACGCCGAAGCAGCCCGGAAACAGTGATGGCACCGTGTAAGCCAGATTGACACGATACAACGGCTGCCTCATCAAGCTCAGACACTCGGCCAAATCACTCGGCCATACCACCCGGGAGCGTCGTTCTGCAGTGTCGCCCAGCAGCATCGCCCGATAGCGCCACTCGATGCCACCAGCTGACACATCAACAATCATTGACACCGCTGTGCGCGACAATAAGAGTCATGAGCGAGCGTAATCACGAGAACATTGTCAACATCAACAATCAAGAGTCGCCATTCCATGCAGGCGAGACCATCATCGCCCCGCACGGCGGCCCGATCACCGACGTCATCTTCGATTATTGCGATGTTCTGCTGGATTGGCGTCCGTGGCGCGCACTTGAGGGCTTGTATCCCCAGGGCGTGATCGACATGTTCTTCGATCCCGCGGACGAATGGGGCTACGATTTCATCGACCGCTTGCTCGATTCCGGCGTCCCGACGCAGGATGTCCTTGCCGAATACTCACGCCACCACGGTCCGGCGGTCACGTGGGTGCTGCGGATGTGGCTCGAGCATGAGGAACGGGCGATTTTCGGCGTGTTGGACGGTATGGAGCAGCTGGTCGATGACTTGCAATCTGCCGGCGTCGGGGTGTGGGGCCTGACGAATTTCACCACGGAGGCGGTTGATATCGCGCATTCGCGATTCGATGTGTTCAGCCGATTGCAAGACACGCTTGTTTCGTCGCAGGAGCGTCTGCTCAAGCCTGACCCGGTGATTTATCTGCGCGCGATTGATCGCTTCGGTGTCGACCCGCAGTCCACGGTGTTTTTCGACGACAATCCCCGCAACGCGCGTGGGGCAAGAATAGCCGGTTTGCGCGGGGTGACGTTCACATCCGCTGACCAGGCGCGCGCAGTGCTCGGCTTGTCCTGATTATCCCGACGATGCGGTTCAATCAGCCGGTTCAAGCGGGCAGTTCAATCGGACAATCGGACCGCCATCGTCCGCCATTCACACAATGCGCCGGTCCGCCGCCCAACGCGTCAGCTCGGTCCTGTTGGACAACTGGAGTTTGCGCAGCACTGCGCTGACGTGGGTTTCCACAGTTTTCACCGAGATGAACAGCTCAGCTGCGACTTCCTTGTACGTGTATCCGCGGGCAATCAGCCGCATGACTTCCTGTTCGCGCGCCGACAGCCTGTCGAGCTCATCGTCGTGGATTTCGCCTTCGGGCGCGATGCCGCCGTTTTGGAAGGCGGATAGCACGAATCCGGCGAGTTTGGGGGAGAACACGGCGTATCCTTCGTGCACTTGTCTGATGGAGCTGGCCAAATCATCGCTGGTTATCGTCTTGGTCACATATCCGCGAGCCCCTGCCCGGATCACCGAGCCGACATCCTGAGGCGAATCCGAGACGCTCAACGCCAGGAACACGGAATCAGGGGAGAGCGGGTGCGAACGGGTGAGGATTTCCGTACCTCCACCACCTGCACCGCCAGGCACATGCACGTCGAGGAGCACGACATCGGGCTTGGTCTGCGCAATCATCTCGATGGCACCCTCGACATCACCCGCCTGCCCGACGATATCGAAATCTGTTTGCAAGGTGGCGATAACGCCAGCCCTGAACATCTCGTGGTCGTCGACGACGGCGATGCGGATGTCGCTGTCGTCTGCGTTGCCGTCTTGTTCACTATGACTCATTGCTCCTCGATTCCTGATGTCCTGTGCTGGTCGTTGCCCGCGCTGTCCATGATATGCGTGCGAGCGCCGGCAGGACTCGCCGTGCCGCCGATGGGCATGTGCATACGCACTTCGGTGCCCCAATGCGGCCGGGACACGATCTGCACTGTGCCTCCGCGGCGTTTGATACGGCCGATGATGGATTCGCGGATGCCGAGCCGGCCTTCGGGTATGGCGTTCACATCGAAGCCTTCGCCGTGGTCGCGCACGTAGACGTCCACGGTGGTTGCTCCCGCCTCGCAATAGACGGAAATCGGCTCCCCGCCGTGCGTGACCGCGTTGACCAGCGCCTGCCGGGTGGCGTTCAGCAGCGCGTCGGTCTGGGTGCATGGCTGCGCGTCGCCGACCGTCACCACCTCAATCGCTTTGCCTGATTCGTCTTCGACTTCGGCGGCGATGTCCTTGATGCCTGCGCTGACGGATTTGTCGGGTGGAGTACGCTCCTGATACAGCCAGTTGCGCAGTTCGCGCTCCTGCTGACGCGCCAGTGCGAGCACGGTCTGCGGTTCACTGCTGTGCAGCTGGATGAGTGCCAGCGTTTGCAATACGCCGTCGTGTAGGTGCGCGGTCATATCCGCGCGTTCTTCCTCGCGTTCTTTGAGTGCGCGCTCGGTGCTCAGGGAACGCGCCAATGACATGATCCACGGGATGATGGCGAGTGCGGTGGCCACCAGCAGGGCGACTGCGGCGAGGATGGTTTCGCCGTGCACCTGAGGAGTGGCGGGTTCCAAAAGTATGGTGATGCAGAACGCGCCGACGAGGAGCGCCAGCCCGAGTATCGCGGTGGGCCACTGACGTTGTCCATCGTTGAATCGCAGCCAAGCGATGAGCACGCCGCTGACGGTCATAATTGCCGGGAGGATCATTGCGGTTTCCCCGGTATAGAGCATGACACCGCTGATAATCAGCATGATGACGCCTGACAGGGCGATGATTGCCGGTTTGGGGGCGCGGCGGATGGCGTCCAGCAGACTTTCGCCCTTCTCCGTCGATTCGGCGGCAGGAATCGCGCGCTCATCGGCCGGTGCGTAGGATGTGCTCGGCGGTGCGGCGGCGGATGGCGTTGCCGCACCGGCCGCGGCTGCATCGGGTATGGCTGTGTCTGGCGTGGCAGTATTCAGTGTGGCAGTATTCTGTGTGGTCGGAAGACTCGTCGCCGGAACCGAAACAGCAGGAGCGGGAGTCGGCGCAGGCGTTCGTGATGGGGCGCCCGCTTGTCCCGGCACATACCCAGGAACAACCGTGACCGGCTGCGGCATAGCAGCGGCCGAGGCGCCGGGTATCGGGTAGGGGGCGTTGCCGCGAGACAGCGGCGATTGGCTGACAGGGCTGATACGCTGCGCCTCACGCACCGGATCGCCGACCGGCACGGTCAGCCACAGGAAGATATAGGCGATGATGCCTGCGCCGAAGACAAACGAGGAACAGATGAACGCGAGCCGGACCAGCCACACGGGGATGCCCAGATGCATGCTGATGCCCCGGCAGACACCGCAGAGCATCCTGCCGTATTTGGGCCTGAGCAGCGGCAGTTTCGCCGGCGCAAGCGGAGCCGGCGCCTGATATGGCCGCGCGTCGGCGGGCGGAGTGATCGTCCGCTGAGGGGCGTTCGTGGTTTGCATCATGATTCCATTGTGCGCCCCTTGGGGCATATCATCGGGGTTCATACCCTGTTTTCAGAGATAAATCGGGTGTTTCCCCGATACGTTCGGCTGCGGGAGGTTGCTGTAATGGAGGCATGAGCAATACACATGATCAATCGCAACAGCCGATGCCGCAGCGGCAGCCCGGCGATGCGACGGCACAGCCGTTGCAATCAACGCAGCCTGGGCAATCTGCGCAATCAGCCCAATCAACTCAATCTACATGGCAGCCGCAACCCGGCGAAGCGCAAGGTCGCAGCGGCCGACAAGGCCGTGACGACAACGCCCAACGCCAATACGCCAATTCCACGGCGGCAGGCCAGTCCGGCTCCAGCAACGGCAATTGGTATCCTTCCAGCCAGCCCGAACCGCACGAAACAACGAAACGCGACTGGCGCGACACGTTCTTCGGGTGGGTCAGGCAAAGCGGCCTGGTCCGTACCGAAGACCGGTATATCGGCGGTGTGTGCGCAGGTATCGCCCATCGGCTGGGCTGGAGTCCCGCCTTGGTGCGCGCCATCGTCATCATCCTTGCCTTCTTCGGCGGTTTCGGCGTGTATGCCTACATTTTCGCGTGGCTGCTGATGCCGGATGTCACCAACGACGGCCATATCATCGCCGAGGATGTTCTGCACGGCGGTGACGGCTGGCAGTGGGTGTTCGCCCCAATCGCTATGTTCATCGTCGTTAGCACGGTCATGTCGTGGTTGATGAGTGACCGTTGGCGTTGGGATATCACCGGGTGGGTCTCGCTTGTCGCGCTCGCGCTGGTCTTGGTGATGTTCAACGCAACGACGTATCGTTCCGGGCGCGTAAGGCCGATTGTGCCGCCAACGCCGATGCCGGGGGCGCCCATGCCGGGCAGTCATGCGATGCCGATGCAAGGGCAGGGACCTGTCCCGCGGGTGCAGCCCCAGACGTACCCGCGGTATGTGGCTCAGCCTGCGCGCCCGGTCGAAGCCGCGCAACCTCGCACGGTACGCACTCGACGCAAGCCCGCAGGACCGCTTGTGGTGCTCGCCTCGTTCGGCCTGGTGCTGTTGTCGGCGGCGCTGATGGTGTTCTGGGTCATGAGCCATAATCATGGCGAACCCCGAATGGTCAGCATGGTCGCATCGGCGACCGGTTGGATCGGATGCGTCTGCGTCGCACTCGGCGTTCTGCTGGTCGTGCTTGGTGCCAAAGGACGCCGTACCGGCGGCTTGCACCCGCTGGTGTGGATGTCGGTGTTCATCACGGTAGTCATGGTGTTCACCGCGGGCGCCACCGGGTATTGTCTGACTGACATCAACCGGCAGGCGGAAGGCTACGAACGGGTGGATGTCAACGGTTCGACGACCCTGACCGCGACCAAGACGACGCTCAAACGCCTCAATGACGGCATCTATTTCGTTGGCGACAGCTATTCCGACGACAAGGTGACCATCGACCTGAGCGATTACGGTGAGCGCTACGGCACCCACAAGATGACCGACGTGGAACATGACTATGAGTCGTACTGCCCGACGGGCACCTACCGGATTATTGCGAGCAACGTCAAGGTGGATGTGAAACTGCCCAAATACTGCACCTACCGGTTCAAACACGCCGGTTACATGGGCACCAACGGAGTGGGTGGCGAATATCTGCTGGTTGACTCCCGATTTGTCCAGGTGGGATTCGACGACGGCGTGTACATCGATATGTCGGCGTCGGATCAAGGTCATGTGGCCAATCCTGAGCCGTCCGCCTCTTCGGGGTCTGACAGCAAATCCTCTCAATCGTCGAAGTCCGATTCGGACAGCGACAGCGATGATGAGGATTACGACGATGATTTCAATGACGATGATTTCGACTTCGTATCCACGCCGGAACTGACCATCGTCGCTTCGACGATTCAGGGATGGGTCGGCGTGAGCTACGGAGGCAACGGCAAGGGGTATGTCCGCATCTCATCTGACAACGCCAAGAAAGAGGGTACGAAATGAGTGAAGTCAAGGAACAGGATACGGTCGAAACCGTAACCATGCAGCACATCAACGTGGACGAACCGGTCGCGGGGACCAAGGTCATGCCACAGGCAGAGCCGGAGGATGCCGCGCGCACGGAGGTCATGCCACAGACCTCCTCGATGGATGCCGCTCAGACGCAGGTTGTACCGCAAGCGGTTTCGCGGGAGGACGCCACCCAGCCGGTGGCCCGGCGGTCTGAACCGATTGAACAGTCTGAACCTTCAGAGCCCTCTGACTCGCATGAACCGTCCGGGTCGTCCGTTCCGCGTGGTGGTATTCCGCTCGATGAGTTGGCGCGCCGCCGGCAGCAGGCGGCGGATGAGGCGCATCGCCAGTCACATCCGCTCGGCGACAACACCGTGCCGATGTACACGGGCGCACCCTTCAGGTCTGCCGAGGCAACTGCCCCCGTCGAGCCGGCGTCTGTCATTCATACCCCGGCCCCGACAGGCGTCAGCGCCGGAACTGTGGTACTCGGCGTGTTACTGGTCTTGCTCGGCGCAGTGGCGATTGTCATGGCTGGCATGGTTCCCAATTGGCCATTCGGTGCGGTGGATCCGTGGGTCGCCGCGGCGGTCAGCATTGGTGCGGTCGGGGTCACGCTCGTGGTTATCGCCATCATTTGGGCGGTGACCAACGCGGTGTCCAGCCGTCGGCGCGAACGCAAGTAGCGTACAACGCGGGAACACGCGACGTGTCCACGTCCGCAATACGGTATCGCCCTCCACACGGTATCGCTAGCCACGCGGTATCGCTCGTGAAGCGCGCGATACGCGCGGCATAGTGGCCCGGATGGGCTGATGCATCCCCAGCCACGCTCAAGGTCGCCCGTGACATAGCGACACACATGGCATGGCGACGCCGCCACAAAACCCGACACCCTGTAGGGCTCCCAGCTTCTGCCGACGCTGACGACTTGCTGAGCGTCGGCAGAAACAGGGGGCCGGGCTATCGCAGGCCCCAGAACATGAATACGATGATGGACAACGTCAACGCGGCGAGCACGAGCGCGGCGACGATAACATGCCCGGTGCCGGTCGCGATAGACGGCTCGTCGGGATATCTGCGGACATTGCGCATCACCATGGTGAACACCAGGAACAGCAACAACAGGCAGACGGCGGCGCCGATTTGCAACACCGTCCAACCAGGCCGCAGTATGTCGGCGCGATTCGTCAGCGACAACGCCGCTTTCCCGAGCGTGACCAGATACCAGCCGAGTGCGCCGGCGACCAATACGGGAACTACGACGCTTGCGGCGAGTAGGGGAGCCGTGCCGCGCCCGAAGTGCGGAGTACCCGCCGGCGTGTCTTCGGACTGATGACTATGCCTCATCAGCGTCTGCGTTCTCGATGCGCGCAGTCGTCCGCTAACCCACAGTGCAACCGCCCCGATGACAGCGGCGATTACGCACAGGATTTGCGCCACCATCAACGCGAGCGCCAGAGAAACCGACCCGATGATGCCATGCGGTGTTCTGGAAGGAGCCGCAAACCGTTGATGTGGCTGACTTCCGGCGATCATCGGCGTGGCCCAGTCCGTAGCCGTGGCGCCGGCGGCGATGGCGTTGGCCCAATCCTCGAGATTATGCGTGTAATGCTGTTCCAACGGCAATCCGGGCAATGACAGCGATGAGCCGGTACGCATCTGGTGATTCGCCGGGTAGTACCGTACCGTCACATTCGCATTGCCGTTACGTTTCGCTGCATCGATTAGCGTGCGCGCGCCCTGCTCGATGGGCATGGACGGGTCGATGGTCCCGTAATTGATGAGCAGCGGCATGGTGAGCGCAGAGTAATAATCTTGTGCCGGGAAATCCGCATACTCCAGCCCGACAAGCGAGGAATCAAGGCTGATCAGTGTCGGCAGCTCATCGACCACGCTTTGAGGCGCACCCGCGATGGTCGCATATGAGGTCGCCGCCATCGCCATCTGGTCACGCCCGGGCACCACCGGCGGGGATGTGAGGATCATGAACGCGATATCCGGCTGTCGTTTCGCCATGACGGTGGCGATCCACGTGCCTTCCGATTCCGCATACACGCCCACCTGCGAGGGGTTGACGTCGTTCAATCCGGCCAGCAGCTTCCATGAGGCAAGATAGTCGCGGGCCATGGCCTGATAGTCGCGGCTCGTCCATGAATAGTTGTCCAGCCGCTTGTCCGGCACCAACGTGACGATGCCCGCGGACGCCATCGCGGGGGCGATATCGCCGTACACTTCAGACGCCTTGCCGGTCCCGGCGCCATGCACGAACACGCACGCGGGGCGTTTGCCGGGGGCGCCGATCGGGTCGCGCAAGATCGCGTTCACGCTGACCGTGTCGGTGAGTTTGATGGTAAGTTTCGTCGTTTTGACTTTGTAGGTGCCTTCTTGCGCGGTTGACAGGCCATTCGCCGCGATTGTGGTGCTGGACGAACCGACCGTGATATGGTCCGTATACGGTTTCACCCGCCAGTTTGCGCCGATTGCAGAACCGATGCCAGCGAGGATGAAGAGAACCACGAGCGCCGCGCCTTCGACGATCATGAGCCGGTGACGTCCGCGCTCCTTCCGGGTTTCCGCGGCCGTTGCGGTTCCGGTGGTTGCGGTTCCGGCCGCTGCCTCGCGTTCTTCATGGTCTTCCGTTGCGGTGTCCAAATGCCGTTCCTGCCTTCGTGGTCTGGATTGTCCTGATTCTTGGATTGTCCTGATTTCGCGGTTTCCCGTCGCCTTTCATGCCTTCGCACCGGATGGAGAATCTTGCGGATTGCGCGGTTCTTGCCTGCCTTGCTGGTAGTTCGCGCCCTGTGCCGCCGCCTGTCGCGCCTGTGCTGCCTGCGCTTCGTCAAGCCCCGGATATCCCTCCAGCCGGACCGTGTTGCGTACGGTCTGCTCGGTCAGGTTGCCGTCTTGTTCGATGATATGCGCCACCAGACGCTCGTATTCGTCGAAAGTGTCATCCGAATACGCGCCCAATTCGCCGCGCAGATAGGTCTCGAACGACGTCTGCTCAGGCGTATCCTCGGCGGTGGTCAGTACGCGCATCGCCTCTCCGAGCGCCGGCCAGCGGCCCGCGAATTCGCGCGCCCATGCGACTTGCCGGGCGATTACCTGCTCCTGGCGCGCCACCCGTTGTGCGGAAAGTCGGGGAATATACGGTTCGATGCGTTCGCGGTAGATGTCAGGCGCCGTGGAGGCCATCATCCGTGCGTATTTTTCGGTGACCAGATTGCGCCCGACGCGGTCCGCCTGCCGTAAATCGTTCTCGTAGCTTGCCAGCAGCGCCGGGGTCCAGGTGAGGAACTGGCTCAGCCGCATCTCGTGAAACATCGGCCAGTTGCCTTGGCATGCCGCCCGGCCGCCCTCATTGTCCGTGCGTTGGAACTGGTCCCATTCCAGCCGAATCACTGTTTCAACTATCGGATCGTCGGCACGGACCGTGACCATCGGCGGCTGTTGGGACATGGCATCCTCTTTCTGTCGGATTCTATCTGATTCGCAGTGCGAACATTCGCCATGATATGCATGCCCATCCCGCTATGCATGGCCTGATTCGCCGCCGGCGCTATTGCGACACGCTGAGCGCGACTGTGCAGACGGGGCTGTACGGATGCAACTGTGCAGACGCAACTGTGCAGACGAAACCGCTGGAAAACAATCGCGCAGCCGCTGAACCGCCTACTGCCCAGTACCGAATGCCGACCATTCGGCACATTGCCGGCGGTTCGTCGAACTCCCGCCTAGATGCTGTGCAAACAGGCGGCATCGCTGACGATATGCGCCTCGACATGCGGTCGCTGCCATTCGAGGAAGCGTTCGTTGCTGTGCGTCAATCCTTCACGTTGGAGTTCGGCGACGATATCCGAGCATATGGCATTGACCACAGTGCTGATTTCATCGGCGGCTTCACGCGATGATGCCCCTTCGCCATAGCAGGCGTCGCTTGAGAGGCGAAGAACCTGTTCCAGCTGTTTGCAAACGCCGGCGAGCCGCGTACCCATGCGGGCGCTGAGGCGGCGCAGGGCGGCGAATCGCCACTTGTAATAGGGTGCGTATCCGGCAGAAACCGGCGTGTTGATGAGGAACACCAGCGAGGAGACCGCGTCCGCGAATTCGCTGATGGACAGCCATGCCGCGCCGCCATCACCGCGGCGCAGCATCCGGGGCAGATTGTATTGTCCGGCTTGGCTGATCATGCCCAATCGGCGTGAAATCAGCGACAACCGCACATCGTCAGGCATGAGTTTGAAACCTTGGCGAGTCTTGGAGAATGCGCCCAGCGGGTCGGCGAACACCTGGCCGTTGGTCGCCGTGGCGAGAGTCGCCTCGTCCAGCATCAGCCATTCATGCGGATGATTGGCACTAGGGGCTTGGCAGTATCCGGTCAGGGATTCGAAGAAGTCACCGATACGGAATACTCCCACCCGCCTGCCAGCACCTTGCGCTCGCGGTGTGGTCTGACGCGGTCCGAACCCGAGGAATCGTTCAGGCAGCGCGTCGTAGTCCGATTGCAGGCGCTCGCCGATCCGCTCGTAATCCTCGTCGGTCAGCCACAGGCAGAAGCCAGGGCCGAAATCATGGTCGCGGGAGAGCAAATCGTCAAAACCGTAGCATTCCGAGCCATGTCCAACCAATCCGGCTGCGATGCGACCTTGATACTCCGGGTAGCGTTTCGCAATCAGCGGCTTGCCGAATTCCGTCCAAGTGCGCCGAGCCAGTTGCAGACCGGTGATGTCCGGTTTGAGATCCGCACTGTCCGAAGGGATATTCCCCTTGCCGGCGTGCCGGTGGTTGGGTCGTGCATCATGTTGCTCTTGCGTTGCCGGATCGGCGGCATGTGCAGCGGATGTCGATTGCTCGGCAAGCGCGTCTTTGGCGGCCTGGAGATTCTCGCTGGTGGTCCGGTAATACTCCGTGTCGGTGCCGTAGCATTCGGCGATGACGTCGAGCGCCTTGCCATACAAGGCAGCGGCATCTGCGAATGCGCCGTGCATGAAACGTACCTGTGCCGCAGCAGCCAGCGCGGAAGCATAATGCGCGCTGTGGGTCAGATCGCCTTCATCGTAGATTGTCAACGCATGCTGAGCGTCGTCGTCGGCTTGGTCAAGTAACACGGCAGGGGATTGCACATTCGCTTCGCTCCTGCCCGCGGCCTCGTTCTTGCACGCCTCATGCCACAATTCCAGTTCGACTAGCGCAAGATTGACGTAGGTGGATGCGATGTCGGGGTCCGTGTGCCGGTCCGCGCCCGAATCCTCGAGGATGCCCATTGCCTGCACGAGCTGGTCGCGCGCCTCGCCCAGACGGTTCGTCTCACTGTAGAGCATGGACAGGTTGTTATGCAGCGCGGCAAGCCGCCTGTCGCGGGGTCCGTAGGTTGTTTTCGCGTTGTCAAGCGCCTGGCGGTACAGGTCTTCCGCTTGGTCGTATTGCCGTGCGGCGCGCATGGCAGTGGCGGCGTTGACGAGCGTCGTTGTCCATGCCTCGCTGCCGGCGATTCCCATGCGGATGCCCAGTTCGAGCGCCCGTTGCACAATCCACTGGTTGTCCTCGTGCCGTCCCTGGGAACGGTAGAATCCCATCGTTTCGTTGAGGACGGTCAACAATCCGGCGTTGTCGCCGGCGTTTTCGGCATCGGTCATTGCCTGTTGCAAGTAGGCTTCGGCGTCTTGACCCGCGCGATGCTTGTCATGGATGGCGTCCAGACCGGCGAGGAACGTGTCTACGTCAAATCGTGGGTGATGGCTGTCTGAGGCGTGATTGCCGGAATCGTTGGAATCGTTGTCATTCCGGTTTTCGGCATCATCCGAGGCTTCGGCATCTTCGTCATCGGCTGCGGTGTACGGCCTTGCGCCGAACAACGCAGCAGGATTATTCGCCGCCTTGAGCGCCGCCATCAACGCGTCCGGCGCCGGCGTGGAATCCGCGCCATCGCCGGGCATATCGTCGTCATCATGGGTGTGCGCCAAATCATTAAGATTCGTCATGGTCCCGCTTCTCCAATTCCTCATTGAGCCAACGCACGTAAGCCCTTACCGACTTCTGCGCCATATTGTCATCGGGCCTGGGCTCTGTCGCATCCGATACTAGAGCAGCATACGCTTCGCGATCGCTGTTGTACGCCGCCGCCTTGATACCGTGTTTTTCCGCGGTCTGCACAACCACGTTGTCTATCTTGTGGTTCAGCTCTTCCGTTGTGATATTGATTGGGATTCCCAACCGTCGCAAGTTATCGAAGGGATCGGGTTCTTTGGAGCTGGCAGATGCGTGACGGCCCACGGGTTCGCTCTGCGCAGTGGAGCCGGAGAGCTTCCACACGACGCGATCGACCGACGCGAGCTCGCCTTTCGCCAGACCGAGCGCCACCGCGTACGCGAGGTTCCAGCCGTAAAGTTGGGCGTCCCTCGTGGTGCCGCGTTCGCTTAAGTCGCTGTAGTCCTTGAGATACTTGCCCAGTCCGAGCACATGATGGTACAGCCGCATCATCGGCAGGTTGATGCGATTGGTGGGGATGTTCGCGTCGATGAGCAGATACCAGGCCAGCACCATGCCGACCGCGCGGACGGGGGATAGCGTCAGAGTGATCAGGCAGTACACCACGAGGAAGATGCGAAGGATGTCAATCTGCCGTTTGCCGTCGGAGGCGGTGGTTCTGATGCTTTGCAGCCTGCGTTGGTTGATGATCAGCACAGCAGCGGCAGCGACCGCATAGACGACGGACAGCAGGTTCGCGATGGGCGCCATGATACCAAGCCAGGTGAATCCTTCATGTCGGATGAGGATCTGTGTCAGGCTCGCGCATCCGCCGGCTTCGGTGAATATCGATGTCCCGGCGAACATGCTGAATACCCCGGAGACGAATGCGCATCCGAGCAGCATGAATATGCGTGGCGTGCCCATGGAATACATGATGGTATTCGCTGCCCGGCTGGTCTCGGATTGGACGTCGGACAACGCCTTCAAGCCGTTGCGGGAAAGATGGTCAGTCAGTTCGGCGACGCTCGGGTTGACCCGGGCGCCGGAACCGTCGGGAGCCCCGGCGAAATCAGGGTGTTCGCGATAGAAATCCTTGAAGGCGACGGCAAGGAAGTCCATAAGCTTGATTTCCGGAGGCGTCAATGGGCACGAAGGTGTGCCGCGCAGGTAGATGTGGCCTTGCGGATCGACGCCGACGGCCCCCTTGTCGATGAGCGAGGCGATACCGGAGCCGAGGTAGGTCCGTTTGCCGAAGCCCCATGCCGCCACCATCGGTTCGATTTCCGGCCGGTCGCGCCAGTAGGTCACTTTCGACGGGTGGCGTCCGCGCATGCCGACCGCTTGACATATCGGTGCGGCGATCAGGATGTTGATGAGGCCGACGATGAAGAACAGGTAATCGAGGCCGTCTGTGGTGACTTCGGGCGTCTGCGAGGAGTAGATTTCCTGGATGCTGCGGCCGCGGAACAGCATCAGCATGCCGCAGTAGTATGCGAGATACAGGACATACATCACTGCTGTTATGACCACGGTGACCAGCAGGATGCGCCCGAAGCACGACCAGTCGAATATCTTGTGATAGTTGGGATTGGTGTAATTGTCGTCCGGCGCTTTCTCCCAGTACCGTGCGGCCTTCCTGCCCTTGTACGGCGCAATCGGGGGCAATGGCTGACTGGCTTGACGGGCATACCCGGCGTACGGATCTGCAGGGGATTGCGGATTGGCGGGCGACATAGGCTGGATACGTTGTTGCGCGCTCGACGCGGAAGATTGAAGAGGCTGCTGGGACGCAGGGGCAAGCGGAGTTTGCTGCACAGGGGGTTGTTGCGCTGCGGATTGCGGGTATGGCGCGATAATCGGGATGATCGGCATCTGCGTCATCGTGGATTGCTGTGCGGAAACCGTCGGGGACACCTGCGGTGTAAGGGGCTGCGACGGGGAAGTCTGCGGTGTCTGCGGTGTGGGGGAGGGCAATACAGGTGGTTGCGTCATGGTCGTCGGTGAAGCCGAGGCATCTCCTTGGTAGGTTCCTGCCGCGTCGAAGCTGATACCGTCAAAGGAATTGTCTGCCGGGAATGCCGGAGTGAACGGTCGAGGACTGTTCTGGTCGTCGTGCTCCATGGCGTGTGTATTCCTTTATCGCAGACCGTCGGCCCGGTGTTGGATAGGTTTGCAGCATGGTCGGCTGGACTGTTGCTGCCTCGGTGCCGGCAGCGTTGGCGACGTTTGCATCCGTTGGTATCATCCTAACTCTCACACGGGGCCGATTGGGGGGTTTGTACTGTCCCACAGGCGGAAGTTGGTACCAATTCCTCATGCGTTCACCTGTGATTCATCTTGCCGGATGTTGCGCGGGGAGGGGCGGGAGAACACCGCGGGATGCGGGTTTTCGTGATGAACTCCCGTAGGAACACGTGGCCCTGTTTCGGCCGTCACTCTACAAACTGGTTACGCTGGCGACTCTCCCGGCGTAGGCAGTTTGCGGAATGGGAAGCCGGACAAGCATGTCGGCCTATCGACCGAAAAAAGAAAGGCCAAATCACTGGAATTCCAATGATTTGGCCTTTGATGGTCGGGCTGGCGGGATTTGAACCCGCGGCCTCTTCGTCCCGAACGAAGCGCGCTACCAAGCTGCGCTACAGCCCGTTTTGGCAACGTCCGCTATCATACAGCAATTGCAGAACAATGCCAAATCGGTGTGTCGCGTTGTGTATTGGCACTTCGATACACTGGGGTGCATGACGAATCCTGAACAATCCGCTGAAGATACTGCGGAACAGCATACCCAGCAACCTGAAGACGCGCCGGTCATGACGACCGTCGAACATGCCGAGCTTCTGCTGGAGCAGGACAAGAAGATCCGCTCCAATATTGATGAAGGCAAGAGCCTTGACGAGGCGATCGACCCGAGCAACAAGGAATTCGGCCCGCTCGCGCACCCCGAGCAGGTGCAGATGCGTGTCGCCAAGCGTGCGCTCATGCTCAAGGAGGGCGTGCAGCCGTACCCGGTCCATGTCGATGTGACCGCCACCATCGGCGAGGTACGCGCCAAGTACGACGGCAAGCTCAACGCCGGTGACGAGACGCAGGATGTCGTCGGCATCGCCGGTCGCGTGCTTTTCCTGCGCAACGGCGGCGGCCTGTGCTTCGTCAAGCTCGCCCAAGGCGACGGCACCGCCATCCAAGGCATGATCTCCAAGAAGGAGATTGGCGCGGATTCCTTGAAGCAGTTCAAGCAGATGGTCGATTTGGGCGACCACCTGTTCCTCAAGGGCCGTGTCATCGCTTCGAAGACCGGCGAACTGTCCGTCTTCGCCAGCGAATGGCGTATCGCGGCGAAGGCCCTGCAGCCGTTGCCTGCCCTGCATAAGGAGCTGAGCGACGACACGCGCACCCGCAAGCCGTACATCGGCATGATCGCCGACGAACGCATTCGCGATATGGTGCGTAAGCGTTCCGCCGTGGTCTCCTCGCTGCGCCACACTTTCGAAGGCCATGACTTCCTCGAGGTAGAAACGCCAATGCTGCAGACCGTGCACGGCGGCGCCGCGGCACGCCCGTTCACCACGCATATGAACGCCTTCGATATCGACCTGTATCTGCGCATCGCCCCGGAACTGTTCCTCAAGCGCTGCCTCGTGGGCGGTATCGACCGCGTGTTCGAAATCAACCGCGATTTCCGTAACGAAGGTGTCGACGCCACGCACGCCCCCGAGTTCACCATGCTTGAGGCCTATCAGGCGTACGGCAACTACGACACGATCGCCGCGCTGGTCAAGGAGCTCATCGTCAAGTCCGCGCTTGACGCCTTCGGCAGTACGAAGGTCACGTTGCTCAACGGTGAGGAATACGATTTCGGCGGTGAATGGAAGACCATCAGCATGTACGATTCGCTCTCCGAGGCGCTGGGCGAGGAAATCGTTCCGAACGGCGGGCCGGACAATCCGGGCACGTCGGTCGAGCACCTGGGCGAGATCGCCGACAAGCTCGGTGTGGAACGCGACGACGTGGAGAACCATGGCAAGCTGGTCGAGCACCTGTGGGAGCACTTCTACGAGGACAAGCTGTACGAGCCGACCTTCGTACGCGACTTCCCGGTGGAGACCAGCCCGCTGGTCAAGTCCCACCGTTCAAAGCCCGGCGTGGTGGAGAAGTGGGATTTGTACGTGCGTGGCTTCGAGCTGGCGACCGGCTATTCCGAGCTCAACGATCCCGTGGTCCAGCGCGAACGCTTCGTCGCCCAGGCCAAAGACGCGCTCGCCGGCGATGTCGAGGCCATGGATATCGACGAGGACTTCCTCGAGGCGCTCGGCGTGGGTATGCCGCCGGCCGGCGGTACCGGTATGGGCATCGACCGTCTGCTCATCGCGCTGACCGGCGCGACCATCCGCGAGACGATTACCTTCCCGCTGACCAAGCCGCTGAACCTTCAGTAAGCCATCCGGGTGTCCGGACTCTGGGGTTTCGCAGGTTCGCGGATGTCCAAGCATTGGTGCCGGTTCAGGATTCTTGAGGATTCTCGAGGATTCTCGAGGATTCTGAACCGGCACCAATGTGTCGATTGCTGGGCATTGCCCAGATTCCCAAATTGGTTATGCCGACGATGGACTTAGCGTCACCAGTTTGGGAACAACAATGTTGTTGTCTTTACGGGAAATTGAATCCACAGCGTTGGAAAATGACTGGTGATTGCAATGCTGCGGATGCGATTTTCGTCTGATTAATACTCATGAGTATCTTATTTTCGTCAGGGAGTCAGGGCGACTGCTGATTTGCAATACAAGGTTGTCGGCCGGTCATCTGACGGCTGATTCCAAGGGTTTATGGTGTGAGCCGATCCTCACAAAACTCGGCATGCGGGTGCTGAGGACGCTTGGTTCGGCAAGACAAGGTGCCGTTGTGTGAGTGAATCCTCGCATGGTGACGGTCTGTCGTGCCGATTGCCTCGGGCGCCGCTCATCGAGGTGCCGTTGTGTGAGCGGATCCTCACACAATGCGTGCTGTTTTCGTGGCTTGCACCATTGCCTCGTGCGGCCGCAACGGATATAGTTGATGGCCTGTTGATCGGCGATTTCGTCAGAGCAGAGGAGTAGGGAGGAGGTATGAGAGAGATGAGATTCGCGGATTGGATTCGTGGAGCCCGGCCGAAAACGCTGCCTTTGGCGGTGGCTCCGGTCATTACCGGCGCCGCTGTTGCGAGCGTGTCGGGTGCGCCGTACGATACGCGGTTCCTTGCGGTGATGCTGTTGTGTATGGGTGTGGCGTTGTTCCTGCAGATCGCGGCGAATTTCGCGAATGATTACTCGGATGGCATCCGCGGTACCGATGAGCACCGGGATGCCGCAGGTGCGGCTGGACATGCGGCCGATGAGCAAGCTGCGGTGCGTGCGCCGGCGCGTCTGGTCGCTTCCGGCGTCAATCCCCGGCGGGTGCTGTTCGCAGCGGGGACGAATGCGGTGGCGGCTTGCGCCTGCGGCCTGGCTGTCTGTGCCCTGACCGGATACTGGTGGTTCATCGTGGTCGGTGTGGCTTCACTGTTGGCTGCATGGTGCTACGTGGGGGGAAGCCACCCGTACGGGTACCACTATTTGGGCGAGGTCTTCGTATTTGTGTTCTTCGGGCTGGTGGCCGCATGCGGCACGATGTTCGCATTGTCTGGCAGGATTACGGCGGGTGGCGTAGGCGCGGGGGCCGCGAACGGACTGGTCGCGGTCGCTGTATTGTGTGTGAATAACCTGCGCGATATCGAATCCGACCGCGAACATGGCAAGCATACGTGGATGACCGCGTTCGGTCAAACATGGGGCACGGTATTCGCGGACGCGCTGCTGGTCGTCGCCTCGATTCTGGCCATCGCCCTGGTCGCCGGGTGGTTTGTGTCGATTCCTGTCATCATTGCGGTCTGTGTGTTCATGTGCGTGGTCCAGATAGCGGCCTGTGACGCAATCAGCCGTGTTGATTATCGCCGTGCCCTGCCGTTGTGTACGTTGGGTTCCCTGTCGGTATCGCTGGTTTTCGCTGCAGCGGCTTTTCTGGTGTAGAGGCGCTACCTGAATGTGGGTGAGAAACGGAGGGATGACGGCTGTGTCCGCACTTCGCGCAAGAGGGCCACATTTGGGAGGCCGGGGCGCTAGACTGGGATCATGACTTACAAACTAGTACTGCTCCGACATGGTCAGAGCGCATGGAACAAGACCAATCAGTTCACCGGCTGGGTGGACGTCCCGCTGACCGAGCAGGGCGTCGAGGAAGCCAAGCGTGGTGGCCAGCTGCTCAAGGAGAAGAACGTCCTGCCGGACATCGTGTTCACCTCCTTGCTGCGCCGCGCCATCAACACCGCGAATTACGCGCTTGACGAAGCCGATCGCCTGTGGATTCCTGTCCAGCGCAGCTGGCGCCTGAACGAGCGTCACTACGGTGCGCTGCAGGGCAAGAACAAGAAGGCCATCCGCGAGGAATACGGCGATGAGAAGTTCATGCTGTGGCGCCGCTCCTATGCCACCCCGCCGCCAGAGATCGATCCGAACGACGAGTACGCGCAGAACCATGATCCGCGCTACACCGGCGATCCGGTTCCGAAAGCCGAGTGCCTGGCCGATGTTGTCAAGCGCGTCGAGCCGTATTTCAAGTCCGCCATCGAGCCTGAACTTAAGGCTGGCAAGACGGTTCTGATTGCCGCTCATGGCAACTCTCTGCGCGCCATTGTCAAGATGCTTGACGGCCTGTCGGAAGAAGAGATCGCCAAGGTCAACATCCCGACCGCCATCCCGCTGCTGTACGAGCTGGACGAGAACTTCAAGCCGATTAAGCCGCGTGGCGAGTACCTCGATCCTGAGGCTGCCGCTGCCGGTGCCGCCGCTGTCGCCAACCAGGGCAAGTAAGTCCGGTTTGCAGGCATAGGCCTGAACTCTTTCGCAAGTGCCCGCGTCACCTATATCAGGCGGCGCGGGCACTTGCATTCTGCGGGGGCGACAGTAGGAGACGGTAGCGGGATAAGGTACCAACAAAGCTATACGTGCGCAGCTGTACGTACGCGCAGGCCCGCCTGTTTCAGAATCTGATTGACGGCACCCGCTGTTCAGTGGTTTCGGTCACAGGTCAACGACGGGCGTGTCTTCGTCGCGGCCGGGGTCCTTGCTCGGATCGAAGCCGGACACGATGTACATCACGCGCCGCGCAGCGGACACCGCGTGATCGCCGAGCCGCTCGAGGAAGCGACCGATCAGCACCACATCGATGAGTTGCTGCTTCGTGCCGTTCCACTGATCCGAGAGCACCAGTTCAAAGGTCTGATGGTGCAGTTGGTCAAGCTTGTCGTCATCGAGGATGATGTTCTCCGCGATCTTCGTGTCCCTGTCCGCGAGCATGTCCGCAATGCGGTCAGCCGTGTTGCGCAGGAACGCAACCATCTGCGTGAAGATCTCACGGGACTCCTCAGGCAACGCATTCTGCGGATAGGCGCGACGGGCAGCCTCCGCGATATGCCGGGCCAGATCGCCCATGCGCTCGAAAGTCGAAGCCAGGCGCAAGGTAGAGACGACGACTCTCAAATCGGTCGCCACCGGGTTTTGCTTGGCCAGCAGCCTCACGCACTGGTCAAGGATGCTGGACTCCAAAGCATCGATTTCGATATCGCCGTCAATAACCGCCTGAGCCTTGTCGATATCCGCGTTCATCAGCGCATCCCCAGCGCCGTTGATCGCCTTGCGGACGTCTTGCGCCATACGATCGAGATCGTCGGCGACGGCTTTCATCTCCTCATTGAAAATAACGCGCATTGCTCTGCCTTTCCGGGATTGTTCCATTCGCTGCGTGAGCGGTCGCGCACGCTTCCTTATTGCTCATCGGATGCTGTTGCCGCAGTCGCCACTCCTCCCAGTCTATTCGCAACACGTGCGGAATGCCACATCAGCTGGACGTAGTTGACGATGGTTCGTGCAGAATTCATGTAACCGTTCATCTGCGGTTCATCTTGGTGCCGTCTCGGTGTGGCATCGCCACAGCAAACTGTGCGACAATGGCCGCATGGGTTCATTCTGGACTGTATGGTATTGCGTGGTCGCGGTGACGATCGCCGCCTGTGCGGCTGCCGTCGTCGCCGTGACGTTGAACGATATTCATCATGGGATCAATCCGTTGCGGCGTCTCACCTCCCACCCACAAGGCGATTTTCTGGGGCTGGGACATCGCGCAGACCAGCGGCAGGGGCGGCAAGACGTGGAAGACCTTGAGGATTCCACGCAAGCGCTTTTGGCGATGATTCCGGTTGCATCTGCCGTGGTAGACGACCACGATGACGTCATTAGGGCGAGCTCCGCCGCGTATACGCTCGGTGTGGTACGGGACGAGTCGTTGTGCAACGAAGATATCCTCGCGGCAGTCCATGAAGTGCGCAGCGCCGGCGGGCGCAAACAGCTGGATATCACCACACAGACCGTCCCACAGCGTATCGTCGGGCCGAAAGGGGAGTCGGCGCAGGATACGGGATTGCAGCAGGTCCGGGTCATCAACGGCGTATCGCGTCCGAATTGGCTGAAAGTCACCGTCGGCAGAATCAATTCGCGTTTCGTCGTCGTGCTGCTGGATGACGTCAGCGAATCAATCCGGTTCAGCCAAGTCCGCGAATCCTTCATCCAGAACGTTTCTGAACAGCTCATCGAGCCTTCGCAAGCGTTGGAGCGTCTTGCGGATTCGCTGGAGCATGATGATCTTGACCGTGAGTCGGTCAAGCGGCAGGCCGTCGAAGTGAGACGCGCGTGCAAACACATGGAGCATATGGTTTCCGATTTGCTGCTGCTCATCCGCTCGCAGGAACCCGTCACCCCTTCGAGCCATAACCGGATCAATGTCATGGACCAGCTGCGCGATGTCGTGCAATCCCATCTCGGGCAGGCGCAGCAAGCCGGAGTGCAGCTCGAGCTGTCCGGAGACGACAGTCTTGATATCAACGGCGAATCCGATCAGATCAAGGCCGCGGTAGGCAAGCTCATCGAAAACGCTATCGGGTATTCCCCTCAAGGCTCGACAGTCGCGGTCTCAGTCAAGCGCTCGCAGGATTGCGGGCACGCATCCGTCAGTGTCATCGATCGCGGATGCGGTATTGCGAAAGCCGAGCAAGAGCGTGTATTCGAGCGTTTCTACCGTGGCAGTGAGCAGAACGAGCGGACCGAGCATGGCATTGGTCTGGGGCTTGCGATTGTCAAACATGTGGCGCTGACCCATCACGGCAACGTGACGGTATGGAGCGTTCCCGGGCAGGGGAGCACGTTTACGATGTCGCTGCCGCTTGCGCAGGACATAGTGACAGCCTGAATCTGCGAACCTGATCTAAGCGGGCAGACCGGGCACCGTAATCTGTGGATGCTCAAGGCACCCGGGGCGCACGGGTACTAGTGATGTTCGTGATACGTGAGTTTTCTGCGCCGTTGGTTACCGATTCGAGTCAGCGCCGCTGCAACAGCGGGAAGGTGGCGCAGCGGCTATTTTCCGAGCCTGCGATAATCCCAACGGTCGAAATGCTCCCAGACAAGCAGGATGATTCCGACGAGCACGCCGGCGACGCATACAACCAGCTCCTTGAGTGCGGGCACATGCAAGGCGAGGAGCATAGCGCACACAATCAATGCCGCCATCCACACCGCCGTACCAATGAGGAACACTTTTCTCAGGTCGACACGCGCGGGCTTGGGCGACGGCCTGCGGGCCGCCGGATCGAAAATCGGAGCCAACTTCATACCATTACCATAACGTGCGGGGTAACCTTATAAGGTGTTGTTCGCCGGAAGAAAGGATTGCCACAGCCGTGTATGTGATACGTCCAGTCCCAAAGCGCTATGCGTGGGGATCATACAGCCGTCTGCAAACCCTGTTCGCCGACGAGCTTCCTGCGCAGATGCTGGACGACGGCCAGCCGCTCGCCGAAATGTGGTTCAGCGGGCACCCGCAGTCGCCCTCGCGGCTTGAAGCCCCGGACGGTTCGTTCACCACGGTGCCGCAGGCGATTCGAGACCATCCTGAAGCAATGGTCGGGCGGCGCGTATCCGAGCAGTTCGGCCCGGAACTGCCCTTCCTGTTCAAAATCATCGCTGCACGTATCCCTCTGTCGCTGCAGGTGCATCCCGTGGATTTTGAAGCGCGCGCAGGGTTCAACGCTCAAAACGCGCAAGGTATAGCGATGGACGCCCCGGAACGCTCGTTCCATGACACCGCAGCGAAAAGCGAGATGGTCGTCGCCCTAGAGCCGTTCCACGCTTCCGTCGGCTTCGGCACCATCCGCTTCATGTTGCGTAATCTCAGCATGGTCGGCCATCCGCTCGCATC
The DNA here is from genome assembly GCF_000426425.1 of Bifidobacterium thermacidophilum subsp. thermacidophilum DSM 15837. Taxonomy (NCBI): domain Bacteria; kingdom Bacillati; phylum Actinomycetota; class Actinomycetes; order Bifidobacteriales; family Bifidobacteriaceae; genus Bifidobacterium; species Bifidobacterium thermacidophilum. The sequence continues at coordinate 267,594 of NZ_AUFI01000006.1, forward strand.
GCGCATGGTCGAAGCGTTGACCGAACGGACCATGCGCATCGGACAGACACCGGAGGGATTCGAGCAGGCCGATGCGATGATGCCGGTGTCCTCGATGGTCTGGCCTGATTCACGTCGACGCATTTTCCGTGCCTTCTATACAGCGATTACCGCTCCGCCGACGGACGATCTGCAAGCGCAGTTGCGATATGCCTCGCTGCGTGTCAGCGATCCTGTCTCCCGGCTCGCGTTCCGACATGCGCTCGCCGCCGCCGAGGCGTTTCCCGCAGATCCCAGCGTACTCACATTGCTGATGCTCAATCCGGTCTCGCTTCAGGAGGGTGAATCCGTGTTCATCCCTGCTGGGACCCCGCACGCGTACATCCATGGCACGGCCGCTGAAATCATGAACAATTCAGACAATGTGCTCAGAGCGGGAATGACCGTGAAACATAAGGACATTCCACGGTTGCTGCATACGCTCAACTGTCAGCCCGGAGCCCCGGTGGATCCTGCCGATGCACAGTTCGGGGACATGGCGACGCGTGATGGCAACCTCATTGTGTACCGGCCGCATATCGATCAGTTCATGCTGGCGTACGGCACCACCGGTCCGCACGCCCAGGCGTGGCCGGTGATGGACAGGGTTCATCGGCGCTATGGTGCGTTGTTGCGGCAGCTGACCTTGGGACGTGTGAACCAAGGGCGCAACAAGCCGCGTATCGTGTTGTGTACCCATGGGATGGTGCGATGCTCCAGCGAACAGGAATCCCGCGTGCTTTCCGCAGGACAGGCGGTGTTCGTGCCCGCCTGCGAAGGGTGGGTCACTCTGGAATCCGCCGGGGATGAAGGCGAAAGCGTATCCGGTCGAGATGGCCAAGCCGGTCGGGATGACCTGGTCGGCGGTTCCTTCCTCATGGCGACGACGCAGGTGTGACGCGTCTTATGGTGTTGTCGTCGGCTGCTAGACAGAGAAAATCTGAAAATCTCGACGACAGCGTGGAATCGTCGAGATTTTCAGGGAAAAGTCTCATAATCTCTGTTAACGCCGCGATATCGAGATTTTTTCAGATTCCGTATGTGCCGTTCCGTTGGGCAGCTGCCGTAAAACGTTGAAATTCCAGTCCTTGAAAGCGCTGCGGCATGTGCGGGGTGCGTTGTGAAATCTCAAAATCTCTCGATATTCGCGAAACCGCCGAGTTTTTCAGATGTTTTTCTCAATATCTCGCCGCATCGGCGTATGTTGCGAGATATTGAGATTCCGGTACGACGTTCCGGTTTCGTTTTCTGGTTTCGTGTTTCGGTTCCGACTATATCCCGATCCCACGAAAAACAAAACTGCCTACGCCCGCACCACGGCAGACGTAGGCAGTTGAAATATCGGATGAATTCCCGATTACAGGTGCTCGACGATGTAGTCGACGCACTTGGTGAGCGCCACAATATCGGACGGTTCGACCGACGGGAAGACGCCGATGCGCAGCTGGTTGCGTCCGAGCTTGCGGTATCCGCCGGTATCGACGATTCCGTTGTCGCGAAGCGCTTGGATGACCTGCTTGGCGCTGATTGCGTCATCCAGATCGATGGTCACGGTCGCGGTGGACTGGGCGGATTCGTCCTCGACGAAGGGGTGTGCATATTCGCTGCGTTCCGCCCACTGGTACAGCAGCGAGGCGGATTTCGTGCACCGGGCGTGGGCCCATGCCAGCCCGCCGTTGTCGTTGAGCCAACGGATCTGGTTTTCCAGCATGATTAGGTTGGCCACGGACGGCGTGTTGAGCGTCTGATCCTTGCGGGAGTTGTCGATTGCGGATTTCAGGGACAGGAAGGCGGGAACCCAGCGCCGCGCGCCCTCGAGCTTCGTGCTTTCCTCCAACGCATACGCGCGTTCGATGGCAGCGGGGGAGAGGATGGCGATCCACAGGCCGCCGTCGGAGCCGAACGCCTTCTGCGGGGAGAAGTAATAGGCATCGGTCTGGGAGATGTCGACCGGCAGAACGCCGGCACCGCTGGTTGCGTCCACCAAGGTGATGGCGCCCTGTTCAACGCTGCCGGGGATCCGCTTGACCGGTGTTGCCACGCCTGTTGAGGTTTCGTTATGAGCCCAGCAGTAGGTGTCCACGTACTCGGTGAGCTTGGGGAGTCGATAGGTTCCCGGTTCTGAGCGGAAAATCTCCGGCTTCTCAAGGAACGGGGTCTTGTCGGCCTCGATGGCGAACTTCTCGCTGAAAGAGCCGTATACGCCGAAGGCCGCCTTGCGGGTGATGAGCGAAGCACACGCCATATCCCAGAACGCGGTCGCGCCGCCGTTGCCGAGAACGACTTCATACCCGTCGGGGATGGTGAAGAACTGAGCAAGACCCTCGCGAATGGACCCGACGAGCTGCTTGACCGGCGCCTGGCGGTGGGAGGTGCCGAGCAGCTTGGTGGCGCCGGCGTCGAGAGCCTGCACCTGCTCAGGGCGGATTTTGCTCGGACCGGAGCCGAACCGACCGTCCCGCGGAAGCATGGATTCGGGAATTGTTACTGTATTGCTCATGCTTGCTAGGGTAGCCAATCGGGTGGATTGCCGACATCCCCCGTACATATCGTGGTCATTGCCATGGATGCCCCCGATGGTTGCCGGCTACTGCTTGCCAGTCGGGGCGAGCAACCGGATTCGTGATTGTAGGACACGCCGATGCGGTCGTGCTTGCCGCCTGAAATCCGTTGAGCCTCGGTGGTTGTCGCGGTGTGGATGACTTGAGTGCAACGTTTGACGTGTTGCCATGTGGGCAGGAGGGGTTGTAAGGTGGGGCAATAATTGATCACACCGGTCGCCTCCCGCCGTGTACGCGGCACAGGAAGCGGCGGATTGGTTCCGGCCTGCGGTTTCCCACGGGCTTTCAGGATGACGGCACAAGGAGTACTCGAGTATGAAGCATGCGGCACGAAAGACGACGCGAACGGGTCGTCATTTCCGCGTAGCCGATGTACTTGCGTCATCCCCCCGTGGTTCCCATGCGGCGCATGCCGTGCGTGGTGTGCGTGCCATGCGCGCCGATGGTGCCGAACAGACACTGGGTCTTGATCCGGCGCTCGCGGCGAAACTCGAGGAAGTGGCGCCGCTGACCAGACGTGCCATTCGTGAATCGGCCCGTGCGGCCCGCCGCAAGTCCCGGTTCATGGCTTCAGGCTCCATGGTCGCGTTGGCCGGTGCGGCTGCGGCGGCCTTGAGCTTGAGCAATATGAATGCCACGACGTCGCTCGCTTCATCCGAAACGGGTACCACCACTGTCCAGACCACCAAGTCGGCGACGGGCAGTTCGGTGTCCCGTTCACAAGAACGTACGTCTCTTGGTTTTTCGGCCTCAGACAGCACGACGAGTTCAGGCAACTGGTCCTTGGGCGCTTCGAACTCCGAGCTTGACGTCGCGCAGATGTCACAGACGACTGTGTCGAATCCTGCGGTTGCAGTGCTGTATGAAGCCGATAAGAGCATTCTTCCCTCCGGTTTCGATCCCAATCACGATTCGGGTGATTCCGGTAACCAGTATTCGTTCAGCCAGTGCACATGGTGGGCGTATGTTCGCCGTCATCAGCTTGGGCTACCGGTCGGTTCCCATCTTGGCGATGGGGCCCAGTGGGCAGCATCCGCGAAGAAGCTGGGCTATTGGGTTGATTCCACTCCGCGCCATGTCGGCGATGTTATCGTGTTCCAGCGCGGACAGTTCGGTTCGAGCGCGGTGTACGGCCATGTCGCCATCGTCGAGCAGATCAACGCCGACGGTTCGATTGTGACCTCGGAATGCGGCGCGTCGCTCAACGGCAAAACGGTTTCCCGTACTTTCAGCGCGGACCAGGCTTCGCAATTGCAGTTCATCCATTACTGATTTTCCCTTGATGTTTCGCTGATTGCAGCTGATTGCTGGCGGGGATGCCCGAGCGGATTTCAGTTGTGTCGTCGTGCATGATGATTGCGTTATCGGCGTTGCGATTGGCGACTTTTTCGGCGTGTCCTGCGGTATTGCGCGGGTGCGGCGCATAGGTCTCAGATTTCTGTAAGTTTGGCATGCTATTGTGTTGTAACGATGATGAAACTAGGTAGATCTCTTACAGCGATGGTCGCAGTTGCAGCCGCGTGTATATCGTTGGCGGCGATTGCCCCTTCAGCGTCCGCACAGTCCACGACGACCGACGAAGCGGTTACGTCGTCGCGTTCGTTCCCCAAGACCACAACCGTCAAGAAGAATCTGCTCGCCGAATCGACGTCGACCAGCGTGGATTCCTCCTCGAACTGGGGTGGCATTGAATCGTTGAATCCGCCGCAGACCAAGTCCACGGCAGAAAAGGAAGCTGAGGCCAAGGCCGCAGCGGAACAGGCTGCAGCACAAGCAGCGGCGCAGGCGGCCGCCCAGGCTGCGGCCCAGGCCCAGCAGCAGGCGGCGAGCCGTTCGCAAAGCCGCAGCAGCTTGAGTGCTTCTGCATCAAGCCCGAGCGGCACTGTGACGGTCAACCCGCCTGACAGTGCATCGGCCAGCGCTCTGGTCGCCTACGCGGCGCAGTTCGTGGGTGTGGTTCCGTATGTCTCAGGCGGCAATACTCCTGCCGGCTGGGATTGCTCCGGCTTCGTGCAGTATGTGTTCGCGCAGATGGGCATCAGCCTGCCCCATTATTCCGGTGCTCAGGCCGCGCTCGGTACGGCGGTGCCTTCTTTGGCCGAGGCGCAGCCCGGCGATATCATCGCCAATGGTGCGCATTCGGGCATCTACGTCGGCAACGGCATGGTGGTCAACGCATTGAACAAGAATGCAGGAACCGTGTATACGCCAGTCGCATACGCGTATAGCGGGTCCTACTCCATCCGCCGGCTGCTCTAGCGGCGGTTCTGACTCGCTGCCAGTGACAGTATTCACTGGTAAGGCGCCCCAGTCGGGCGCCTTATCTGTTTTCCGGGGTCTCAATCGCAGCTGTACCAGATTTCCAGGTTTTTCTTGCAACACTTTCCCGAAAGACCCACAATGGTGGAGTAAGGTGAAAGTAGTGGTGGCGTACCGCTGCGCCGCCAATGAATGAAGGAGGTCGTCATGATTAACGACAAGGCAATCCTCGTTGGCGTGGATGGATCCCATGCAAGTTACAAGGCCACATGGTGGGCTGCGAACTATGCGAAGCATGCGGGACTGACCCTGCAGATCGTGTGCGCGTACTCGCTGCCGAGTTATGCCGCCGTATCATTCGATGCCACATACACCGCGATGGGCGACGACAACGCCGCGCACAATGATGCACAGGAAATCCTGTCCAAGGCGAAGGCCATCGCCGATGAGCAGGGTGTCAAAGCGGCGACACTGATCGTTACGGGCGATCCTGCGTCGGTGTTCGTCGAGCTGTCGCGCAATTACAACCTCATCGTCATCGGAAACCGGGGCAAGGGCGGTCTTGCCGAGCGGCTGCTGGGCACCACGAGCTCCTCACTGCCCGCATACGCGTACTGCCCGATCGTCGTCGTACCGTACACCGATGACGAAGGCAACCTCATGCACTTGAACAACAAGATCACGCGTGTCGCCGTCGGCTCCGACGAATCCAAGTGGGGCCTCAAGGCGCTTGAGATCGCTGCTGATTTCGCGTCAAGCTGGAAGGCTCAGCTCGATGTAATCTCCGCTGTGCCAAATGTCAAGGGCGCCGCAGAAGACAAGGGCGTCATGGATTCGTACATGGATGACCTTGCCGTACGCATCAAGCCGATTGAGCAGGCTCATCCCGACCTTGAAATCCACAAGGAGATTGTGCCAGGCAATGCGGTCGAAACGCTCACGAAGGCGAGTTATGACCATGACGTCGTGGTAGTCGGCTCGCGCGGTCGCGGTGGATTCACCGGCCTGCTGCTTGGTTCCACCAGCCAGGGTCTGCTCCAGCATGCGGTCAGCCCGGTGTATGTGGTGCCGCGCAAGTACGTGGAAGCGGCGGAATCCCAGCTCGACACCGTACCCAGCTCTCCGGCGGATGTCCCGACCAAGCCGATTGACGATATTTCCGGTGTCGAGGCCGTTCAGGTGCCCACCGCCGGCGCTGAGCAGGCCAGCGCCATCGAGTCGAAGATCGACCCGGAGCATAAGTAGGGATTTGGTGTCCGGCAGCTTGCCTGACGCCCCTTCAATATGCTGATGCCGCCATCTGCAACACCTGCGGATGGCGGCATCAGCATATATAACCGGCTGATTACTTGCGCACCGTGACGTTCACGCGCACCGGCGTTTCCTGACGGTACGTATGGGCGACCGTGCAGCCCTTTTCGATGTGACGGGCGACACGCTCCTTGAGCTTGGCTGCATCTTCCTCGCTCAGATCGGCGGAAGTCGCGTCCACGTTCACCTGCTCCTCGAAGGACAGGTAGGAATCGCTTTCCGGGTCATAGGTGCCGTCAACGACGATTTTTGCGCCCGAGCCCTCACCCAGCGTGTTCTCGACCGGGAACTGGCTGGACAGCGCCGCGCAGCCCGCCAGCGCGACCTTCATGAGGTCGCCGGGGGTGAACAGGCCCTTGCCCTTGCCGAACTTGAGATGCGCGCCGTCCTCGCTGAACGCGTCCCATGAACCGTCCTTGTTGCGTTCTACCCAGAGCCTTTTGCCCATGTTGTGCCTCCTGGAGTTGCTGGCGCGCTTCTCGCGCCGATGCTTACAGATTAGCCCAAGCACCTGCCCGATATCCGCTCACAGCGGGATTCGTGGACTCGACCGCATCTGCAGCGATGTCACGCCCGGTATCACACGCCGGTGTTTGGGCTGATACAGAGTCGTTTGCAGGATGGCTACCGGCGTAAATCGGCGGGGCACTGCTACCATAGGGTCATGCCTTTGACCGCCGAACAGCTTGCTGATATTCGCACCCGTATTCCGGAACGCCCGCAGACGGACATTCCCATGCCCTACGAGGACTTGGTCCGCAAGATCCTCAAGGAGGGGACGCTGAAATCAGACCGCACTGGTACCGGTACGATTTCGCTGTTCGGTCAGCAGATGCGCTTCGATCTGAGCCAATATTTCCCGCTGCTCACCACCAAGACCGTGTTCTTCCGCGGCATCGCTTACGAACTGCTGTGGTTCCTCAAGGGTTCCACCAACGTGCGTTGGCTTCAGGAGAACAACGTGCATATCTGGGATGAGTGGGCCGACGAGAACGGCGATTTGGGCCCTGTGTACGGCGCACAATGGCGTAGCTGGCCGGCGCCGACGCCCGAGGACCCCAACCGCACCATCGACCAGATTTCCAATGTGCTTGATCTGATCCGCAACCATCCCGATTCCCGCCGTATGGTCGTCAGCGCTTGGAATCCCGCGGAAGTCGAGCATATGGCCCTGCCGCCATGCCATGCGCTGTTCCAGTTCTATGTGGCGGACGGCAAGCTGTCATGCCAGCTGTATCAGCGCAGCTGCGATATGTTCCTCGGCGTACCGTTCAATATCGCGTCCTATTCGCTGCTCACCATGATGATCGCGCAGCAGACCGATTTGAAACCCGGTGAGTTCGTGTGGACCGGCGGAGATTGCCATGTGTACGACAATCATATCGACCAGGTGCTCGAGCAGCTCTCCCGCACCCCGTACCCGTACCCGCAGATGGAGATCCGCAAGACGGATTCGCTGTTCGATTACACGTATGACGACTTCAAAGTGGTCGGCTATCAGCATCATCCGACCATCAAGGCGCCGGTTGCCGTCTGAAGCATCGTCTACACTAATCCCAGTCCATTGAGTTCAAGGAGTTTATGAAATGGGGTATGACAGTAGCCAAAGCGGCTATCACGAACGCAAGCCCGGTATGGCCGGGCTGGACGACACCGAGGATTGGGGTGATGATTATCCCAAGACCTTTACGGTGAATTTGATTTGGGCACAGGCGCGCGACAATGAGGGACGCGAAGGTGCCATCGGTTTCCAAGGCGGCATGCCGTGGCACTTGGCCGAAGATATGAAGCGGTTCAAGGAACTGACCGTCTCGCATCCGGTCATCATGGGACGCAAGACCTGGGAATCGCTCGACCCGAAGTTCCGCCCGTTGCCGAACCGCGACAACATCGTCGTATCGCGCAACAGCGGCTATCAGGCGCCTGGGGCGACGGTGGTCGAGAACCTTGACGACGCCTTCGATCTGGCACGGCAGGAAGCGATTCCCGATGACGGGCTCGACCGCAGCGAAATCTGGGTGATCGGCGGTGCACAGATATTCCGTGAGGCCTTGCCGTTCGCCAAGCAGGTATTCGTCACGCGTATCCGTGCAGCGGTGGACGCAGACACGTATGCGCCGGATATGGAGGAGCTCGTCTCCACCGGGTTGTGGAAACTTGTCGACGTCACGCCGTGGATGCTGCCGAAGCATCCGGAGAACGGCATCCGCGAGTACCGGTTCGAAACGTACCGCAAGACCGGCGGCGAGACGGAGGACGACGAGGCGTTGTGATTCGTAGCCGCGGACTGCCATGAGCGGTCCGCACTCTCCGGCTCGTATCGATTCGCACATCAATCAATCGCGAAAGGGGCTTCCGCATGGCCGCTATGCAATCATCACAGGACCCGCGCTACACGGTGATGACCGTGTGCACCGGCAATATCTGCCGGTCGCCGATGGCGGAAATCATCCTGCGTGAACGGTTCAACGAGCGTAAGCTCTCCGACCGGGTGCGGGTCATGTCCAGCGGCGTCAGCGACGAGGAATACGGTCATCCGATCGATCCCCGCGCGGTCGTGGTGTTGCGGCAGCGCGGCTATGAGATTCCGGCGCACCATTTTGCGCATCGCATCACGCGTCAGGAAATCAACGACAGCGACCTGTTCCTGCCGATGACCGCCTCGCATATGCGTGCGCTGGTCAGGCTGCTGCCGCCGGCCAAGCGCGCCGAAGTGCATATGTATCGCAGTTTCGACCCGAATCTGCCGAAGCCGCCCGCCGGGCGTGAGGACCAGATTGACCTGGTCGACCCGTGGTATGGCGGTCCCGAGGATTTCAACATCGCCATCGATCAGATCGAACAGGTCGCCCCGTACATCGTCGACTGGGTGAGCGAGCAGATCGGTCAGTGAATTCGCGTCGCGCGCTCTGCGGGCGATGCTGTGTCGGAGCGGAGCCGTTGCGGCGCAAGACGCATGAACGGGTCGAATGCGCTGCGCCGCGTATGCCAGGGCATACGTCATACACCAGATGCAAGTTGTTCCGCCCTATCCGGGAGTCGGAATGTCGAGTTTTGTATGCCGGGATATACGGTGCATGCAGGGCGGAAGTTGTTCTGCCCTAACTGGGAACCGTAATGTCAGTTTGCGTATGCCGGGATATACGTCGCATGCCGGAATGGGAGACACTTCGCCCTGTGCGGGAGCTGTTATGCAAGAGGCGTATGTCCGGGCATGCGCAAACCGCAGAACATTGCCCGGCGCTGATTGAAAACCGCCTTGGCCGAACCGGTACTGACCAGCTAAACCCATGCCAACCGGTCGAACTGGCCATTCATCCGGGTTCTGTTGATGCCGTCAAACCGGCTCTCTCTTCCCAAACTGGTTATGCTGGGAGCCCCCGGCGTAACCAGTTTGGGCTACCGCGGGGAAGCAGACGATGGCAGGATGAGGTATCTGTCCATGATTGGCGCGTCACAGCAGCTGCATCATCGCAGAAAACAAAGAACCCGCCTTTTGCGGCGGGTTCAGTATTCGTACCCCCTGAGAGAGTCGAACTCTCGTTGTCAGATTGAAAGTCTGGTGTCCTAACCGTTAGACGAAGGGGGCGTCAAACAACTTAGCTATGTTAAACACAAAGCCGCCAGAATGCAAAATCCGTTGTTTCGGCGTGTCGTTTTTCGCGTCTTGCGGATGATGCATTGGCGGCATGGTTTGTAGAGAAGGCATATCGACGGCCATCCGCGCGGTATCAGCGGCTGCGGTAAGTGAAATCGTGGATGATTCGGCCGGCCTCGAGCCCTTTCTTTTCGAAGTTCGTCAGTACGCGGCCCTCGAAACGGCTTGATTCCGAGAAATCGGCGTGCGGCATATCGAGCGCGAGATCGGCGTTGCCCTTGCCGACATGCCGGGTCGGCAGACTGACGGTGATTTCGCTGATGTTCTCGAAGTCGTCACGTCCATCCATCACCTCATGCACGTGCAGCGCATAATCCTCGATGTCCGTGGAGATACGCCACAGGCCGCCGGCGACCAACGCCCGGTGAATGGCTTCAGCCAGAGCCGGCTGGACGATCCGGCGCTTGTGATGCTTCATCTTGGGCCATGGGTCAGGGAAGAAGGTCCACACTTCGTCTACGGTCGCCGCATCGGCTTTCGCGAACAGTTCCGGCGCGTTGATCTGGGCGATGCGCAGGTTATTCAGATGTTGTTTGCCGGCGCGTAGCATGGTGTGGGCGACGCCCGGATCATAGACTTCAAGCGCCAGATAATTGGTCTGCGGGTGCTGTACGGCGGCCGCGACGATGTTCTCACCCTGCCCGGTGCCGATTTCGATGACCAGCGGGTGGGCGTTGCCCCACGTGTCGTGGATCCACTCGCGTGTGAGCCTCCAGTCATCGCGGATGTCCAGCGACCCTTCCGCCGCATTTAACGGCAGCAGATACGTGCCGGCGTAAGTGTCCCATGCGCGTTGCAGACGCGCGTCCAGTCGGCCTGAACGACGAACGAAGGACAGGACTTTGTGCTCATGCCTGATCGGCCGGGTTTCGTCCGCCGGTTGCGCGTGCTGCGTGTCCTGCGAGCCTGACTGCGCGTTCTGTGTGGGGTGTTCCTCGTGTTCTTGCATGGTTCCTTTATAGCGGCCGGTATCGGACACGCGCCGATGCTACCAGCGGGGTACCTCGAGACCGCCCAGACGCCAGACGCCGTAGCCTGCGTCTGGAAGCGCGAATCTGGCACCATGGTCTGCGGCCGCAACGCTTCCTTCGCCGGCGACCAGCTGCGGATCGGCGTTGCCCAACAATTCACGCGTGACATGCACCTGCTGCCCGCCCTGCCGCGCGGCGACAACGAGCAGACGGTCCGTCACATCCTCGCGTAGATACGCGACCGCGTCCGCTTGCACGCTGACCCAGCGCAGGCCGCCGTGGGTGAGTGCGCTGGACGTGTTGCGCAGCTTCAGCAGTTCACGATAGCGGTCGATTGTCGCGCTATGGGCGCTCTCAGGCGCATCCCAGTCCATCGGGGTACGGCTTTCCTCGCCGGTGATACCGGTGGAGTCCCGTTCATCGCCGGCGAATACCATCGGCACGCCGGGATAGGTCATCATGATGCCGAGCGCCGCATGGGCCACTTGTGGGCTTCGCGTGAGGGTCAGTATGCGTGCGCTGTCATGGCTGTCGATGAGATTCCACTGGGATTCGGCGACTTTCCACGGGATTTGGGCGAGCAGTTCGCGCATGGTGTCTGCCATCGCCATGCCGCTGCGCCGCGGGAAGGTCTCATCGAAACCGAAGCGCTTGACATGGCTGTTCGGGTCGGCCACCCACATCCACAGCGGATGGGCGAACGCGGCGTAATTCATGACGCCTTGCCAGCCGTCGCCCGCAAGATCGCGTGTGGCGTCCGGCATGTATTCGGCGATCAACGCGCCGTTACCGCCGGTCGATTCGTCAATGGTGGCCCGGATGGTCGTGGCGACGGCGTGGTTCTCGTCCATCGCCATCCAACGGCCCGTCTGGTTGGCCACGTCGATACGCCAGCCGTCCAGGCCGTCCTCGCCGCCGAGCCACTGTCCTGCGCTGCTGGATGCCCCGCGGATCATGCGGTCGACCAGCTTACGTGACGTCCAATTGAGTTTCGGCAGCGACTTGATGCCCATCCATGCTACGTAATCGTCTGGGTACCGGTTCCACAGGTAGTAGTCGCGTTCCTCGCTGTCGGGGTCGTGTAGCGCCCGCTGGAACCATTCATGGCTGGAACCGGTGTGATTGAGCGTCAAATCGCCCATGATGCGCATACCGCGGGCGTGGCATGCGCGCGCGAGCCAACGAAGCGCCTCGTCGCCGCCGAGCAGGGGATCGATATGGTCGAAGGTAGAGGAATCGTAGCGGTGAACGGAACGCGCCGGGAAACACGGCGTGAGATACACGGTGGTGAAGCCCAGATCCTGGATGTAATCGAGATGCTCCTCGATGCCCTTGAGGTCGCCGCCGTACCATTGGCGGCCGGTTTCCATGCCATAGGCGAGCGGTTTGGCCGACCATGCGGTCGGATGCGCCCAATCGGGTGCCTGCCGTGTGGCGAATTGCTCGGATCGGGCGAAGCGGTCGGGGAAGATTTGGTATGTGGCGCCTTCTCGGTTCCATGCAGGCGATGGGGAGAAGGTGGTGATGCGAAAATCGAAGACGTCGCTGACTTCGCGGTCGAACACGCCGAGCGCGTTGAGCCAGTCGAACCCGCCGTCGCGCAATAGGGCGAAGCGGTAGCGGGTATCGGGATTGTGGATGGGCAACGGCGCCTCGTACCAGGTTTCGGTATCGGTGCTCAGAATCGGCTGGGCGTTTTCTAGGTGCAGCTCGTCGTCGGCGAGTGAGTGCAGTACAACCGCGGTGTACGGTGCGGTTCGCGGAATGCGCACGCGGACGCGGATGGTGTCGCCCAGATTAGGGCAGGGGTTGGAAACATACAGCGTCGAGCCGTCATGATGGGGAAGCGGTGGCTGGGGGTCGTTGGCTTGTGTACTCGTCGCTTGTGCTGGTCGAGGTGATGCTGTCGTCATGTCGGTCTCCGTTTCTTGCAAACGTTGTCTTTGTGTCGAGCGCGTGATGCGCTTCGTCGCGTCGCGCATTTCATGATGCGCCACGAAGGGAACTAGGGCCGATGATACAACGGTGATGATGACGTTTGCATGGTGTGGCGAATATGGGAAAGCGGCATTCCGTCGGTAGAATACAAGCATGGATGACAATCAGAATCAGGCGATGTCGCCATCGGCGGACTATCAGCAGAATTTCATTCCTCCATCAGACGATGACTTGCCTATCGAAGCGGCGCAGGTGTTGCACGGGGTCCAGGAGACGCGGGAAATGCCCAAGTCCCAGACGTTCCCGTCCGGGCTTTCCGAAGAGCAGACGCCGTCTGAGTCTGCCGCCTTCGGGCAGCCGCAGGATGCGCCTACGGTTCCGCTCCCCGTGGCGGATGCCCAGCCGGCATGGGCGGGCGGGGCACCTGGCTATGGTGCCGAAGCGAATGCGCCAGCCGGACTGTATGCTGCCGGCACGTACGGACAGCAACCTGTGGGGGATGGTCAATCGGCGGCGCAGCAGGCGTCCTCGGGGCAGATTCCTCCGCAACAGCCGTATGCTCCCGGCGCATTTGCCCAATCGCCCTATGGCCAGCCGCAACAGGGGCATCCCGGATTCGGTCAGGGGTATGCGGTGCCTGCGCAGGATTCATATCGGTATGTGCAGCCGAATCAGCCGTGGAATGTGCTCACGATTATCGGCTTCGTCTTTGCGTTCATCAATCCGTTGGTTGGCTTGATTTTCTCGATTATCGCTTTGGTCATGGTGCGCAAGTCGGGCGAGAAGAGCCGGGGATTGGCGATTGCCGGTATCGTCATCGGCGCGATTAATCTCGTTGTGGTGATTATCGCCGTGTGTGTGTTTGCATCGGCGTTATCTCAGATTGCGTCCGACTATGGCTCGGGCGATGGGCAATCGGATGAATCTATGATGTGCATCGATGGCCAGTGCCAGTCCTTGCCGGGAATCGGGTCGAATGGCGGGGGTGCGAGTGGAAGTCTGCCAGGCGGTGATGCCGATGGTGCTGATGGGAATGGCTCCACCGACGATGGCGGGATTCTCGGTGATGGCGGCGAAGACCGGGATGATTACAGTGGTCTGCTCGGTGGCGATGCCGCCGTGGCCGACCCTGTGGCCGTTCATGTGTCGGGTCTTGGTGTCAGCGTCGTCACTGCCAGTGCGGCCGTCGCGACTGAAGATGCTTAAAACCGCTAAATCGCAAGGTTTTGCGATGCTGATTGGCGGGAGTGAAAAAAGCGACACGCCGAAGACAGTGCTCGATTTGCGCTCATCGTCATTCTGAGTAATATAAATACTCGGCTGCTCCACGGAGCAAACGCCACGGCCTCGTAGCTCAGTTGGTTAGAGCGCCGCCCTGTCACGGCGGAGGTCACCGGTTCAAGTCCGGCCGAGGTCGCGAATGGTAAAAAACCCGGTTCATCCGGGTTTTTTTAACCGTCCATGGCTCTGTAGCTCAGTTGGTAGAGCGAGCGACTGAAAATCGCTAGGTCAGCGGATCGATCCCGCTCGGAGCCACAAGAACCCCGATTCCGTATGGAACCGGGGTTTTCTCATTTCTGAGGCCTTGGCAGTCGCTTGGTGTCCGGCCGTCTCTCGCGCCGAACCTGGGTGATGGACAACGTGTGTCCCGTGGTCTGGCAGTGCGAGTGTCGGCCGTTATCCTCTACAAACTGTTTACGCTGGGAGGACTGTTCGCGTCACCAGTTTGTGGAGTGTTTCGAGCGAATTCGTATCTGTTCGTTGCGCAATCGTGCTGTTGCATGACGGGTAGATACCGTCGGGATTCTCGGTTGGATTGGTTATACCGGGCCGTTGTGTCATTGGGTGGTTGCATGGCGGCGGGATAGACGCCAGTATCTTGGACTCAGACGATGTTTCTCTCCGCACTGCGATAGCGCAGTTGCACAGCAGACAGATACCACCGCAATCCGTAACCCCCGAGTGCAGGAGACACCGGCGACCAGTTGGCGGTGCGGTCAGCATACCGTTCTGCAACCCCATCTGTACGGAAACCGGGGATATCTGTCTGTGGCTCGTGGCGCGTCATGGGCACCGAATCCCTGGAATATCGCCATGTTCTCGATGTGTGCCAGCAGGAATCCCAGCCGTCAACGAAGATTTTTCATCTTGTTCGCCTCGGCGTGTCGCGATGATGAAATGGATATTAGACGTGGCGACAAGGAACGGCCGTCTGCAAGAAACAAACGAGAAAGGCACATGACATGAGAAACAACAACGGCAACATCAGTGACAACTTCATCAGCAATACCAGCGGCAATCTGGAACCGAAATGGGACGCCGAGGATTTCATCACTTTGCGCAAGGGCATGAGCATTGATGACATCCACGCGGCCATCGAGGCTGAGCTTGCCGGATTCGGTGATTTCCATTTGCCGGTGCAGATGTGTGATTTCCGTGCGTCCACACGAAAGAACGAACAGCAGATTGTGTTTTCGTTCAAGGGCGACCAGTGGAAACCCATGGACGTGTGGTCTCCCGGGGACGCCCGCATCTTCGAACAGTTTGCTGAAATCCGCCTTGTGGCAAGATTCCGGATCGATGATTCTACAGGTGAGCCCGGCATGGAGCTTGACAAACGTGAGAGTTTCGGCGACGGTGTGCTGTTTGGCGATGATGCTTCGACGCGAAGAATGCTGTGCACCGGCATTGACGATCCCTTGAAAGGAGTATACGGTCTGGCGGTCACCCCGTTGAACGCCATTATTCCGATCACCGATGACGCCGTCATCAGATTCCGTTCGATTGCCAACAGTCGTTGGAACTGCATCGATATCTTTTCTGGGGTGCAATGGCGTCATCGGCATCGCAAGTATGCGATGTTCTATCGCGACGACAAGAAGGACGAACCGTTGATCCGGCGCAGCATCGAGCTCTATGAGCAGCAGCTGCATATGCTCATCGCCACCGGCGCGAACCCGAAAATCGCGCTCGCAGATTAGCGGGTTCGTGCTGCTGCGGTGGCTTGTGACTGTCGTTGTGATGAACCAATCACAAGCTGCGGAATATTGCAATGCGCCATATGCATCACACACTACGCATGAATCACAAATCAGATTCGCCGTTGACTAGGTATCGGCGGCGTTCATGGAAAGGGAATACCATGACAATTCACAACAAACAGGGAATGCAGGAGCGGACACGCCTCGATGCACGGCAGGAAGCTCGCACCGAGCCGATGGCGCGGCCAGTCGA
The DNA here is from genome assembly GCF_000426425.1 of Bifidobacterium thermacidophilum subsp. thermacidophilum DSM 15837. NCBI lineage: Bacteria > Bacillati > Actinomycetota > Actinomycetes > Bifidobacteriales > Bifidobacteriaceae > Bifidobacterium > Bifidobacterium thermacidophilum. The sequence goes on from NZ_AUFI01000006.1 coordinate 283,544, forward strand.
ACCGGATTTCCCTGATTTCGGGGATAGCGACGACCGACATGGATGCGACTGGGATGAGTCGATTTGCGATGAGACGGCCACACACTACACGCACTGCATATGTGGCGACCCGGATTGCGAGTCGGACCACATCCAGTATTACTGCGACCGTCATTACGCTTTGACGCTTGCGCTTAGGCTGGATCATTTGCGTGAATGCAAAGGATATGAACATGACGAGCCGTGCGAGGATAATCGCGTGGTCACGCTCATGCATATCTCCGATTTTGGTCCACTGGCGGTCTGACGGGCGGAAGAGTCGCACACCTCGATGACATGCTGACACGAGGTAAAACAAACGATAAAGCCAGTTTCCGGTGCGTCCTGCTGATTGAAGAAGCACCGGAAACCGGCTGGAATGGAGAAAGAGAGAAAGATATTACTCGTCACCGTAACGCCGCGCCAGCTGCAAACCGGCTCGTAGGAGTTCGTCACGCACCGATTGTGGGGATTCGACCCGTACATCGGCGAGTGCGTACTGCAGCGCCCACCAGATAATGCCCAGCTTGGGACTGCGTACGCTGACCCGGTAGTGGAATGCCTGGACCCCTTCGTGGTCGTCATCAGGGTCAAAAGGCCCGTCGACACGTTCAACCTTGGGGTTGTCGAACCATTCATACACATTGGTGAGCACGCTCGGTCCGATGCTCATGACCACGTCGACCAGTGTGCCCATGGTCATGTGCGGGCGCTGTCTGGCGAATGCGACCGCATCGAACCGGGGTGCGCCGGTCAGCTTCCGCGGCAACCCGTTCTCGTCCCAGGTATCGGCGGGTACGGCGATTCGCGTACTGGTGATCCGTAAATCGCGGATGCGATTGACGGCGAAACAGAACAGGTTGGTGTGATTCTCATTCTGGTCGGTGTTCTGGGGGACTGGGCAATTGTGGAAGTGCCCGAGCAGATAATACCCGCCCTTCTTGTACACCATGTTGTATGGATCGAACACGTAGTGTCTCGGTTTGCCGGTCCGGCGGTCCAGCCGCTTGACCAACCTGCCGTGCTCGTCATAGTCGCAGTAGGAGAAATCAACGGCCAGCTGGTTGTTCGTGGCCTCGGTGATTTTCTCGATTGTGGCGAGGAACTCCCCGTTGATGTGCTCGTAGCCATCGATGGAGATGTCCGGTAGGTTCTTGGAAGGGGCGCTGCCTCCGGCAAGCTGATACAGGCCAGAGATGACCCCCTGGAGTTCCTCCGGATCAATCCGGGAGAGCATCAGGCTGTCTTCAAGCAGACGCACCTCGGAAGGAGAGAGCACCGGTGCCATATACCAACGGCTGTCGTCGCCTTCTTCGTCAGCGGATGTCTCGCCGTCGTCCGCGCGGCGGACCTCGCGGCCGAGAATGCGCGTGTATTCAAGGTATTGCAGCTGGTTGACCACGGTTTCCTTGGACGGCGCCTTGTAGAAGGAGTTCTGTCGGTTATCGGCCTCGAGCAGATCGATGATATCGTCAGGTGTCAGTGGGTGGTCGTCGCTGCTGTGCCTCCACAGTGTCGCGAATACGTCCATCAAAGGGTTTGCGGCGCGGGTGTCGCGGATTTCCAGCGCTGACCGCCAGTCGTCAGCGCTTCGGATAGTGTCATCAGGTGTTGTCATGGTATCCCTTCCTGTGATGTAATTGCTCCTCGTTGATCCCTACTCCAGTATGCCATGAAAACGTCTTGGCATATCACGGTCAATCTGATATGCGACTGACGGCGACAGACGATTGGCGGTATGCGAGTGGTGGCAGACGAGTGGCGGTGGAAGGGAAGCGGTGGTTGACTCTGCTGGCGGTGCGTCTTGCAGGGCTGGTGGCAGACAGTCGGCGGACATATGCTGCTGGCGGGGCATAGCAGGTGGCAGAGCATCTCTCAATTCCGCTCTTCGCCGTGTCTTCTCGCTGAGTGACTACAATAAGTTTCGTCAATGGCGTTCCTACACAATGGGAACTGTTCGAAGGAGAACACACATGGTATACAGAATGATCTTTAATCAGACCGCATATTTTGGCCGTGGCGCAATCCGTGAGATACCTGTAGCCGCCAAAGCGCGCGGGTTCAAGAAGGCATTCATCGTCACCGACCCGGTGCTACTGGAAACCGGCACTGTGGCGAAAGTGACCGCAGTACTAGACGAAGCCGGTCTGCCGTATGAGATTTTCGACAATGTCAAGCCGAATCCGCCGGTTGAATGCATCCAGGACGGCGTGAAGAAATTTGCTTCTGCAGGAGCTGACTTCCTCATTGGTCTCGGCGGTGGCTCGCCACAGGACACGTGCAAGGGCATCGGCATCGTCACCGCGAACCCGGAGTTCGCCGACGTGCTGTCTCTGGAAGGCGTGGCAGACACCAAGAACCCGTCCGTCCCGATTTTCGGCGTGCCCACCACAGCAGGCACAGCGTCGGAAACGACCATCAACTATGTGATTACGGATACCGCCAACAAGCGCAAGTTCGTGGCAGTCGACCCGCATGACATCCCGGTTGTCGCCTTCGTCGACCCTGATTTGACCGACTCCATGCCTCGTGGACTGAAAGTCGCCACCGGTCTGGACGCGCTGACCCACGCGATTGAAGGCTTCATCACACCCGGCGCGTGGTCGCTGTCCGATTGCCTGTCCATGCAGACCATCCGCATGGTCGCCCAGAACCTCGCCAAGAGCGCCGACGGCGACAAGGCGGCAGGCGAGCAGATGGCATACGCCAGCTATATCACCGGCATGGCGTACTCCAACGTCGGGCTCGGTCTGGTTCACGGCATGGCACATCCGCTCGGCGGGCGGCTCGGCGTTGCCCATGGCGTGGCCAACGGTATTCTTCTCGCCCCGGTTATGGAATACAACAAAGACTTCACCGGCGAAAAGTACCGTGATATTGCGCAGGCCTTCGGTATCGCGGACGCGATGACCGGCGATTTGGAAACTGTGCGTGAGGAAGCGGTCCAGGCGGTGCACCAGCTGACCGTCGACCTCGGCAATCCGACCAAGATCTCGCAAGTCGGAGCCACTGAAGCCGACCTCAAGCCGCTCGCGCATGACGCGTTCCATGACGTGTGCACGCCGGGCAACCCGCGCAAGGCGACCGAGGAGGACATCCTCGCGATTTACACGTCGCTGATGTAAAGGCCTTTTGACACGCCTGGCCATGGCAACAGCGGTCATCACGACAGCAGCCATGGTAGCGGCTGTGCCATGACGGGACGCGGCGTGCGGGGTAACAGTCTTCGCGGGATTTCTGATTACAGAACCCGCCATGCGACCGGCACCGGCTCATAAATACACAAACTGGTTACGCTGAGACACCTCTCAGCGTAACCAGTTTGTGTAATGGGACGGACACGGATTCCGTTGCGTACCGCCTACTGTTGCGTTCCGGCGACCGCCGTCGTGCTGGACCGCCGTATGCAGCAGCGCACCACCCGCCAGACCGCTATTGGTCCGACCCTGCCAGCGTCAGTGTGCTGCCGTCGGATTCGGGCTGGCCCTCCGCATCCGCGTCGGCTTCGTCCTGCTCGTCGCGCTTGGCCACGTCGAACTGCTCTTTCAACCACAGCCGCTCCGCCGGATTGATGTCCATACGATCGAGATACCGCTGATACATCGGGTACAGGGTGTGCATCCACGGGTACAGCGCGTACAGCGTATGCTCCGGCTTGCGTTTGCGCCAATGGTCCGGATGTGCGGCGAACGTGTTGCGGAAACGGTTCATGTAATTGCGGAACGACGTGAACGACGTGTCCATACGCCTCGCGGAAATGCCGCAGATCATGCGCTGGCAGTACACGGTTTTCATCGAGCGGCCAAGCAGATGCAGGGAAACGTCGATATCCTCATGCATCACGTCCTCACGGTCACGGCACACTTCGTTCGCAATCTGGTGCCATGCGCTCGCGCGCAATGCCATATTCGACCCGAACAGCAGCACCTGGTCGCCATCTGCCCGGTACATATGCCGGCGCACGCTGTCATCGCCGCGCAAACTGACGCGTTTGGCGGGCATATCGTAGTAGACGACCGGCCCGGTCGCGCCCATCGCTTCGGGATCTTCGGTGAAAATGCCCGAGACCACTTCGACCCAGTCGGGTTTGAGCATGCAGTCGGCGTCCACGCGGCCCAACACGTCGCCGGTGGCGTGGTTCAGTCCGTAATTGCGCGTCGGGATGAGCCCTTGTTCATCATCCTGATGCAGCAGACGGACCGGCGCGTCAGGATGTTCTTCCATGAACTGCTTGACAATGTCGACGGTCGCATCAGTGGACCGGTTATCCACCACAATCACTTCATGGGGCATCACGGTCTGCCGGGTCGCGTTCGTCAGACAGTCGGCGATGCGCTCCTCCTCGTTCCACGCGGGAATGACAATCGATACGGCTAGCATGCTTTCTAGGATAAGCAAGGACGTCTACAGTGCCGCGCCTGCGCCCGACGCTACGCTTGCCGACAACTGTCGACGCTTCGTGTCGCCTATGTAGAATGGGGAGCCATGAGCCAACAAGAGGAACCGCAAATCGATCTTGCCTCGGTCTTCCCGCAAAAGGGTGACCCCCGGCGCCCGCCAGAATGGTGGGGGCGCGGCCTCTTCTATGCTGTCATTGCTGTGTTCCTCGCCGTATTTGTGTGGAATTCGTGGGGAAAAATCGACACCATCGTCCTTGATGTTGTGGTGTCGGTGTTTATCGCGCTCGCCATCGAACCGTTGGTGATCAGGCTGATTCGCCACGGTTGGAAGCGCGGCGCGGCCTCCGCGGTCAGTCTGATCGGTGTTGGAGTCATCGTGGTCGCCTTGATGGTGCTGTTCGGCAACATGTTTGTCCAACAGGTCATCTCCATGGTACAGAGCGTGCCCGCATATTATGACCAGATCACCGACTTCGTATCCAAGGAATTCGACTTCCAACTGCCGCAAATGGAGAATCTCGGCAACGAAGTGATGAAGAACCTCAAGACATCATGGCTCACAGACGTTGCCGGCCAGGCCTACAACACCACGGTCGGGCTGTTCGGCTTCCTGTTCAACCTGCTTACGGTGCTCATGGTCACGTACTATGTCTCAGCCGCAGGCCCCCGCGTCCGCCGCAGCCTGTGCCAGTGGCTCGGCCCGTCCACCCAGCGTCGTTTCCTGTTCGCCTGGACCGTCGTGCAGGATCAGATTTCCGGCTTTCTGTTCTCCCGCACGATTCTCGCCGCCATCAACGCCACATGCACCGCGATTTTCCTTGATGTGATTCATGTGCCGTACTGGCTGCCGCTGGCGCTGTTCTGCGGTCTGACTTCGCAGTTCGTGCCCACGATCGGCACGTATCTGGGCGGCGCCCTGCCGGTGATTTTCGCGTGGGCGTCGCACGGGCCGACATACGCGGTGATTGTGGTGGTGTTCATCGTCGTGTACCAGCAGATCGAAAACCTGATTTTGTCTCCGAAGATTTCGCAGCGCACCATGGATTTGAACCCTGCAATCGCCTTCCTGTGTGTGCTGATTTTCGGCTCGCTGTTCGGCGCTCTTGGGGCTTTCCTCGCGTTGCCGATCACCGCCAGTTTGCAAGCCATTTTCCGCGCGTGCACGAAACGCTATGACCTGATTGATTCCCCACTGATGAACGATCCGGAGCCGAAGAAGAAATCCAAGGTCGTCGAAGGTGCGGAGGCATTCAGCGAGCATGTCATCAAACCGATGAGCGAGCGAATGCCCCGCGTTGCGCAAAGTTCCGGCTCGCATGTTCCGGTGGGCGAAGAACTGCGTGAATTGCAGGAACAGATGTACCGGCATACTTCGGAAGCCACACCAGGTGACGATGTCCCGACCGTGGCGATTCCCAAAGGCGTGATCAGCCCCGAAGCCAAACCGCTTAAGGGCACTGACGAAACCGAAGACCATCAGCATGGAGTCCACGGTGAACCGAACCGCGATGTTGATGCGGCTCCAGAAGCTCACGCAGCACCCGAAGTTTCCCAGGCGTCCGAAACTCCCGAGATGCGTGAAGCCACCGGGGTTCCCAAGTCTGCCAAGACCCTCGGCAATCCTGAGTCCCCGCACCGTGCGCAGGAACGCGCCCAAGCCGATGACAATCCCAGAAAGAAGTGGCACTGATGGTCCTGCTGTCCGTCCTTGATATTCTCCTGATGATCCTCGGCGGCGCCGGACTGGTGTACCAGGCGATTTGCGTGGTCGCCTCGCTGTTCGCCAAGCAGATCACCTTCCCCGACGCGCCCATGGACACGCGGTATGCGGTGCTGATTTCCGCCCGCAACGAGGAAGCCGTCATCGGCAATCTCATCAATTCAATCCGTTCGCAGACCTATCCGTCACAGCTGGTGGACATCTGGCTGGTGGCGGACAACTGCACCGACAACACCGCAGGGCTGGTGCGTGACATGGGATGCCATGTCATCGAACGCTTCAACAAGGAGCAGGTGGGCAAAGGCTACGCGTTGAGCTATCTGCTGGACCATATGATCAGCGAAGGTGTGACCGACCGCTATGACGCGTTCTTCGTATTTGACGCGGACAACCGTCTCGACAAGCATTACATCGAGGAAATGAACAAGGCGTTCCATGCCGGATTCAAAATCCTCACCAGCTACCGCAACTCCGTCAACCTTGCCGACAACTGGGTGTCTTCCGGTTCCGCGCTATGGTTCATCCGCGAATCGCGATTCCTCAACAACTCGCGTATGCTGTTCGGCTCGAGCTGTCATGTGGGCGGCACGGGGTTCATGTTCTCCCAGGAAATCATGCGTCGCAACCGTGGATGGAAGTTCCATCTGCTTACCGAAGACCTTGAATTCAGTATGGACTCTGTGCTTCACGGCGACCGGATCGGGTACTGCGGCACCGCAATCCTCTACGATGAGCAGCCGGTCACTTTCGGGCAGAGCTGGCGTCAGCGTCTGCGCTGGAGCAAGGGATTCCTGCAAGTGTTCCGCTATTACGGTCCGGCGCTCATCAAGCGTGCGGTGCGTGAACGTGACTTTTCCTGTATCGATTTCACCCTGGTGCTCTGCCCGTTCATGGTGCTCGGCATCGCACGATTCCTGCTGGGTTGCCTGTTCGCGGCATGCGGGTTCGTCACATGGCAGAGCCAGCTGAACTCGATTGGCGGTTGGACCTACGGTATCGTGCTCGGTGTGCTGGCCATGATGGGACTTGCGGCATTGACCTGCGTTGCCGAACGTGGACAGATCGGTGCCACCAACAAGGAGCTGTTCGCCTATGTGCTCAGTTTCCCGATCTATATGCTCAGCTATGTGCCGATTTCCTTCCAAGCGGTGTTCTCGAAAGCCGAATGGAAGCCGATCGAGCACCGAGGCAAATAACCGACAGGCGGCTTGGGCTGTCACCGCACCGCTGCCACGCAGGTTGCACGACGACATCCGGAAAGCTCCCGCTGACACGTTCAGCGTGGGCGCTAAGCTGGGTCTGCACCGGCCCGCCTGCGAATCACGCGGGATAATCAAGGTGAAATGACCGTCCGACGGAAGGAGCGCGTGGTGGGAGCACGGGTGGAGCTGCGCAGGCAACAGCGGACACAAACGAGCCGGCTGTTGCGTATCGCCATATCATCCGCCGTGACCATACTGCTGGTCATTGGCTATGCCATCGGTGATATGACTGACGTCCTGCCCGGAGTGCTCACCTTGTCCGACGTCGCCAATCCCTCCTATGCAAGCCCACAATCCGCACGCGCGGCATCGGTCCTCACCGGCAAAGCCGACAGAACACGCGCCATCGACGCCACCGCTGCACAACAGCTGATTGACGCATTCGCCGCGGATCCCAGCGTCGGAACCGATTTCTCCATCGTCATCGCGGATGCGAAAAGCACTGTCGTCGCAAGCCATGAGCCACAAGCCCAGCGCGAACCCGCTTCGACGATGAAAACGCTGACGGCGCTCACCGCCTCATCGGTTTTGGACATGGGCTCTACGCTGGAGACAGGAGCCTACCTCGAAGGCAGCGGGCGATCCGCCACTCTGTATCTCAAAGGCAGCGGGGACATGCTGCTGGGGTCGGGGCAGAGCGACCCCAATCATGTCAACGGTCGCGCAGGCCTGGGAACGCTTGCGAGTGACACCGCTGCTGCGCTCAACCAACGTGGAATCACATCGGTCACATTGAAATATGATGACACGGTGTTCGCCGATCCGAGGTATCCTGCGACTATTGCGAAGAACAACCCGGGCAACATGTATTACACGGCGGTGTCCTCGATGGCGGTTGACGGTGGGCGCCAATGGACTGCCGACGACAAGCACGACCCCGACCTGTTCACCAGTTATCCGTTGCTCTCTATGACTCCGGCGGCGGATGCGGCATCGACATTCGCGCAACGCCTTACGCAATACGGCATCACGGTGAATGGCAGTCCATCCGCGCAGCGTGTGCCCCAGGGGCTGTCTCCGATTGCGACCGTCCATTCCGCGACGCTTGCCGAAATCATGGCGTTCACATTGCGACACTCCGACAACACGCTCGCCGAGGAATTCGGGCGTCTGCTCGCCAACGCGACCGGCAACGAGAACAGTCCCACCGGGGCGACCACGGCCGTCAAACAGGAACTCGACAAATTGGGCGTGTCCACCAACGGGCTCGTGATGGCCGACTGCTCCGGTCTGTCCGACGGTTCAAGGCTCACCGCCACCACGCTGGTGGAGGTCCAGGAACGCAATGTCAAGATCGGCGCCGCGGTGGCACAGGCGGAAGGTCTGTCCATCCCCGGGCTCGTCGGCACCGCGAAGACCCGTCTGACCGACCAGTCGGTGGCAGGCCAGTTGCGCGTGAAAACCGGCAGCCTCGCGCAGGTCACCTCCATGGCGGGCAATGTGTCCCGAACCAAAGGCGGGTTGCTGTCCTTCGCCGTAATCGTCAACAATCCAACGAATCTGTATTCGGCGCGAATCGCCATCAACACGTTCATGAGCTCGTTGGCCGGGCTGTAAGGGCTGTAATGGGCTGTAAAGATCGCATTGGGCTGTAAGAATCAGAAGCTGTAAGGAGTCGGCATGACATACACGGCAACCTTGAAATCCGCCATCGGCAAGCTGCGCGGATGCTTGGAGCGGGCCGGCCTCGGACGGCGGGACGAACGATTCGCGCAACACGGCACGCACACTCCTGCGGGCGATGCGCCCCTTGTGTTGGTCGCATGCTCGGGCGGTCGTGATTCCTTGGCGCTCGCCGCGCTCGCCCACATCGTGTGCGGAACCTTGGGATTGCGCTGCGGAGCCATGATTATCGACCACCGCATGCAAGAAGGGTCCGCCGGCGTGGCTGCACAAGCGGCGAGCACGTGTGTAGATTTGGGGCTTGACCCGGTGATCGTACGCATTGTGCACGTCAATCAAGACGGCAACGGCCCGGAGGCGGCGGCTCGGGACGCCAGATACGAGGCGATGTTCGACGAGGCACGTGCATGTGGAGCGCAGGCCATTCTGCTCGCCCACACGAGGGACGACCAGGCGGAGACCATCATCATGGGGCTGATGCGTTCAGGCGGTGTCGACGTGCTGGACGGCATGCGCGAATGCAACAACCGGTATGACGATGTGATGCTGTTGCGCCCGTTCCTCGGCATCACACGGGAACAGACGACTGCGATATGCCGCGATTTAGGAATCAGCTGGTGGGACGACCCGACCAACGGCGACCACATCCCTCAGGGGGAGCGGTTGCCGCGTGACTACCCGCTGCGTTCCCGGATCCGACACGACCTCATGCCGTTGCTTGACGACATCGCGGGCGGCGACATGGCCGGTCATCTCGCCCAATACACCGATATCGCCGCCAGAGACCGGGATTATCTCGAGTCCAAAGCACTGGTTGTCTACGATTCCGTCGTCACACCGGAGGAAACCGGGGGAAGCCTCGGGTGTTCGCTGGACGCGAAGGCGATGTTCTCCCTGCCTGCCGCGATCAGAATACGAGTTATTGCGATGGTGTGCACGAATCTCGGCATCGCCGCGTCAATACAGCACATCGAATCGATTGAGCGTCTCATCGTTGACTGGCATGGCCAGGGTGTGGTGTCGCTTCCCAGCGGTTACCAAGCTTTCCGCAAGAAACACGTCATTCGCGTGTGCCAAGATAGTGTGCATGAAAATCGCTGATGTTCAGGACCAGATCGACCACGAGTTGATCAGCAAGGCAGATATCCACAAGAAAATCAATGAGGTCGCCGCGCAGGCGAGTGAGGACTACCGCGGCAAGGACCCTCTGCTCGTCGCCGTGCTCAAGGGGGCGGTCAACACCATGGTCGCCTTCTCGCAGGCGATGAGCATCCCGGTGCAGATGGATTTCATGAGCCTGTCCAGCTACGGGTCGGGAACGTCAAGCAGCGGCACGATTACGGTACGTCAGGATTTGTCGACGGATGTACGCGGCCGCAACGTGCTCATCGTTGAGGACATCGTGGATTCCGGGCGTACGCTCGCATGGTTGGTCGAGGAACTCAAGCGCCGAGGTGCACAATCCGTGGAGGTCTTCGCGCTGTTGGAGAAGCCGTCCCGTCGTGAAGTCGACGTGCAGGTAAAGTACAAGGGGTACGAGGTCCCTGACGAGTTCGTCGTCGGATTCGGCCTCGATTATGACGAGCGCTTCCGCAATCTCGATTCGATCGCGGTGCTGAAGCCGGAAGTATACCAAGGAGAACAGGCATGAGCTATCCGCAAGGCCCGCAGCAGCGGCCGCCTATGGGCGGAAACAACGGCAATCCATTCCGCCGTGGCGATTCCGATAACTCGCCGAAGGGAGGCAACGGTGATCACCCGTGGTGGCAGTCCCCTTGGTTGTGGGTCGTGGTGCTGGTGCTGCTGACCATCGGCGCGTTCCAACTCTTCGCCTCCAGCGGCACACAGACCATCAACACGCAGGACGGTCTGAAACTGCTTGAGGACGGGCAGGCCACCTACGCCGAAGTGATCGACAATCGGCAGCTGGTCAAGCTTGAGCTCAAGAACGACTATACGAAGACCGACGCACAGGGCAAGACGCATAATTACGGCAAGAACGTCCAGTTCTACTACACCTTCGCCCAAGGCGCGGATATCATCAAGGCCGTGCAGAAGGACGACCCGAGTGACGGCTGGACATCCAACATGCAGCAGACGAGCGCGATGTCCTATCTCATCACGTCCATCCTGCCGTTGATTATTTTCCTGGGGCTCCTGTGGTTCATGATGAGCCGCATGAGCAACGGCATGCTCGGCATGGGCGGGAGCAAGAACAGCGGGAAGCTGCTCGAAGGTCAGACCCCGAGCACCCGGTTCGCCGACGTCAAGGGTGAGGACGCTGCACTGCAGGAGGTCGAGGAAATCAAGGACTTCCTCAAGGATCCTTCCAAGTACAAGGCCCTGGGTGCCCGCATTCCTCGCGGTGTGCTGCTCTACGGTCCTCCAGGAACCGGTAAGACGCTGCTCGCGCGCGCCATCGCAGGCGAGGCGGGCGTGCCGTTCTACGCGACTTCCGGATCGGACTTCGTCGAGATGTTCGTCGGCCTTGGCGCCTCCCGTGTGCGCGAACTGTTCGACGAGGCGAAGAAGAACGCCCCGGCCATCATCTTTATCGACGAAATCGACGCTGTCGGCCGCAAGCGTGGCTCCGGTATGAGCGGCGGACATGACGAACGCGAGCAGACCCTCAATCAGCTGCTCGTCGAGATGGACGGCTTTGACAACGATACGAACCTGATTATTATCGCCGCGACGAACCGCCCAGATGTGCTTGACCCGGCGTTGCTGCGTCCAGGACGTTTCGACCGTCAGGTTGCCGTCGAAGCCCCGGATTTGGAAGGCCGCGAGGCGATTTTGAAGGTCCATGCCAAGGGCAAGCCGTTCGTGCCGGACGTCGACCTGCATATGGTCGCCGTGCGTACGCCTGGCTTCACGGGCGCCGATTTGGCGAACGTGCTCAACGAGGCCGCGCTGCTGTGCGCCCGTGCCGGTGCCCAGCTGATCGACAACCGTGCCATCGACGAGGCCATCGACCGTGTGCAGGCCGGCCCGAAGCGCCAGTCGAAGGGCATGGCGCTCAACGAGTTGCGCAACACCGCCTACCATGAGGGCGGCCACGCCCTGGTCGCCGCATGTATGCACGACACGGACCCGGTCACCAAGGTGACGATCCTGCCGCGAGGCCGTGCCTTGGGCTACACGGCCGTCATGCCGACCTCGGACCGCTATTCCGAAACACGTAACCAGCTGCTCGACCAGATGGCGTACGCGATGGGCGGGCGCACCGCTGAGGAGATTGTGTTCCACGACCCGACCACAGGCGCGTCGAACGATATCGAGAAGGCGACGCAGATTGCCCGCAAGATGGTGCTCGAATATGGCTTCTCTTCGAAGCTCGGTGCAATCAAGTGGGACGATGCGGACGCCCAGGACGATTACGACGGGTTGAAGCCCCGCCCGTACTCGGAGCGCACCGCGGAAATCATCGATGAGGAAGTTGACAAGCTGATCGAGAACGCGCATACCGAAGCGTGGAACGCGATTAACGACAACCGTGACATCCTCGACGAACTGGTCCGCCAGCTGCTGGTCAAGGAGACTCTTAACGAGAAGGAACTCGCCGAAATCTTCGCGAATGTGAAGAAATCTCCGAAGCGTGAGGTATGGCTGTCCGACGAACGTAGGCCGGATTCCGACAAGCCTCCGGTCGAGATTCCGGACTCACTCAAACGCGGTGTTGGCATGAAACCGGGCGAGTGACCATATGGATTCCATACGATTGACGGGGATTCGCGCCGCCGCAGGGCAGGGCGGATCCCCGTCCGCTTGTTCTGGGCATGATGATGCGCCGCGGTGGCGTGATTTGCGTGCCGATGTCACGGTCACGCTTGATTTGCGGGAAGCCATCGCCGCCGATGACATCACACAAACCGTAGATTACGCCCAGCTGACCGATCGGGTGCGGCAGGTCATGGCGGCCGGCGCATACGAGTGTGCGCTGGTGGAAACGATTGCAGGACGCATCGCGCAGGCGGTGCTGCTGTCCCACAGGGTCCACTCGGTCGATGTCGTGCTTCATGCCGGGCACCCGCACGGGGCGGACATCGACGAAATCGTTGTGAATGTTCATCGTATGGCGGACGATGACAGCCGTGTCGGCGCTACACCGGCGGCGCAGGCGAGCGGATTAGTGCCGAGGCAAGACCGCAGTGAGAGCGACGGCGATGCGTACGCCGGCAACCCGTCAGATGGCGGACGACACAGCGCCAGCCAATCCGGCGTCCCAAGCGGGCATGCCAATCCCACGCAAGTGCCGGTGCAGCAACCTTCCCACGCCGTAATCGCCATGCGTGGTGGCAGCGGGGACGGGGAACACCTGATGCGCGCCGCAGTTGTCGCTTTGGACAGTGTGCCCGGCAACCAAGTGACCGGAATCTCGCCGCTGTACCACGTTAGCGCCATCGACGGCCCAGATTCGATGTCAGCGGTGGTGCTTGTCGATACGCGGCTGGACCTTGCCGCACTCAGCCACCTGCTGGCTTCCATCAACGACAAGCATCGCGACACGCTTGCATTGCATGCGGTGACCATGCGCTCTGATGCCGAGGGCGGCCGGCATGAACAGGTCGGCTGGCAGGAAGCGAAAACCAAGGCGTCGATCCTCGCTCCGTGGATGGATATTGAGCCGGATGCCAGCTTTGACGGCGACCCGCTGTCCTACCTGTTGGCGCTCGCTCCGGACGCGACTCAAGTAGGGCTGTTGTCGGACAGCTGGATTCTAGGAGGAATGCAATGAACAGCACGGACGAAACGAACCGTCAAGCCGGTCAAGCCAGTCAGATTGCTACTGCCGCTGCGACCGGCGCGGCCGGTGCCCCATGCGCGGCTCATCAGCAAGGCACACCCGATGATGGCATTGACGATGCCGCAATCCGCACCGCCGTGAGGATGTATCTCAAAGCAATCGGCGAAGACCCGGATCGCGATGGCCTGCTCGACACTCCCGATCGGATTGCCCGCGCTTCGCATGAGCTGTTCGCGGGTCTGCACAGCAATCCGCAGCAGGTCTTGGAGAAGCGATTCCCGGTGGACACCGATGAAATGGTTCTAGTACGCGATATCGAACTGTATTCGGTGTGCGAACATCATCTGCTCCCGTTTCACGGCGTCGCGCACGTCGGCTATATCCCTTCGCACGGGGCAGTTGTCGGGCTGAGCAAACTCGCGCGGCTGGTGGACGTGTACGCGCGCCGCCCGCAAGTCCAGGAACGGCTCACCCAGCAGATTGCGGACGCGCTTATGGAGTATGCGGATGCGCGCGGTGTCATCGTGGTCACGGAGTGCGAGCACTTGTGCATGTCCATGCGGGGCGTGAAAAAATCCCAAGCCCGCACCACGACATCGGCGGTTCGCGGAATCATGAAGAACCCGACGACCAGAGCCGAAGCGATGAGCCTGATCTTCTCGCAGCGGTGAACACGGAAAGAAGACAACACATGGACCAAGCATTGCAGGCGTTGCACGATGCCCCCAACACCATGGTGATGGGCGTGCTCAATATCACCGAAGATTCATTCTCGGACGGAGGCAAGTGGCTTGATCCCCAAGCCGCCGCCGAGCACGGTCATGCATTGGCTAAGGCGGGGGCGCAGATCATCGATATCGGCGCAGAATCCACCCGTCCCGGCGCCAAACGTGTCAGCGAACAGGACGAGCTCAATCGCGTGCTCGGTGCTGTTCATGCGCTTGCAGACACCGGCGTGCCGCTGTCCATCGACACCACCCGCGCCAGTGTGGCAGAAGCGGCTTTGGAAGCGGGCGCGTCGATTATCAACGATGTGTCAGGCGGCCGTTTGGATCCACAGATTCCGCAGGTGGTCGCCGAACACGACTGTCTGTATATCGTCCAGCATTGGCGCGGCTGGCTTTCGGGCTCGCAGGGCGCGACCCCGGATGCCGATACCTCCGTGTACGCGGGCGGTGTCATGCACGATGTCCGTGAGGAGCTGCTCAGACAGGTCGACGATGTGCTGGCCGCCGGAGTCAGGCCAGAACAGATCATCATCGATCCGGGGCTGGGGTTCTCCAAGCCGAGCGCGGCGCATAATTTCCCCCTGCTTGTCGGCTTGGATACCTTGCGCGCGAGCGGGTATCCGGTATTGATCGGCGCGTCTCGCAAGCGTTTTCTCGCTGATGCGGGGATTGACCCCGGCAATATGGCGGCGCGGGATGATGCGACCGCCGCATTGTCCGCCATGTGCGCCGAACATGGCGCGTGGGCTGTGCGTGTCCATGATGTCGCCAAATCGCTGGCCGCCGTCACGATGGGCACCATGTGGCGGACCTACGCCAACGCGTGATGTGGGCTGATTGCGTGCTGAACTTGGGCTGAATGCGGCATTCGTTATTTGGAAAGGAGCTGCGCACATGGACACCATCACGCTCACAGGAATCCGTGCGCAAGGTACGCATGGCGTGCTGGAGCATGAGCATACGCGGCCTCAGCCGTTCATCGTCGATGCGGCAATCGAGCTTGATCTCAACGCTGCCGGCCGGTCTGACGCGCTCGATGACACGGTGGATTATGGCCGGGCGGCGAAGGCGATCGTCGGGATTATCGAAGGGGAGCATGTCGATCTGATCGAACGGCTCGCCCAGCTTGTCGCCGACGCGTTGCTCGCATTTGAGCGGGTTAGGCGGGTCACGGTCACCGTTCATAAGCCGCATGCGCCGATCACCGTGCCCTTCACTGATGTGAGCGTGACCATCACCAGGGATGCCGAGGATTGTCTGACTGCCCCAGCGGACGATGACGTTGCGGTCGGTGATTGTGGAGATTACAGCAATCACAAGGATTGCGGCGATCAGCATGAGGACAGCGCCCGGAGCATCCACCACGTCGTGTTGTCTCTCGGTGCGAACCAGGGCGGAAATGCCGCTGCCATCACCGGGGTGTTGCGCGACGCCGTCCGGCAGCTTGATGCGATCGAGGGCACGCAGATCACCGGCGTGTCGTCGCTGTATCGCACCAAGGCGTGGGGAATGCCGCAGAATACGTCGGATTTCCTCAACGCCATCGTGCTGGCATCCACCACGCGCAGACCGCGGGAGCTGCTGCAGACGATCCACGATATTGAGCAAAGCGCCGGCCGCGACCACGGCCAGCATTGGGCATCACGGCCGCTTGACATTGATATCATCGATGTTGACGGCATGGTGTGCGACGACCCGACGTTGACGTTGCCACATCCACGGGCGTGGCAGCGTGCTTTTGTGCTTGTGCCGTGGGCTCAGGTCGATTGCGACGCGCGGCTCGCCGGCCCGCATGGCGGCAAGGTCGCCGAACTTGCGCGCAATACCCCAGACGCGCACAGTGTGGAGGTCGTCTGTGACGATTGGATGGTTGCACAAGCGGACAACCTAGGGAATCCCGATACGCAAGGAGATCGATGATCATGCGAAGAACCCCGTGGTGGCAGTACGCGATTGCGGCGCTGGCAGGCTGTCTGCTCAGTGTGGGTGTGACGAAAGTCGCGGAAAACATCCAGTTTGACATGCTTGGTGCGCCGATTGTGGTGTCGGTGGTCATGCTGGTCATGGGACTGGTGGTGCTGGGGTTGGCGATTCAGGTGCGTATCTACGCGCGGACTGATCCGAAGAAACGTACGCACAGGCTTGATCCCGAGCGTGCGGTCAACACGCTGATCCTGTCGAAGGCGCTGGGGCTTGCTGCGGCGTTTTTGCTTGGCTGGTACGGGGTGCAGTTGATCATCGCGTTGCCACACAGCGATGCGCCGTATTATGCGGGGGCGATTCGCGAATGCGCTATCGCGGCGGCGGTCAGCTTGATTGACATGATTATCGGCATCATCAGCGAGTGGTTCTGTCAGTTGCCGCCCGATGAGGGGCCGGAGAACCCGAAAATCAAGGAGCGCCAGCGTCAACAGCGTCAACTCGCCCGTGGCGGCGTCGCCAAACGCAGCTAGTGTGCGTGCCGCTTCTGCCGACGGTGAGTGCGTCGTCAGCGTCGGCAGAAGGTTGGTGGTTCTCCCAAACTATGTGTTTCCCAAACTGGTTACGCTGGTGCCCGGTTTTCCGTCAGCAGTTTGTGAGTATCCCCAAACTTGTGACGCTGAGAGTGGGTTTTGCGTAGCTAGTTTGGGAGAACGAACTGGCTACGCCGGGGTGTTGCTGGTTTGGCTGCCGGATTGCAAGGTTTCGAGGGTCTTGTCTGGGACGCGGATTATGGCTTCCTGTGCCATCACCGCGACCAGTTCGCCGTCGCGCGAATACACCTTCGCGAGCGCCAGCCCACGCCCATGAGCGGCGGTCGGCGTATCCTGCACATACAAATGCCACTGGTTGATGTCGATATCCCGATACCACCACATCGAATGGTCGATGGACGCATAGGAAATCCCCGGTGTCGAAATGCTCAGCCCTGCCCGCCGCAGCACCGGCTCCATCATGATCTGGTCGCAGCCGAGCGCCAGCATCGCCCGATGCATCACCTGCGGCACGTCTGCGGTCCCATCCGCCTTCATCCACACCATCTGACGGCCGCTGTCCCGGTTTGCGGACTTGTGGTCGGCGCCCAACATGATGGTCGGCGTCACATGACGGATGTCGAATGGGGATTTGCTGGCGTAGAAATCAGCGAACGGAGACTTTTCCGCATACGGTTCCATCAGTTGTTTGGCGCTGGTCAGTCCTTCTGGACCCGGCACATCGGCCGGCATCGGATCGGCGAATTCGACACCCCGTTGGCCGGTTTCCTGGAAGCTCGCGATGGCGGTGAGAATCGGCCCCTGCGCCTGCGTGACATTGACGCGCCTAGACGAGAAGGAATGCCCGTCACGCAAGGTTTCCACATCGAAGAGCACATCCTGGTGAATATCGCCGGCGGCGATGAAATACCCGTGGATGGAATGGGGCAGACGTCCGCCGGGCACGGTTTTCGCCGCGGCAATGACGGACTGCGCGATCACCTGGCCGCCATAGACGCGCCCCGTGGGGAAATACAGGCTTTCCCCATTGATGTAGGTATGGTCCCGATGCGGGGAAGGGGTGCCAAGCTGCAGCACCTTCACCAGATGCTTCAGCGGCGTCATTGATTCATCGTGCGTCATAGTCGCTCTTTTCTGCATGCCCGCCGGCCAGTGCGGTGAGTGCGTATTCGGTCGGCGTCATGCGCCGCATGGTGTAGTCTAATCCGTTCAACGGAAGACCTTCGGATTTCGCAGAAGAACCAGCGCATAGCCACGAAATCCGCATGCTACGCACGTGCCGTGTGTTGGCACCTAGTACAGCAGTCGTGTATTTCCGGTGCGATTCGATTCGCCCTCATATGTGTAAACGTGGTATGGCGCCGGATGAATGTTCGGTGACAGGGTGATGAACTGATGCCGGAATACGCGGAAGCCTCCCCGCCCATGATAATCGGCAGGGAGGCTTTCCGATGACTGCACGACGCAGTGATACTGCGGATCCGCGGGTTTGCGAGTACTAGCGGGTCAGCTTGCGATGCAGACGATGGGGCCGTGCCGCGTCCTCGCCGAGGCGTGCGACCTTGTTCTCCTCATACGCCTGGAAGTTGCCTTCGAACCAGTACCAGTGCGCCGGATTCTCGTCGGTGCCCTCCCACGCGAGGATATGCGTGGCGATGCGGTCGAGGAACCAGCGGTCGTGGGAGATGACCACAGCGCAGCCGGGGAATTCGAGGAGAGCATTTTCCAGGCTTTCCAGCGTTTCGACATCAAGGTCGTTGGTCGGCTCGTCGAGCAGCAGCAGATTGCCGCCCTGCTTGAGCGTCAGCGCCAGATTCAGGCGGTTGCGCTCGCCGCCCGAGAGCATGCTCACGAGCTTCTGCTGGTCGGAGCCTTTGAACCCGAAGCTTGCCACATAGGCGC
Source organism: Bifidobacterium thermacidophilum subsp. thermacidophilum DSM 15837 (assembly GCF_000426425.1). Classification (NCBI taxonomy): domain Bacteria; kingdom Bacillati; phylum Actinomycetota; class Actinomycetes; order Bifidobacteriales; family Bifidobacteriaceae; genus Bifidobacterium; species Bifidobacterium thermacidophilum. Next base: position 302,418 of record NZ_AUFI01000006.1, read on the forward strand.
GGGTGGGTACTTCCACGCCGCCGACCTCGATGAAGTCAAGCCCACCGGAGACGGCCTCCCACAGGTTCTTGTTCGGATCGAGGCCTGCACGGTTCTGGTCGACGTAGGAGATCTTGACGGTGTCGCCGATGGCGAGCTTGCCTGAAGTGAGCGGCTCCAGACCGACGATTGTCTTGAACAGGGTGGACTTGCCCACGCCGTTCGGGCCGATCACGCCGACGATGCCGTTACGCGGCAGCGTGAAGCTCAGATCGTCGATGAGCACGCGGTCGCCGAACGCCTTGTGAATATGTTCGGCTTCCAGCACCTGCGAGCCCAGACGCGGCCCCGGCGGGATCTGGATTTCGGAGAAGTCAAGCTTCTTGGAGTTGCGTGCCTCCTCTTCCATCTGGTCGTAGCGCTCGAGACGCGCCTTGTTCTTGGCCTGACGGGCCTTCGGCGAGGAGCGCACCCAGTCGAGCTCGTTCTTCAGACGCTTGGCGAGCTTGGCGTCCTTGGCGCCCTGGATTTCCATACGCTTGGCTTTCGTCTCCAGATACGTGGAGTAGTTGCCCTTGTACGGGTACAGGTGGCCGCGGTCGACTTCGCAAATCCATTCGGCCACGTTGTCCATGAAGTAGCGGTCGTGGGTGACAGCGATGACGGCGCCCTTGTACTGGTGCAGGAACTGTTCGAGCCACAAAATCGATTCGGCGTCCAGATGGTTGGTGGGTTCGTCGAGCAGCAGCAGGTCGGGGGCTTCAAGCAGCAGACGGCACAGGGCGACACGACGGCGCTCGCCACCGGAGCACACGCTGACCGGGGTGTCGGGGTCGGGGCACTGCAACGCGTCCATCGCCTGCTCAAGTTGGGAGTCGAGATCCCAGCCGTTGGCGGCGTCGATTTCGGTCTGCAGCTTGCCCATTTCCTCCATGAGGGCGTCGTAATCGGCGTCGGGATTCGCCATTTCCTCGCCGATTTGGTTGAAGCGCTCAACCTTCTCGGCAATCGGACCGAATGCCATCTTGATGTTCTCGCCGACGGTCTTGTCTTCGTCGAGCGGCGGATCCTGCTGGAGGATGCCGACCGTGTAGCCCGGGGTGAGGGTCGCTTCGCCGTTTGAGACGGTGTCGAGACCGGCCATGATGCGCAGCAGCGTGGACTTGCCCATGCCGTTGGGGCCCACCACGCCGATCTTCGCGCCGGGCAGGAAGCTCAAGGTCACGTCGTCGAGGATGACCCGGTCGCCGTAGGCCTTGCGCGCCTTGATCATTTGATAAATAAACTCAGCCAAAGTTGTTCCGTTCTCCTGATGTGCACCACGCGGGTGCATATGGAATGTAATCGGTCACAATAACCCTTCCATTATGGCGTATACGGTCTACAGCGGGCGGGTCGCTGACGGGGCGCGCGGGTGGGCATCGGGTTTCGGCGAGTTGTGCGATTGGTGGTTGCATGGCGGACAGATTTAGGTGGTTCGGAGAGTCTGATGGGCCGGTATCTAACCGATGTGCGACATTGCGGTCATCTCCGGCCCGTCGCTGCCGTTCGTATCTTGGACGGGAAAGTGGACGCCTCCTCGCCTTCCTCGTACTATCAATCGGCGGGACATGCGATTGACGGGATTATCCTTCGTCGGGACTTGCGATAGACGAGACTATCGATTGACAGGACTTGGATGAACAGGACTTGCGATTGGCGGGACGATCAATCGACTGGGCTCGACGATTCCGGATTCGCGTCTGTCAGTTGCAAACACTCGGAAATACGGCAACACCGGCATTCACATTGCCGTTGCGCCCGCGGAGGTGAGGTACATCATGATTGCTGGATACTCGGTACTCACCCTGCTGTTGGTGGCGCTTGCCGGTGTCGGCGCTGGCTTCGTGGGGTACGCCGTGGGCGCATCATCGCTGATTTCCTACCCTGCACTGTTGGCGCTGGGAGTGCCGCCCGTCCTCGCCAACGCGTCGAACACGGTCGGCGTGCTGGGCACGGGATTCGGCGGTGCGCTCGGTGCGCGCAAGGAGTTGCATGGATTGCATCTCAGGGCCGCGATTTACGTGTCGATTGGCGTGGTCGGCGGCATCCTGGGGGCGTTGCTGCTGCTTGAACTCGACCCGAAGGTTTTCGAATTCGTTGTCCCGCCGCTGATCGCCCTGAGCAGCGCCGCAATCGCCCTCAATCCGCGCGGACGCGCCGAAGCCAGGCAGGCCGCCGCGGCAGCACAGGCGCAAGTTGTCCAGCTGAGACTGAATGAGGCATCGCCGGACGGCAATACAGGGAAGCGGCGTTCCCGCCCGCTCGTCCGTACACAAACCGAGCCGCTCTCCGAAGACCCGTGGTGGGTCTGGCTTGGCGTGTCATGCTGCGCAATCTACAGCGGCTATTTCGGAGCCGGCGCGGGCACGTTGGTCCTTGCGGTGCTTGACGCCGCCGGCATCGGACCGTTCCATCAGGTCAACGCGCTGAAAACCCTGATCGGGTGGGGCGCGAATATGAGCGCATCCGTGGTGTTTATCGTGCGAGGCGTCGTCGATTGGCCGTTGGCCATCGTGATGTGCCTCGGCTGCTTCGCCGGCAGCTACATCGCCCCGCCGATCACCCGGAAAATCCCTGCTCGCATCATGCGCATCGCCGCGGTGATCGCCGGCATTGCCCTGACCATCGACCTGGCCATCAAGACTTACTGATTGTGGACTGCGCTCCAGATTTCCCGCCAACGTCCACCTCCCGCGTTCACCGACCTGCGTACACCACCCCGCTTTCACACCGTCTTGCGTTCAACCCCGCCTTCACCCCGTCGCCACCGCTGTCATCGATGTAACCCACTGCCGCCCCGCCGCTTGAACCATCGTGCCCAGCCGCGCGCCGAATTCGACACCTCGCGATAGACTAAATTGTCTGAATAACGCCGCGGGAGTGCGGCTGGGTCGCGTGAGCGACCGACTTACGATCGAAAGAACATAGTGACTGATTCCAAATCCTCTCAGCATGTCCATAAGCACGACAACAAGTGGCATGGCGATTCCTTCAAACATCACGGCAAGGGCGGGCGCAAGGGCGGTAAGCGCTTCGGCCGCCGTGACGGCAAGAACTCCTCCTTCAAGAACCAGAACATCGAAGAAGAACTTCACGAGAGCAAATACGTCGCGGCTGCAGAGGCCGCCGCGGCCGATTCCGCCGCACACCGCGACGAGCCGCCTCGCACCTTCGCCGAACTGGGGGTTCCGCGCGAACTGGTCGATGCGCTCGAACGCGACGGCAAAACCACGGCGTTCCCCATCCAGGCGGACACCCTGCCGGATTCCCTTGCCGGACGCGATATTCTCGGCCGAGGCCAGACCGGTTCCGGCAAGACCCTCGCGTTCTCCATCCCGCTGATCGCCCGTCTCGCGCAGTCCAGCGACGCCGATGACGCGATTCGCGATTTCAACGCCATAAAGAACAGTGGCGACAAGGACGCGCGCAAGAAAGCCATGCTGCCCCACCCGCGCGCACTCGTGCTCGCACCGACCAGAGAGCTGGTCAACCAGATTGACGAAGTCATCAGGCCTCTTGCCGAGGTGTACGGCATGCGTACCGTCACCATCTACGGCGGTGTGCGCCAAGGCCGTCAGGTTGACGGTCTGCGTCGCGGCGCCCAGATTGTGGTTGCCTGCCCTGGGCGTCTCGAGGATCTGCTCAACCAGAAGCTGCTCAGCCTTGAATCCGTGCGTGTCGCGGTGCTTGACGAAGCCGATGAAATGGCCGATATGGGCTTCCTTCCTTCGGTTGAGAAACTGCTCGCCCAGGTCGCCCCTGACGGCCAGCGCATGCTGTTCTCCGCGACCCTCGACCACGGTGTCGACAAGCTTGTGGACGAATTCCTGCATGAGCCGAAGGTCCACGCGGTCGATGCCGCCGACGCCCAGGTCGACACGCTCACCCAGCATGTGTTCAAGGTCACCAAGGACGACAAGCCTGAGGTGATTCGTGCGCTCGCCAGCGGCAAGGACAAACGCATCATCTTCACCCGTACCAAGTACCAGGCCAAGGAACTCGCCGAGAAGCTCGTCAAGCACGGCATTCCTGCGGTCGATTTGCAGGGCAATCTGTCGCAAAAGCAGCGCGACCATCATCTCGCCGCGTTCGAGCGTGGATTCGTGCGTGTCCTGGTCGCCACGGATGTCGCCGCGCGAGGCATCGACGTCAGCGATGTCGCGCTGGTGATCCAGACCGAACCGCCGGCCGACCCAAAGTCCTTCCTCCATCGTTCCGGCCGTACTGCGCGCGCAGGCGAACATGGTGACGTGGTCACGCTCGTGCTGCCGAACCAGCGCCAGTCCTCGCATCGTCTGTTCCGCAACGCGGGTATTGACGCGAAGCCGGTCGCAGTCACCCCTGAGTCTCCTGAACTGCTTGAGCTGGTAAGCGAGGTCGCGCCTGTTGTCGAGGGCTGGGATCTGGGTCAGGTCGATTTCGGCAACAAACACGGCAAGCACGGCAAGAACCGTTTCGATCGCGGTGCCGGGCGTCGCGATGATGATATGCGCGATTTCGGCCGGTCGTTCCGCGACGGCGAGATGCCGCACCGCCATTCCAGCCGTCGTATCTCGTCATATGATGAGGGCCCACGCAATCGCGAGCAGCGTCGCGAACGCGAGTTCGGCCAGCGTTCCGGTGGTTGGCGTCATGGCGGCAATAAGCACCGCGATGATGTGAGGTTCGTCAGCGCGAAGCATGGCAAAAAAACCAAGGCTTCGAAGAAATCAAAGCCGGCGGGGAAGTATCATTCCGGGAATAAACATGCCGGTGGCAAGAAGCATCGCTGAGCGGTGAGACGGGCGGGAATACCGATGTGTGTTCCCGCCCGTCTTGCGTTACGATGGAACGAGTGCTTGATGAAGGATGGTGGTCATGGACTGGCATGCATCGGTATATGGGGGACGAGGCGGCAGCGGGTATGACGCGCCTCGTGATTTCGGCGCAGAACCCGGTTCCTCGTATGGCGCGCGCGATGAGGTCGTTCCTGAATCCAAGCTGAAGCGGCGAGGGGGATCTGCGTATTATCGTGCGTTTGACGTCCTTTCCAGCAACCGGATGCGTGATTTCACATGCACCTACACGGATGACGGAGAAACGCTTCACGCGACGGTCCACAGCACTGAGAACTTCCTGAGCGATTACGATGTGAGCACGCATATTGACGAGGATCGCTCGGATTTCACCGATTCGTCATGCACCTGCCCGGCGTTCAGCAGATTCGGCGGCATTTGCAAGCATGTGCTGGCGTTGATCATCGCATACAACGAGGATTCCTCGTCGTTCACCGTCAAGGGGGACGCCTCTTCCCGTGGTGGACGCCAGCATCGCACTACGTCCCCGCTGCTGGAGCGCTTCATGTTCAGCGAGGAGCGCCGCCAAGCCGATGACGCGAAAAACCGGCAGCTTGAATTGCTTAAGCAGGTCAACGCCGCGGAGAAGAACGGCGGGGTGCCGACATCCGTGCAAAGCAGTCGCCATCTGCCGATCGGCAGTGTGCATCTGGAACTTGCGTTTGCGAAATCCGCGCGGGTATCTGGGGCTTCGATCCGTCTCAAACTCAACGTCCCCTCGCTTAGACTCAGCTATGTCGTCAACAGCATTCCCCAGTTGCTTGATTCGGTGCGCAACCAGGAGTACTTCCAGTACGGGCAGAAGCTCGCGTTCGTCCATACCCGCGACACCTTCGACGCGCAGTCCCGCAAGATGCTTGACATTCTCGATCGTGCCGTGCAGGTCAGGGAAAGCCTGAGCAACGCGATGTTCTATTCGTTCCCGCATAGTGCGTCGGGTGATGGATACGCGGTGGCCGACGACGAATTAGCGGAGCTGCTCGGCTTGTTTGTCGATACCGGGGAAGCCGTGGGCGTGGTGGGGTTCAGCACGACTTTCGCCAACGCGCGAGCCATGCGTGTCGTCGGGGCCGACCCTGATTTCGGGTTGCGCATCACCCCCGAGGCTGATGGCGGATACACGATTTCGCATACCGCCCGCGTGATTGTGATGATTGACGGACACCCTTCCTCGTATGTGATTGTTGGCTCCGCGATTGGGGCGAACCGCGAATGGTACTCGTCGAGCACCGACGGCCTGCCGATGATTTTCCGGTGTTCTCCGCAGTTGGCGCGGCGTGAACAGCTCGCGATGGCGTTGTGCGGGGAGGACCGCGAGACTGAGCAGTACGTGAGCCCCCGTGATTTGAACACGTTCAGCCGCACGGTACTTCCGCAGCTGACGGTCGGCGCGATTGACGGTGTGCCGGTGCAGCAGGAAACGGATGATGACGACGATATCACCGGTCCCGCGGGCCTCGCAGATGCCACCGATACCGACGGTTCCGCCGGCAATCCGCATGCCGAGACAACACATGAGACGCCGGCGTCGGACGAGCTGACCGGGCCTGCCGCATACGGCACGCCGGGCGGCACCAATCCGCGCAGCGACCCGCAGCATAATCGGCCAGAACCCTTGCACGGCCTGATCGCTGATATTCCGGCGAAACTGCTGGCCACCATCCAGCAGCCATGCAATATCGAACTGTATTTCGATCGCGACCGCGATGGCATCACATGCGATGCCCAAGCACGGTACGGCGATCGCCGGTTCCATATCTTCAACGGCAACGGCGCGCATGACGGCGTGATGCGCGACACGACGACCGAACGACTCGTGGTCGAAGCGCTGCTGCATTATTTCCCGCGCCCGGATGGCCCGGTTGCGCGGCTATCCGAAGACGACGACGAGGGAATCTACCGTCTGCTGACCGAAGGACTGCCGGTATTGCGCGGACTGGGGACCGTGTACTCAACACCGGCGTTCGATGGGGTGACGTCCATGCCGTCGCCGGTCATCAAAATCGGTTTGTCCATGCGTTCCGACTTGGTGGAAATCTCGCCGATCGCCGACGAAGTCGACCCTGACGAAGTGCCGCAGCTACTCAACAGCTACCGCCAGCGCAAACGGTTCCATCGTCTGCGCGACGGACGGTTCGTCAACTTGGCCAGTATGGACACCAGCAAGCTTGACACCGTCGCCGACGATCTGGGCATCGACCGAGACGAGTTCGCCGATGGAGCCGTGGACGTGCCGGCATTCCAAGCCTTCTATCTTGACGGACAAACCGATGATGAGGACAAGGACCAGCGGTTCTACCAGTATGTCGAGAACCTCAAGGTCATCGACCCGAACCGCTACGAGGTGCCGGAAAGCCTGAAATCCGTGCTTCGTCCTTATCAGGCGGAGGGCTTCAGGTGGCTCAATGCGGTGTGCGACAAGGGCTTCGGCGGTATTCTCGCGGATGAAATGGGTCTGGGCAAAACCGTGCAGATGCTCGCCATGCTGCTCAGTCGGCTGGACGAATCGCGCAAGAACGGGCCGAACCTGATTGTCTGCCCGGCCTCTCTGGTCTATAACTGGGTCGCTGAGGCGGAGAAATTCACGCCGGAACTGCACGTCGCTGCGCTCGCGGGAAGCAAGGACGAGCGTCGGGCGATTCTTGCCAGTGCACGCGATTATGACCTGCTCGTCACTTCATATGATTTGCTGCGCCGCGATATCGATGATTATCGTGATATCAACTTCACGTGCATGGCGTTGGATGAGGCACAATATGTGAAGAACCACGCGACGAAATCCTCGCAGGCGGTGCGTTCGATCCAGGCCAAGCATCGGTTCGCGCTCACCGGCACGCCGATTGAGAACCGACTGTCCGAATTGTGGAGCATTTTCGATTTCCTCATGCCCGGGATGCTCGGCAGCTATAAGCATTTCCGCGGTCGGTTCGAAATGCCGATTCTCAGCGGTGACGCCATCGCGCAGCGCAGATTGCAGGTGTTTGTCGGCCCGTTCATTCTGCGCCGTCTCAAGAAGGACGTACTCGGCGACCTGCCCGACAAGATTGAAAACGTCATCACCGTCCAGCTGGAGGGCGAGCAGCGCAAACTGTATGCGGCGCTCGAGCAGCGGTTGCGCGCTTCCATCAACAGAGATACGAACTTCGATTCCGGCGCCGAGAAAATCAAGGCGCTCGCCCAGCTGACCAGGTTGCGGCAGATTTGCTGCGATCCGCGGTTGGTATACGAGAACGCCGGGAAGAAATCCGCCAAGCTTGACGCCATCGAGGAGCTGGTGGAATCCTGCCGTGATGCGGGTCGGAAGATGCTGATTTTCTCGCAGTTCACCAGTTATCTGCATCTGATCGGCAAGCGGTTGCACAAGAACGGCATCGACTATGACGTGATCACCGGCGGAACCCCGAAGAAGAAGCGGCTTGAGCTGGTCAACCAGTTCAACAAGGACGACACCCCGGTGTTCCTCATTTCGCTCAAGGCCGGCAATACGGGTCTCAACCTGACCGGTGCCTGCGTGGTTGTGCATGCCGACCCGTGGTGGAATGCCGCAGCGCAGAACCAGGCGACCGACCGTGCGCATCGCATCGGGCAGACGCAGGATGTGAACGTGTACCAGATTGTGGCGAAGGACACAATCGAGGAGCGCATCATCAACCTGCAGCGTACGAAGTCCGATCTTGCGGCGAAGTTCGTGGATGACGCCTCGACGACCGGTGGCAGCGCCATCAGCCGGCTTACCAAGGACGACCTGCTCGCGCTGCTCGGGTGAGTTGCCGGGGATTGTTGCCTTGCTGCCCGGGCGAGCGCTGGTCGAATGGGTGTTGCCACGAGGATTGCCCAGGTGCGCGTTGTACGGGCGGGGGCGTTGCTCAAGGATTGTCTGAACGGGCGCCGGTCAGCCGGGCGACGGCTGGGCGGACACTGGTTGGGCGGGCATCGGCAGTCTGATGTCTCGACTGGTTGGCCGGCAGTTGCCCCCAACTCCGCCTTGCGTCCCAACGAATCAAATTAGTAGCATACGATATACTAGCTTGCGATATACTAGTTTGTGATATACAACATTGGCGAATCAATCCTTTGCGGATAATCCTTCGTGTGTGCATCGTGGTCGCACGCATCGATGGTCGGTTCTCCGCATGGTCGGATTGGAGGGGCGTGGCTTATGGATGACTTCATCGGCAGGCATCGAGAGCTGGATATGCTTCAGCGCAGATACGGTTCTGGACGCTTTGAATGCATTATCGTATATGGCCGTCGCAGAGTCGGAAAGACGACGTTGATTCGGCGATTCGTTCAGGGTAAGCCCTGTGTGTTTTTCTCGGCGATCGAATCAAGTGCGCAGCGTAATCTCGAAGTGCTCAGCGCAAGTATTGCTCTGCTGCAGTCGGGAATGCAGGATTTGTCATCGGATGCGGGCGCAACGGCAGCGGTACCGGCATACCCTGTGTATCGTGATTTTGCATCGGCAATAGAGAGGATATTCCAACTCGCAAGCGATAAGCGGATGGTGTTCGTCATTGACGAATACCCGTATCTTGTCGCCGCTGACCCCTCGGTGTCATCGGTGCTCCAGCATGCCATTGATAGGCATCAGGAAGATTCGAAGCTGGATATTGTGCTCTGCGGGTCGAGCATGTCCTTCATGGAAAAGCAAGTGTTGGGATATAAGAGCCCGTTGTATGGGAGGCGTACCGCGCAGATCAAGGTCGAACCGTTCACCTACCGTGAGGTGCTTGATTATTTCCCGGGCATGCCGGAGGAACAAGCCGCGGTGGTGTACGGCATCACCAACGGCATCCCGCAGTATTGCCGTCAATGGGATTCGAAGAAGAACGTAGCAGATAACATCCGAGACAACGTCATCGATCCGGACTGCTATCTGTTTGAGGAGACGACGAATATCCTCAAGCAGGAGATGCGCAATCCCGCGGAATACAACAACATCATCCAAACGATTGCCTCCGGTGCGTCGAAGCTCAATGAAATCGCGACCGGCACACATATGCCGTCCGGAATGCTGGTGAGATATCTGACCAATCTGATGGAGCTGGGGATAGTCGTCAAAGAGCGTCCGTTTGGAGAAAAGGCCGCGAGAAAGACGTTGTACCATGTGGGGGATTCGTTCTTCCGCTTCTGGTATGGTTTGGTCGCGCCTTGTATGGTGTTGATTCAATCCGGCCGTGAGGATATTGCCGTGCAGCGGATAATGCAGCAGTTGCCGACGTTCATGGGGCCGGTGTATGAAACCATGTGCAAACAGTGGCTGTTGCGGCACAACGGCGAGTCGTTGCCGTTCGTCTTGTCTGAAATCGGGCATTGGTGGGGCGCTGACCCGAGGACCAGACGGCAGGAGGAGATTGACATCGTCGCTTCCGATGGGAAAGACAAGGCGCTGTATGCAGAATGCAAGTGGCGCAATGAGCAGGTCGGTGTTGCGGAGCTGACATTGCTGCGGCAACGTTCGCAACTGTTGCGGCATAGTGACAAGTATTATGCGCTGTTTTCGAAGAGCGGATTCACCGAAGAGCTCGAACGGGCTGCCGGTGATGATCCGCATGTCATGCTGGTGTCGTTCCAACAGATGTGCAAGTGAATGAGCGGGTGCCCGTGTGCGACGGGACTGCTCTGAGTGCGTGTGTATCTGCGGATTCGGGTGTGGTCTGGATTCTGGCTGCTGGCTTCCGGGAGATGCGCGGGTGTCTGCCGGTTCCTGGGTGACGCATCTTCCGGCGTGGCAACGCTATCTTGCGCCCCAACGAATCAAATTAGTAGCACACGATATACTAGCTTACGATATACTAGTTTGTGATATACCAAATTGCAGGTTGGGGACGCGGTGACGGGAAACGTCGCAGGGGGATCACCTGCCGCCGTGCGGGCGCGGAACGGTGTGGATTTTGCCGGTGAAGTTGGTCGAAGTGATTTGCCAGACCGTGACGCTTGCCATCTGCTGTGCGGTGAATGGCACGTGATCCATGCCGGCTTGCTTGCTCATCAGGGCTTGCATGGCAACGATTTTCTCGTCAAGATCTGTGACCACCGACGCCGTGCCCGTGCCGACGATCGAGCGGAAGGACGCCGACCAGTTGCAGGGCGTGCGGCCTTCGTGCACCTGATGATCGCAGTCAAGCTCGAAAGCGACCTGAAGCGCGTTGCCTGCAGCGCGAATCGCATCGATTTTGCGTCCCTCATGCGCCGAATGCAGGAAAATCCGAAGCTCGCCGAAATCCGGCGGTAGCGGTGTCCCGTCCGCCGACAAGCTGACCGGAAGGTCGTTTTCGGGGTGGGGGAATCGTTCCAGAGTGAATTGATATCCGAAATTCATCGGCACGATGGTCAGGCCCTCGGCGTCCTGGTAGGCGATGCGCACGACTTCGCACGAGTCGAGAATATCCTTGATTTGCTGCGGGGAACGTACCTCGCGGTCGGCGCGACGCATCAGTCGGTGTGCTCCGGCAAGGGTGGTGGCGTGCACGTGCGGCGCGCGGCGCAGCGAGCCGGATGGCGGCAGTGAAACCCTTGCGACTGCGGCCGATGTGGGTGTCGGCACTCGGGCTAGCGCTTGTGCCGGCGTTGACAGCGAGGTTGGCGTGTGCTGCGGAAGTTCGGAAGCGATATCGGTCATGGTGTCCTCCATGGTGTGGTGGAGCGTGGGCTGCAACTGGTGTGGAATATCTCAGATGAACGACTTTCTATAGTGTGATATAGAAAGTCGTGAAATCTGGCGTCTTTCTATACCGTACTATAGAAACTTGCAGAGCGCCGCAGCGGATATCAGCTGGGTGTAGTCCGGTGAAGTGATGCCGGTTGTGTGCGGCGGCGGAAAGCGCTGCTTCCGCGCACATGTCCGGGTGGCTGAGGTAGGGTGGCTGGACAACCTAGGGGAGCTGCGGTGGGTCTGCGGCTGAGAGTGCGCGCAAGGCGCTGACCCTGTGAACCTGTCCGGGTAATACTGGCGAAGGAAAGGAACTGCCATGACGGCATCATCGTCTGCTCAATCAAATCATGGTTCTCAAGCGGTGGCCGCGCCTAACATTTCTCCAACCGGCGAGTCCGGCACGTCCGCGCAATCTGTGGGGCAGGACGCATCTCGTGAACCGGCGACCAAGCACGTCCCGCTCGCGCCGGCAAGCAAAAGCGGCGATTACGCGTTTCTTGGAGCGACGCCCGGCAGTGTGGCCGACGCGTTCTACATGGCTGCCGCGGAGGATTGGCAGGCGGCGATCAATTCGCGGTTCGTCAACGAACTACTGGACGACACCCTGCCTGACAGTGTGCTAATCAGCTATCTGGTCCAGGATTTCACGTTCTTCATGCAGCCGACGTTGGAACGTCTGACCGCGCAGGCGCCGACGCAGGAGATTCGTGACATGCTCAACCGGCAGGCCGAGTTCTTCGCCGACCGGGAGAAGCCGTATTTCCTGCGGTTCCTTTATGGGGTGGATGAGCGGCTGCAGGCGAGTGTGCCGCAAACCCCGGCGAACCGCGAATATTGCGCGTATCTCGACCAGATTGCCGCGACCGGCAGTTTCGCTCAACTCTTGTGCCTGATGTGCGCGATGGAATGGCTGTACCTGGCCTGGGCCAAGCGCACGGTGGATGCGGGTGTCGTCCAGCAGGTGCCGGCGCACCGCGGCTGGGTGGAGCTGCACGAAGGCGATCTGTTCCGCCGCTGGGTGGGCAATCTCATCGAGCTGGTGAACCGGTATGCGAGCGTCGACGGCCCGGAAGCCGCCGTATTCCCCGAAGTCGCACGGCTCGAGCGCGCGTTCTTCGAGGATTCGTATGCGTATGCGGTGGGGGAGTCAGAAGAAGAGCGGGAAAGCTGACGTCACGAACGCGTGCTGGCTGCCCTTGACGCGTTGGCGGCGGATGAGAATCCGCTGGCGACTGTTGATAATCCCCTAATCAGGAGTTAACCCGAGCGGTTATATCACGCAGGTGGCCGCTCAACTTATCCGAAAGCATATGGGAGGGCGGCTCCCGCGATGATTGGAATCCCTCTGCCACGGGAGCTCCAATCACCACAGGAGCCGTTGCCACAACTCAATTCAGGCTGTACAGCTTGGTGATCTGATCGGCGAACCAAGCACTCCGGCGCTTGATGTCGTCAGCGGTCCATGTCGTTTTCGACTCGAGCGTCTCGCCGTTTTCGGTATCCGGTATGGACGCGTTGATTTTCAGCGGCATCGCCAGACCCGTGACATCGCTACTGGTTGGATCCTTGTACCGCTTCTTCTCGTCGAAGGTGCGTTGTCCCAGCTCGCTGTTGTACGGGGTGAGTGTGAGATTGCCGATCAGGTGGACGCATTCCGCTTGGATTTCCTTGGCTTGGTCTGGATTGTCCGGGCTGATTGCGTTGTTCCATGTATCAGGTAGGTTGCCTTCCGGCAGGATGTGTTCGATGGACCAGCGACGTTGTTTGGTGCTGTTCTTGACGAAATCGTCGAAGGTATCCGGGCGCGCTTTGCTGACGATACCTTCGCCCGGCAGGCTCGTTCGAGGTCAATCAGGACAAAGCGCGTTGTCGCCTTGTTCTTGTCGTAGATGCCTTGCGTGCACAGGGTTGTACGGAGCACATTGTCGTCGACACTGATGGCGTTCAATCCTTGGATATCGCCTTCACCGTTACGAATGAGAATCAGTGCCGCGATTCCGGTGTACTTGTGTTGCTTGAGTTCGCGGGTCAGACGGATGATGCGTGCTCTGATATTGGAGGATTTCGGCACCAGTGTGATGTTTCGCCGCACGTAGAAGGCGATGAGGTAGTCGAGAATCTGTGGAAGTGCATCTCCGAGCTCGAGGCCGGGATCTCCAAGCAGCTCCATCAACAGCGGGTACGACTGTGTCGATTCGAGTTGAACCAGCGCCTTCAGCCGCTTGGCGATGGTCTGATCGTGATGCTCATGCTTGGGCAGGCACAGAATCTGGGCATAGATGCCTGCACGTTCTTGGAGGACCGACAGATAGTCGGAGCGTTTTTCACTGTAGTACTGGCGGATTCGGCTGCGGTAGAGTTTGAGCGCGCTGCTCTTGGTGATGGATCTGTTGTCTTCGCTTTCGAACGCGTCCCAATTGTTCAGGAGGAACTGGGTGGTGATGGTGGTATCCGGCTCGCCGTCGCGGCTGAGGGTTTCGGACAATGCTATCCACTGGTTGGTGGTTTCTTCTGCCTTGCGGTCGAGGTATTCGCCAGCGTCCGAAATGAATTCCGCCTTCAGCAGGTCGACCAGTGTCAGCGGCAGGCCTTTCGAGTTCATCGAGGAGAACACGTTGAACGCGTCGGTGACATCTGGCACATGGATGCGCAGAATGGTGACCTTGAGCAGCTTCTCATAGAATTTGTCCAGTTCGCCGATGGTCGGGAAAGCGTCGGCTCCGAACAGTTTACGGATGTACCCGTACCGTTTTGCGAACGCCGTGCGCCCGGTGCGTCCGGGTTCGTTTCTGTTGAGAACACGCAGGAGGCTGCGGTAGACGGTGTCATCCTCCTCGAACAAGTGGAGTCGAGGTTCTAGGGCATCGTCTGAATTGTTGAAAATCAGACGGCGCTTGATATCTGACTGGATGGTTCCGGTCTTCATGATGTCGTCTCTTGACGTATTCTCGTCATTGGAAATCTCTTGAGCCCGCTGCCAGATGGCCAGCAAGAACAACGAGACTGTGGTCAGGCGCTGCTGACCGTCAATCACGTCATACACATCCGGGATGTTCTTCCCCTGCTGCTCATGCGGGACCACCAGCAGATTGCCGACGTAGTAGTTCTCGTCCTCGTAGCGGATATCGGCGAACAGCTGGTCGATCTGGTCGGTTTTCCAGCAATATCGATGCTTGAATGGAGGAATATACAGCTGTACTGTTCCTGCAATCGGGAGTGTTTCGTTGATCGGTTCTTGGTGTGTCTGAATGTCCATGGTCGTCCCCTGTATCCAAAGCCGTGGGCTTGTCCGGTTGCTGTCATTAGGTCATCTAATTGATGACCTAATGATCAATGATCCAGAAGATCTGGACAGAAACAGACAATCTGATTGATTTCTTTGAGCTGATCGGCGTGTTGGGGAATTGCCTGAACAACTGCTTGATGATGGAGCCTGTTTGGCGAGTGTTGGCTAACGGCAACCCGCCGACATAGTGAAAGCAACCAGAATGACAGCGTGCTGCCGTGCCATCGACGATGTTGCTGATTTGGCCCGTCGGGCGTGTTCGCCGGTTACACTGTAAACAATCGTCTCGTTATCAGGGGGGTATACAGTGTCGTCGATGTTTGATGTATTGAGTCAACACACGCCGCAGAAGCATTATCCGAATCGGCGCGTCTTCTCGTCCATTGACGAGTTGCGAGAGAGACTGCGTGCGGCCGAGGGAAAGCCGATAAGGGAAATTGACGGCACCGGTCGTACGGTCAAGAAGAAGAACAAGGGAGGTCAAGGGGAGGCTCTTGAGGAATCCGTTGCCCAATATCGAATAAACTCAGATCCGAATCCGGATTTACTGGTCGGGGGAATCCCATATGAGTTGAAGATGACTCCACTGCGCCATTATTCAAAGAAGAGTAAGAAGCCAAGGGATTTCGACCTGTACGCGAAAGAGCGGCTGGTCATCGATATCATCAATTACCTGAAACTTCCGGACGAACATTTCGATACGTCCACGTTTTGGCGAAAAGCCAAGAATATGGTGATTATCTATTACATCGATGACCGCAAAGACCGGCAGCTTGAACCGCGTAACCAATGCAAGATATACAAATCGGTCATACTGGATTATCGCGACCAAGAGCTGGCGACTATCCGTGAGGACTGGCAGTTCATCCATGACAAGGTAGCTGCAGGTTACGCCGATTTGCTCAGCGAGTCAGACACGAATTATCTGGCTGCATCCACGAAAGGCAGCACCGCCGCGACTTCCATACGACGGGCGCCGGCTCCGGAGGGGTCTGCCGAACGGTACATCAAAGCGAAACAGCGTGCCTTCTCGTATAAGGCATCGTATATGTCGATGGTCGCGAAACGGCTGCTGGGCACGAGTGACGGTGAACGTCTCCAGCTGTCTGCTGACGAATCGTTGAGCCAATTTGTCAGATCCCATGCGAACCAGTATGTGGGCCATACCTGTCGGGAAATCGTGAGCAATCTGGCCGAGTATCATCTGCCAAGCGTGAAGGCCAATCAGTACAAGCAGCGCATGGTATTGGCGATGCTCGGTGTCAAGAGCAAGAACGTCGATGCCGTGGAGCAGTTCAAAGCTGCTGGAGTTACCCAAGTCAAGGTGGTTGAACGGTTTAATGATGAGTTGCCGAAAGAGAGCATGTCCTTCCCGTATATCACCGAAGACCAGTGGAATGAGCTCGGCGACCCGACGGCTACATGGCACGACTCGTTCATGTACCGGTTCTTTGAAGACAATCGAATGTTGATATGCTCGCTTCGTAACCGGGGGACTCGGACTCACAAGCGCGATTTCATGGATGATACTTTCGAAGGCGCATTCCTGTGGAATATGCCCGAAGAGGACATTGAACGGTATATCCGGCCGGTTTGGGAGCGCGTGCATCAGTTGATGGTCGATAAGGTGCCGTTGCATTACGGGGAGCGGAGAGGTTCGAACCTACTGCCTGACTCGTCGTTCAATGGCGTATGCCACATTCGCCCGCATGGCGGCGACGGTACCGACCGCATATTGCTGCCTAATGGGGAGAGCATAACCAAGCAGGCATTCTGGCTTGACAGGCGGTACGTGGCGAAGATTATTCACGAGCATCTCGGATAGTGCCCTCGGCGGTATCTCCTGGCATTGCGACCCCAGGAGATACCGTGAGTATCACAGGAACGGCAGCATGTTGAGTTGCTCAGCGAGATATGTTCCCTTGATCCAGATATCTTGGCGATACATATGAAGCCCATTGACGACGACTGTCTTGAACTGTGGGCGCGAATCGTTGCCGGACCCGCGGACGAACACCGTATGTTCGGCGGATTTCGGCCAGTTGGGCGCTTCGCTTGGCACGCCTGTCTTGTTAATGATGGGCGTGCCATCCTTGTGCCGCTTCGGGACAATACGCAATTCATGGTTGAAAACGAGTTCTCTCATGCGCTCCCAGACCGCCCTTACTTCGGTGTTGATGAAGTCATCGGAGAAGGTGAAACGCTTGAATCCAAGGAAGACATTCTCGGCGAATGGTGCTTCAAAACTTGGTTCCTCGAAGACGCTGCATAGGAGTTGGGCCTCGGAGAAATACGTGTAGAACGACGATTCCTCAAACCCGACTGACGGGTCTTGCAACTCGTCGAAGTCCACGGGGAACAGTTTCATATCCTCTGTCCTGCCGCCCTTTTTGGTGAGTACGAGTGATTTCCCGTGTACGCCGAATTTGGCGAAGATTTCCACCTTGCCCATCTTCTTGGCTGTGCCGCCGAACATACGAACGGTCACGGCTTCGCCGTCGCTTTTTGCGGGCCTGTTGTCGATTCCGAATATCCGGAAAAGCTCCTCAACGGTTTTCCCGCCATATAGGTCGGTGATTCGATGGCATTCGTGATCTAGCTCGCCAAGGCTGCGAATATCATCGGGAAGGTCATCGAACGTGATTCCGGCGTATTTGTTGTAGATTGCCGTCACAAACGCCGCTTTCAGGCGGAATCGCGGCTTGTTCGGCCACTTGGGTGAGGTGTCGATGACTGAGAGTCTCTGCCTATTCAGTTCGCTGCTGATACGCGGGTACTGGGTCTCTGGGTCTTCAGGATGTTCTGCGTTGATTTGTCTGATGAAATCTCGCACGATTTCCCAGTCGTGTTTCAGCAGTTCCTTGTCTTCCCCGATAAAATCGACGAACTGGTACCCCAAGAGGGGAAAATCGCCGTAGTCGGCAGGAGAATTGGTTTTGTGAGCGTAAAGGTAATACACGAAGAGGAGATGCCGGGCCTTCTCCCAGAATCCGGAATGCTCGAAATCCTCGTCGCATATGTTGTCGAGTTGTACTGCAGTGACTGATACTGGCTCCTTCGCCTTGTATCCGCTGTCGCCGTTTGCCTTGCTCTTTTTGGACGTGACCAATCCGGTCGTCTTCAATTCGACGGGCGTCCCATCCACAAGCAAATCGGGTCTGCGATCGCTGTCGGCGGGATACCCGAGAACGGATTGTTCAATGATGGCGCCGGCGTATCCCTTGTTGCGTTTGCCGTTAAGGACATGCTGTGTATCTACTTCCTGCAAAGTCTTGCCGATGCATTTCGAAAGTATCTGCTCCAACTGGGATCGTGTGAAAACGTGCCGCTCATCAAAGGCCATACAGGTATTGTATGCCGGCCATGCCATCTCAGCGGTTACTGATCATTGCGTCTCGGGTATATCCTGGGCTTGTGAGTGAGCGTAGCGCAGTATCGACGAGGCGGAACTGGTCGCTGGACGAGACCATGATGGCCTTCGCGCTGTACTACGTTCTGCCGGCTCGCGAATGCGATGATAAAGGTGCTGACGTGCGTAGGCTCGCCAATCGTCTCCATCGCACGCCATCGTCTGTGGCGCTGAAGATATGGAACATCGCAGCGCATGACCCAAACCGTGTGGGCTTGGGCAAAGTCGGTATGCGTCATGGCAGCAAGCTCGACGAGCGGGTGTGGGAAATGTATACCGAATCGCGGGATACGTTTTTGGAACAATGTTTGCAGTTGCTGTTCCATACGTATGAATCAGCTGGCCTTGAGAACGACGATATTGTCGGCACACCTTCCGTGCTGGAAACGACGCATATGCTCATGACGGGCGGCGAGCGTGAGGCTACTGTTATGCAGCGGATTCACCAACAGTATTTCAGGAACCTGTTGGTTAAGAATTATCATGGCCGGTGCTGTATGACGGGCATTGGGATTGACCAGTTGCTGGTGGCGAGCCATATCAAACCGTGGAATGTGTCGGATGCGGTCGAAAAAACCGCTGCGGGCAACGGGCTGTTGCTGAATGCGTTCCATGACAAGGCGTTTGACCGCGGGTTCATCACGATTGACGATGACTATCGTGTCCATGTTGCGCATTCCGCGGTGCCTCATGACGAGGCAAATGACCGATGGCTGTATCGCTTCGAGGGAATGCGAATCGAGTTGCCCGAGACGGGCAGACCATCCCATCGGTTCATCGAATATCACAACAAGGAAATATTCCTCGACGCTGCATAACGGCACCGGTCTGCGAACGCGTTGGCGGAACCGCGCCTACTCCCTCTTGTTGTTCCGTTCCGCTTCGTCCTGCGCGATGACTTTGCCGATTCGGTGGGGGATTTCGGTAACGAGGGCGTTGCCCATGCAAAACGCACGATGTCCGTCGGTCATACCGTCCGCGGTCCATCCCTTCGGGAAGCACTGGAGTTGGTCAAGCTCGTCGGGTACGAGACGGCGAAGCCTGCCATCCTGCAACACGACATGCTTTGTTCGGCTCGCCCCGGCACCGCCTTCCCCGGTAAGGATGGTCCTGCTCGGTCGATCGAGGGGATCGGGGAACGCGACCGGTCCTTCGGAGTACGTGTATTGGTAGCCGGTCTTCGTAGTTCGCTGCTCGCGTTTACCGCCCTTGAGATACTGCCATGTCGGCAGGTGTGCCTCGTCAATCCAGTATTCTGCAGGCACTTGGTCGGCGGGCACAAGGTACTCGCCGAGTGTGTGGAACGGTCCGTCGTACACGGCGTCGGTCTTGACGGTGAGCACATGCCCATTGACCATGACACCTGCATTCTGGAACGGGCTGGTCTTCTCGCCCTTGCCGAAGGTTTGGGTCGCCTTGTACGGGTCAATGCCGATTGTAAATGTCCGAGATACGGCGTTCTTCTCCGCCGGCGTGACAGGGAACGAGCGCGCGAGCACGCCCGACTCGAACAGCCGGGTATGCAGCGCTTCCGCAGTCGTTTCCCGTTCAGCCCCATCCGCGTATTCGGCATAGATATACACGCGGCGGCGGCGCTGGGGCATGCCGTATTCGGCGGCGTTAATCACATGCCATTCGACGTCGTAACCGAGACGGTTCAGGCAGGTCAGGATGATGGCGAAGTCACGGCCGCGCTGGCTGGCGGGGGATTTCAGCAGCCGGTCGACGTTTTCGAGCAGCACGAGACGAGGATGACGCATCTCCAGCAGCCGGTTGATACTCCACCACAGGACGCCCTTCTTCCCGTCGATGCCTGCGGCCATGGAAAGCGGCTTGGCGACGGAATAGTCCTGGCAGGGGAACCCGCCCACGAGCATGTCGAACTCGGGAATCTGCCGTGTCCCAGCCTCAACCTCGTCGAGGGTCTTGGCAATATCCTCGTTAACGATTGAGTCCTCGCCGAACCGGTGCGCGTAGCACCGCGCGGCGAACTGCTTGCTCTCCTGCCCGTTGGGCTCCCAGTTGTTCGCCCACACCGTCTGGAACGGGCCGGCGGAATCCTTGTGGAACTCGGGATGCTCCGGGTTGTCGTATCCGTCCAGGCCGAGGCGGAAGCCGCCCACGCCCGCGAACAGCTCGGCAATACGAATAGTCTTGTCCATCAGTTCCACGCTCCTGTTCCAGTCAGAGCAGCAATATTATGCTAATCCCCAGATTCGATCAACCTGGGAAAGTAAAGGGCGTGTTCTTATATAAGAGATTTCTCGGCGCTTCACCCCACCTCACTCACACGGGTACCGCAGCCCCCAGCGCTCGCGGATCTGATCGAGCAGCCGCATCATCCGCAGGGTGTCGGCGTGCGGCATGTCCGGGCATTCGGGCGATCCGGCGGCGATGGCACTGGCGCAGGCGGCGACCTCGTACTCGTAGCCGGTCAGCTGCGCGGGTACGGGGATGCTGCGAATCAGCGCGTGATCCTTGTCATACACGTCGATGCACTCCACATTGTTCACATTGCGGCACATGAGGTACCCGTTCGTGCCCCAAATCGCCCCATCGCGGTCGGATACGGCAAGCAGCGAGCAGGTGCTCACCGCCATCACGCCGTCATCGTAGAACAGTGTCGTCGTGCTTTGCGCGTCCACGCCGGTTTCGTACGGGATCATCGCGGTCTCCATGCGGGCGATGCTGCGTCCGCCGCCGTTACCGCCGATCGCCATATCGATAAAATTCAGCGGATACACGCCGACATCAAGCAACGCGCCGCCTGCAAGCTTCGGGTCGACGATTCGCTGCTTGTGCGTGGTCGGATAGCTCAGGTTCGCGCTAATCGCGCACACATTGCCGATGGTGCCGTCCTCGACCAGCCGGCGAATCATTGCGCGCGACGGCATGTACCGCGTCCAAATCGCCTCGGCGCACAACCGTCCGGTCTGCCGGGACACGTCAATCACATGTTGCGCCTGCTCGGCGTTGACCGTGAATGCTTTCTCCACCAGCACATGCTTGCCGGCTTCCATACACGCGATCGCCTGCTCGGCGTGCAGCGAATGCGGGGTCGCGATGTACACGAGGTCGACTTCCGGGTCATCCAGCATCTGCGCGTATGACCCGTACGCCACCGGAATGCCGTACTGCGCCGCGAATTCGTCTGCGCGCGCCTGGTTGCGGGAAGCGACCGCGTATGGTTTGGCATACGCGCGGTACGTCGGGTCTTGCGCCATCAGGGTGAGGGTGGTCGCCATCTTCTGGGCGATACGTCCTGCGCCAAGAATCGCCACATTAATCGGGCGTTCAGGTGCCGCGTACGGTGCCGGTGCCGGTACGGTTGCCGCCGTCGCTGCCGTCGCGATGCCGGACATGCTTGATGCGATATCTGCTGGTGTGGTGGTGTGCTCTGCCATCGATGCTCCTTTGGTCCAGTCGTTGAATCACACCTTACGAGTACCGCCTGAACGAACGATGATGCCTCCCGACTGGAGGGGCTGCTCGTGGTGGTGTGGATGATTGACGGAGTACGTATGCCGGGGCATACGCAGGCTGGTTGTCGCTGCCGGGAATCAGCAGCGGGGAGAGGGGTTCGGCATGTTCCGCATGTCCTGACATACTTGCGCAGACAAATGACGGGGCATGCCGGCCGAGAGATGGGGCTGGCGTAGCTTGATTTGTCATGTCG
The DNA here is from genome assembly GCF_000426425.1 of Bifidobacterium thermacidophilum subsp. thermacidophilum DSM 15837. NCBI lineage: Bacteria > Bacillati > Actinomycetota > Actinomycetes > Bifidobacteriales > Bifidobacteriaceae > Bifidobacterium > Bifidobacterium thermacidophilum. The sequence goes on from NZ_AUFI01000006.1 coordinate 324,300, forward strand.
CGTATGCGGCGGCATGCAGGACTCGTCGTTGCGACGGAAGTTTGCGCGGTGAAGCGGACAAGTGTCAAGTTGTGTGTCCCAAGACATGCGTGGCGTGCTGTTTCTTGCGGTGATTTGGGACAGGGGATTGGGGCGTGTCGGGTTGCGTATGTCTGGGCATGCGCGTGTGGCTGGGTGCCGGTCCGGGAGGCGGCGTCCTGTTTGGTTGCGCCGACTTGCGTATGTGTCCGCATACGTTGGAGGCAACCAATCGGTCCGTTGCTCAGAACAATGCCGCAAGACACCGCTGTTTCGTAACACTGCCGCCCAGAACAAAGTCGCAGGACAATATCACAGGTGTCATCGTGCGACACTGCCGCTCGCAACGCCGCTACCAACAACACTGTCGCCCAGAACAAAGTCGTACAACACGGCGTTTGATAGTGCGGCATAGATAACGGCAATAGCCGACAAGGCGTTTCCGCCGCGCAATCGTGATTGCATACCATACAGGGCAAGACGGCACATGGCAGGAATCGGGCTTTCCACCCGGTAACGTCCGTGTGGGCGGAACTCGCGAGAGGAGTGGGCGCAATGACACAGGCAACAACAACAGCAGCGACGGCAACAACAGCGACGGCAACAGTTGCAACAACGGCACAGGACATCACCACGAACATCGCCGATCGGGTGCGTGGCATCCCGGCGAATCCGTTTGCCGCGGCCAACGCGCGGGTCGCCAAATATCGGACCGCCGGCCATGACATCATCGACCTGAGTCAAGGCAATCCGGACGGTCAGCCGCCGCAGTTCATGATTGATGCGGTCGCCCAGGCCGCCCGGGATCCCGCCGATTTCAAATACCCGTCATTCAACGGCAAACCGGCCTTCCTCAAGGCGGCGGCCGGCTGGTACCAGCGTGAGTTCGGCGTGACCCTCGACCCGGCCACTCAGCTGCTGGCGACTGCGGGCGCGTCCGTCGGCATCAGCGCCGTCATCCAAACCCTCGTCAACGCTGGCGATCTTGTGGCGCTGGTCGGCCCGTATTACCCGCAGTACGAGGGGTCAACCGCAGTGGCGCAAGGGCGGGTGTGCACGATTGCAACCAGCCCGGAGCATGGATTCCTACCGGATCTCGATGCGGTGCCGGACGAGATCTGGGACGAGGCGAAACTGCTCATTCTCAACTATCCGAACAATCCGACCGGTGCCGTGGCGACCCGGGAACTGTTCGAAACGGCGGTGCGCATAGGCAAGGAGCATCATGTCGTTATCGTCAACGATTTCGCCTACGCCGGCATCGGTTATGACGAGCAGCCGCCGATCAGCCTGTTGAGCACTCCGGGAGCCCTTGACGTGTCGCTGGAATTGTGCTCGCTGTCAAAGATGTACATGATTGCCGGCTGGCGTGGCGGTTTCGTGGCCGGCAACGCTCAACTCATGGCCGCGGTGAAATCCGTGCACGCGCAGACCAGTCTGCTGGTGTCCTCGATTGTGCAGGACGCGGGTGCGGCGGGGTTGAACAGCGACCAGTCGACGGTCCGCGTACTCGCCGACCGGTATCTCGCCCTGCGTGACGGGCTTGCCGAGGCGGGACTGCATCTGACTGACTCGCATGGCGGCCTGTTCGCCTGGATGCCGGTCCCCGGCGGTGATGATCAGGCTTTTGCCCAGTGGCTTATCAATCAGGCCGGCGTGGCGGTGATCGCCGGTTCCGATTTCGGCCCGACCGGGGCCGGATACGTGCGGTTCAGCCTGCTTATGCCGCAGGAGGCGTTGACCCTGGCGGCACACCGTATCCGTGACGCGCGCGGCGACGCTTGGTGACGTGCTTGATGACTTTGGCCGCCACGGTCCGCCGCCCGCATCCGCGCATTCGGCTCGAACCCCTGTAATCATCCGACAAACCAATCAATACAATCGACAACCCAGAGAGGAAACCAATGAAATACGCAATCATCGGCGCCGGCGGCATGGGCACGCAGTATGGCGTTCTGCTCCAGGAATTCGCCGGCAAAGACGTCGACTTCATCGATACGTGGCGTCCGAATGTCGAGAAAATCCGTGAACAAGGCGGCGCCTACTGTTCGCAGGACGAGAAGGACCGTCACCTCGTGCCGATCAGCGTCTATTACCCGGAGGAGTATCACGGTGACCCGGACGTGTGGATTGTATTCGTCAAGCAGATGCAGCTCGACGGCGTACTCAAGCGTTGCGCCCACCTGTTCAATGACCGGCAGTATGTGTTCTCCGCGATGAACGGGTACGGGCATTTCGAAAAACTCGCCGAATACTTCCCCAAGAACCATATCATCGGCGGAACCGCGTTGATCGGAGCGGTCGTCTACGGTCCGGGCGATGTGAACTTCACGGGCGGCGCCCACGCGAAAGCGATGAACATGTGCTGCTACGACGAAAACCAGACGACCGTCAGTCCTGAGGAACAGCAGATATTCGACGATTTCAAGGCCGCGACCCTCAACCCGACGATTGTGGACAACTTCCTTGGCATGTGCATGGCGAAAATCGTGTTCAACTCGGTGCTCAACACCCTGTGCACCATGTTCCTCATCCGTTTCGGCGAATTCGAAGGTTCGGACGTGGCCAAACGCATGACCGAAGAGCTCGTGGACGAGGCTTACAGCGCGGCCAAACACGCGGGCATTAAACTGCTGGGGACCCGTGAATCGGAAGTCAAGACGATTCTGCACACCGCCGGCGTGGCCCATCCTCTGCACTTCCCGTCCATGTACCAGGACCTGACCAAGGGCCGGCCGACCGAGGTCGACTACATCAACGGCTATATCGCGCGTATCGGACGCGAGCATGGGTATGTGTGCAAGCTGCACGAGTTCGTCACCGACGAGCTGCATCTGGCGGAACGCGCGTTCGCCATCCATCATCCCGATGTCATCGCCGCCGAGGAGGCGAGCCTCAAGTAATAGGCGTCGTGTCCCGGTATCGCCGCGCGTCCCGGTGTCACCGGCATGTTCGTCATAAAACAATCCGACGAACCTGGCAAACCTGGCAAACCCGACGAAACCGACAGAAAACCGACAAACCCAACCAACCACGGTGCGACCGGACAACCCGGCCGCATCGTGGTATTTCCGGCCGATTTTCGCGCAATATCAGTGCAAGGCACCATGGGGATCGCCGATGTCGATAACGGCGTCAAAAGAGAATCAATATCCGGGAGGCAATCTTGGAAAACCGCGAAATATCAAGGATTTCGACCTCTCGAACGCGCTTGGGGCGTGCGCCATAATCACAGCTGATAGCCACGCCGGCACATCCCGCCCAATGCGGTCGTACATTACAACCAACGCCGCTCAACCAGCCGGAACACCGTTGGCAGGGGAGCGCGGCGAAACCGACAGCAAACCGTCCGAACGCAGCTCGGGTGACTCAAGGAGAGAGAGCAATGTCAGTACGCACCGTGTGGAACACCAGTAGGAAACTCATCGCAGCAACGGCCGCCGGCATCATGCTGGCCGCCGGTCTCGGCGCATGCGGCTCGAGCAACGCCTCGACCGCCAGCCTCGACTCCACCAAGGGCAAGACCACGAAGATTGTTGTCGGCGTCTGCCCCGGTCCATACGGCGACATGGTCAAGAACGTGTTCGCGCCACTGCTTAAGGACGACGGGTATGAGCTGACCACCAAGGAATTCACCGACTACGTGCAGCCCAACAAGGCGCTCGCCTCCGGCAGTATCCAGGCCAACCTGTTCCAGCACGGCAACTATTTGAAGAAGTTCACCGCCGACAACCACCTCGACCTCACTTCGCTCGGTCAGACCCCGACCCTCGGCCTGGGCATCTACTCGAACAAGTACAAGAAGCTCAGTGAAATCCCGGATGGCGCCACGGTTGCCATCGCGAACGACGCCAGCAATCTCGCGCGTTCCCTCGGTGTGCTCGAGCAGAATAAGCTCGTCACGTTAGACGGTGAAGTCGACGCGACCAAGGCGACCATCGACGACGTGAAGAGCAACCCGAAGAACTTGAAGTTCAAGACCCTCGACGCCGCCCAGCTCGTGCGCTCCCTCGACAACGTCGATTTCGCGCTCGTTCCCGGCAACTACTCGTGGGCTGCGAATCTCAAGCCGTCCAGTGCACTCGCCCTTGAGAAGCAGACCAGCGGCGTGATGGAGGTCTTCGTCGTGCGCACCAAGGACAAGAACAGCGACTTCGCCAAGAAAGTCAGGGCGCTGCTCACCAGCCAGGAGTACAAGGACGCCATCGCCAAGAGCGAGTTCAAGGACTTCGGCAAGCCGGCAAGCTGGAAGGCGTGAGGCCCCGTGAGCATCATCGAACTGCAGGACGTCCACGTCACCTTCCATGAGCGGCACAATACCGTAGAAGCGGTGCGCGGAGTCAGTCTCACAATCGAACAAGGCGAGATCTTCGGCATCGTAGGATTCTCGGGAGCAGGCAAAAGCACCCTCGTGCGCACCATCAACCTGCTTGAACGCCCCACGCAGGGCCGCGTGCTCATCGACGGCTCGGACATCACCGGCGCAACTGGCGAAGAGCTCCGAAAATTGCGGAGGAATATCGGTTTTGTCTTCCAAAGCTTCAACCTGATTGACAACATCACCGTTGGAGCGAACATCGTGTTCGCACTCAAAGCCGGGGGCGTCGACAAAGCCGCATGGCACGAACGGACCGTCGAACTGCTCAAACTCGTCGGCCTTGACAGCAAAATCGACAGTTACCCGTCAAGTCTGTCCGGCGGGCAGAAGCAGCGTGTCGCCATCGCGCGGGCGCTCGCCAACAACCCGGAAATCCTGCTGTGCGATGAGGCGACCAGCGCACTCGACCTCGAAACCACCGAGGAGATCCTCGCGCTGCTCAAACGCATCAACGTTGAGCTCGGCATCACCATCGTGTTCATCACCCACCAGCTTGATGTTGCCAAGCAGATTTTCGACCATGTGGCCGTTATGGAAAACGGCGTGATTGTTGAGCAGGGTGAGACCTTCGACGTGTTCAGCGCGCCGAAGCATCCGACCACCAAATCCCTGGTTGACCGCTATCTCGGCATTGCGATTCCGCCGCAGCTGGCGCCTTCGCTGCCAGCGGGCACGATCGTGGAACTGCGCTACCGGGGTGACGGGGCGTTGGAACCACTGATTTCGGACGTCACTCGAAAGTATGGGGTCAGTATCAACGTGCTGCATGGGGATGTCGAATACTTCGGTCCCAAGCCGATCGGCACGCTTATCGTGCTGGTCGACGGGCCGGCCGAAGCGCTCGCCGCCGCGTTGGATACCTTGAAAGCGCACGTGTACAGCTATCGCGAACTCAATCGTGAACGGCTCGCCCGACCGGCGTACGGCGATGGCCAGCAAGGGGAGGAGTGATTATGGATTCCACATGGCAGATTCTGCAGGAGCACCTGCCACAGGCGCTTATCGACACTGCGTACATGGTGGTGATCTCCGGTGTGGTCGGCGTGGTGCTCGGCTCACTGGTTGGCCTGCTGCTGTACCTGACGGAAAACCGGCTGTTCCACCCCAATCATGTGCTTAACAGCGTGGTCGGCTTCATTGTGAACGCGATTCGCTCCCTGCCGTTCCTGATTCTGCTGGTCGTGCTGATTCCGGTGGTTCAGGCCCTGATCGGCGACCCATACACGCCGACCGGCGGTGCAATCGCACTGTCTGTGTCTGCGGTCCCGTATTTCGCGCGAATAAGCGAAAGCGCGTTCTCGGAGGTCGATGACGGCATCATCGAGGCGTGCCTGTCCACCGGGGCTACCACAAGGCAAGTGCTTACGGGTGCGGTGCTGCCGCAGGCGCGTCCGAGTTTTGTGCGCGGCGTGGTGCTCATGATTATCTCGCTGATTGGCGCCTCTGCGATGGTCGGCACCATAGGAGCGGGCGGTATCGGCGACATGGCCATCCAGTACGGCTACAACCGCTATGAAACCGGTGTGTTGCTGGTCATTGTGGTCATTCTGATTGTGTTGGTCCAGATTATCCAGTGGATCGGTGACCGACGTGCCCGCCATCTGACGCACTGAATGCGCGGTCGCGATTGCACGTCACTCGCCAATGCCCATCGTGTGAGCAATGCTTGCATGGTGGGCATTGTGCTCTGCCGCCGAGTGTTTTTCGATCCGATTGATGCCGATTGGCTCTGTGGACGCCGTGGGTGCCGTGACGCGGATGTTCCCATGGCGCCTGCGGATGGCCCGCGGTCGTTGCGCAATAGCCCGCGTTATCCCGAGCGAAGAAACGGCGCTGCGTTTTTCGTGCGTTGTCGTTACAATAACATCCGGCTCGTTGTCGCATATACGGGATTGAGAGAGCCCTGGCACGAGCGCACGCGCGAATGATTATGGAGAGACCGTGGATCTTGGTTTGCAATTCTCAGGCATGCATCCTGCCGGCATGAATCCCGCCGGCACCAACCCCGCCGGTATGGATACCACCGGCATGAACGCGCCGATTGCCGGCATGCCGACGGCCGGTCGTGTGACGGCTGCCGTACCCGGCACCCCTGCAAGTGACAATGTGATGCTGCGCCCGTTGGCCGACCGTATGCGCCCCAAGCGGCTTGACGATGTCATCGGCCAGGACCAGGTGCTCGCCCCGGGCGCACCGTTGCGTCTGATGGCTTCCCCGACAACCTCGCAATCCGTGGTCGTCCCCGGCGCCGCCCTGCTGTACGGTCCTCCGGGAACGGGCAAGACCACGATTGCGCATCTAATCGCAGAGGAGTCGCATCGGCGTTTCATTGAGCTGTCCGCCGTCAATGCGCGTGTCGAAGAGCTGCGAAACTCGCTGTCTGCCGCCGAACGGTTGAAGCGCCGCGGTGAGGAAACCGTGCTGTTCATCGACGAAATCCACCGGTATTCGCGCGAAGAACAGGACATTCTGCTACCTGCGGTGGAAAAGCGTCTCGTCACCTTCGTCGCCGCCACCACGGAAGCGCCGTCCAGCACGCTTGCCCCGGCGTTGCTCAGCCGTTGCATCATCGTGCATCTGCATCAACTTGGTGTTGACGGCCTCAACAGGATCGTGGACAGGGCGGTCGCCTCGCCGGACGGTCTTGGCGGCTCGGTCACCTTGGATCCGGAAGCGCGCAAGCTGATTGTTCTCAGCAGCGGCGGCGACGCGCGTCATGCGCTCACCACGCTTGAGGCGGCTGCTTCCCGTGCCGCAAGTCAGGCGACGCCCGGTCAGGTCGCGATTGTCACGTCTGACGATGTGCGCAGCGTCATCGACAACATTCCTTCCTACAGCGTCGATGACCATTACGATATGGCCAGCGCGCTCGTCAAATCAATGCGCGGTTCGAATCCGGATGCCGCCGTGTATTGGGCGACACGCATGCTCGGCGCGGGTGAGGATCCGATGTTCATCGCTCGGCGCGTCGTGGTTTCCGCCGCGCAAGATGTCGGACTTGCCCAGCCACAGGTGTTGCAGACCGCGGTCGCCGCAGCCCAGGCGGTCGAGATGGTCGGCATGCCGGACGCGCGCGTGCCCCTGATGGAAGCAATCATCCAAATCGCCGTGTCCCCGAAGTCAGATGCTGTTTTGAACGCTGCGAACGCCGCCCAGAAGGACATCAAGGACGGCAGGCTCGGCATTGTGCCGCTGCACCTGCGCAACCCTACGGATGCCGACCATCGTGCCGCGGGCAATGGCATGGGCTATATCAACCCATTGGAACACGGTGGATTTGTAGCTCAGCAGTACATGCCGATGGGTATCGAGGACACCGAATATTATCAGCCGAGAAATTCCGGTGTGGAAGCGAAAATTGGCCCGTGGCTCGCGCAATATCGCGCCGCGATGCGTAACGCGAGTGGTCCCGCTGACGAAGGGGAGACAGGCACATCAGAGGCGGATGCGGTCAACTGATCCGCCACGGTTGCTGCCATGGTCGCGAAATCTGCGGGTGGTACCAGAGACAAGAGGCGCTGGTACCACCCGCAACTGTATGTCTGTATGTCTGTGGCTATGTGGTCTGCAACCGTTTACATCGGCGGGAGTAACCGCCGCCGGTCGTGTGCCAGCGAATGTAGCTACGTACGGAAGGTAGCCACTTACGGACGAACTGCCTGCAACCGTTGTCACATCGCGTGCAGAGCGGTCATGGATGCACGTAGCGCCTGCGCGATGCGACGGATATCCGTGTGGTGCAGCGGCTCCCGGAATGAGAATCGCAACGCGGATTTCGCTTCCGTTTCGCTCAACCCCATGGCCAGCAGCGTGCCGGGGGCCTCATGCCGGCCGATGGCGCACGCCGAACCCGAAGACACTTCGATGCCGCGCGCATCCAGATCGACGAGCAGCGCCTCGCCGTTGACGTTCGGGAAGGTGAATGACGCATGGCCGGGCAAGCGATTGACCGGGTCCCCGGTGAGCGAGGCACCCGGTACCGCGTCTCGGATAGCCTCAACCAGTGCATCGCGCGATGCGACCAGACGGGTGTTGCGCTCCTCCATGCCCGTGCAGGCCTCATGGAGCGCGACCGCCAGTGCGATTGCTCCCGCAACATTCGGTGTGCCCGAGCGCAGACCACGTTCCTGCCCGCCGCCGCTGACAATCGGCTCGATGGCCACGCGGCTACGGGTGAGCAGTGCGCCCAAGCCTTTCGGCGCGCCGAATTTGTGTCCGGAAACCGCGAGCGTGTCGGCGTCAAGACCGCGGAAATCCACGGGAATTGTGCCTGCTGCCTGCACAGCGTCCACATGGACGGGCACTGCGGCATCATGGCAGATGCGTACCGCGCGGCTCACCGGCTCAATCGTGCCCACCTCATTGTTCGCCATCATGATGCATGCCAGGGTCGCACCCTTCTGGGCCTCGCGGGAAAGTACGTTAAGGTCGATATGGGCCTGAGTGTCGACCGGAATGCGCACCACCTCGAAATCGAAGAAATCATGCAGCCATTGCGCTGATTGCGCGACGGCCGGGTGCTCCACCGCCGAGATGAGGATGCGATGGGCGGGGGAGTGCGGGGATGCGGATGCGGGTGTGAACGCCTGTGCCGGCGTTGATGCCGATGCCGCTGCTGCTCTCGTCTCCCGTTCGCGCCTGATCTGGGCGAGCGCGATGCCCTTGACGGCGAGATTATCCGCCTCGGTACCGCCCGAAGTGAAAATCACGTCGCCGGCGTGCGCGCCCAGATCGGTGGCAAAGGACGCGCGTGCCGCATCAAGGGCGCGCGCCGCCGTTTTGCCGCTCGCATGGACGCTGGACGGATTGCCGTATCCTTCGGTCAGGAAGGGGGCCATCGCCTCGATTACGCTGGCGGGCACGGCGTCGGATGCGGCGGCGTCAAGGTACAGTTCACGTTCCGGGCTGTCCGATTGAACGGCTTGCGACTCCTGGGTTTGCGTGTCTTGGCTGGTTGCGTTCTGCCCGGTCATGCCCAATCCAATCCGAGGTCGATTGCGCGCACGGAATGGGTGAGCGCACCGACGGAAATCACATCCACGCCGGTCGAGGCGACTTGCGGGACGCGTTCCAAAGTCATGGTGCCGGAGGCCTCAACAATCGCCCGGCCCGCGATCATGGCGACGCCTTTGCGCGTGTCCTCGAGCGAGAAATTGTCCAGCATGATGGTGTCCGCGCCGCCTTCGAGCACTGCCGGAATTTGGTCAAGCTGGTCGACTTCCACCTCAATATGCGTAGTGTGGCCTACTTGGTCACGAATATGCTTGATGCCGGCCGTGAGGTCGAGTCCTGCGGCCTGCATGGCGGCGATGTGATTGTCCTTGACCATCACCGCGTCGGACAGGCCATAGCGGTGGTTGCGTCCGCCGCCGCAGACAACCGCGTACTTGTCGAAGGGCCTCAACCCTGGCACGGTTTTGCGCGTGTCCGCGATACGGGCGTGCGAGCCGGGTGCCGCATCCACGGCGTCAACGAATGCTCGGGTCATCGTGGCGATGCCGCTCATGCGCTGGGTGAAGTTCAGGGCGACGCGTTCGGCGGTCAGCATGCCGCGTGCGTTGCCGTGGATGGTGGCGAGCATGTCGCCGGCGGTGAAGCGTTCGCCGTCCTTGATGCGCATGGTGACTTGGATGCCGGGGTCTACCTCGTGGAAGGCGGCGGTGAATACCTCCGCACCGCTGAATACGCCGTTTTCACGGGCGCTCAGCGTGGCGGTCGCCGTTTCATCGGTGGGGATGGTTGTCGCGGCGGTGATGTCCCCGGTCGGCGCGTCCTCCATCAGCGCGCGGCGGACCGCGTCTTCAATGACCAGACGGGTGAGCATAGCTGGTTCTCCAATCTTGCATACGAGTGCAACTGTGTGGCGAGGGTGGTTGCCTGTCGGGACACCATGAGTGAAAGCGGTTGCAATGAGGCAATCACTTTCACTCATGGTGTCCGAGCGTGGCTGTGCAGGAATCAGGCCGATATCGGGGTTGTGCCGGATATCAGCCGCGGATGAACGGCCGCGAGCAGGCCTGGACGCTGTCGGTGTCCGGGAAATCGGTGCGGGCGTGGGCGCCGCGCGATTCAGTGCGGGCCAGAGCCGCGGTGGCGGCAATCAGGCCGATAGCGGCGAGATTGCGGTTTTCCAATGCGGTCACGGTGTCCGCAATATCGCCGGGTGCGGGCGCCGATGCGGTTGCGGTTGCGGGCGTGGTCGTGGCTGCGGTGGTGTCGTCAGTTGCGGTGGCGGTCGCATCGGTCTTCGGCTTCTTGGCTGTCTTGGCCACCTTGGACAGCGCAGCTTGCGCCTGTGCCTGCGTCCGCTCGACAAGACCGGTCAGGCGGCTGTGGGCGTGGCGCAGGCCGTCGGCATCGCGAAGCACGCCGACGCCGTGCCACATGGTCTGCTCGATGGTGTCGCGTACATCGGTGGGTTTGGCGCTGGGTTCGGCTTGGGTGTCGGGGCTTGGCATGGCAAGCGTCTGTGGTTCGGTGATTTCGCGGGTCTGCGCGTTCGCCGCGCTGCCCAGCAGCGGCTGGGGGTTCCAGACGGTGTCCTCGCTGTCGCGCAACGCGGCTAGACCTGCGCGGCGGCCGTACGCCAACCCTTCGAGCAGCGAGTTCGAGGCAAGGCGGTTCGCGCCTTGCACACCCGTTCTCGCGCATTCGCCGGCCGCATACAGGCCGCGGATGCTGGTGCGCGCCCACAAATCGGTGCGGATGCCGCCCATCCAGTAGTGTGCCGCCGGGGTGACAGGAATCGGTTCGCGGCTCCAATCAAAGCCCATCGAACGGGTGTAGGCGTCGATGGTGGGGAAGCGGTGGGCGAGAAATGCGGCGAGTCCGGCCTGGTCCAAGCCCATCTTGCGCCCGATGGCCGTCGCGTCCAGCAGTACCGGACGCCCGCCTTGGGCCATCATCTGGCGGAAGTTCTCGCGGGCGACCACGTCACGCGGGGCGAGTTCTGCACGCGGGTCGATCGCGGTCATATAGCGTTCGCCGCGTTCGTTGAGCAGGATCGAGCCCTCGCCGCGGACCGCTTCGGAAATCAGGAAGTGCTCGCCCACGCCGAGTGCGGTGGGGTGGAATTGGTAGAACTCGAGGTCGGCGACATGGGCCCCAGCGCGCCAGGCAGCGGCCAGACCGTCGCCGGTAGCGACCTGTGGATTCGTGGTGTACGGGTAGAGCCGGCCGGCCCCGCCGGTTGCGAGAATCACGCGGTGTGCCGCCCGGGTGCGTAGTTCTCCGGTGGTGGTATCGAACAGGCGGATACCGCGAATCACGCGGGTAACGCCTGCTGTCTGTGCCTCAGACGCAGCCGGGGAGTGCGCATCAACCGATTCGGTGACTAAATCCACGACGAAGGCATGCTCGATGATATGGATATGCGGCGTGTTGCGTACGATCGCGCTCACATCAAGCTCGACGATCTTGCCGGTCGCATCCCCGCCCGCGTGTACGACGCGGCTGCGGCTGTGCGCGGCCTCCAATCCGCGCAGCAACGTGCCGTCCGGGTGCTTGTCGAAGCGCACGCCGGCGGCGATGAGCCGGCGCACCTGTTCGGCGCCTTCACGGGTGAGAATATCCACGGCCTTCGGTTCGCATAGGCCTGCGCCTGCGGCGAGTGTGTCCTGCGCGTGCAGTTTCGGGTCGTCATCGGGGAAGATGGCCGCCGCGATACCGCCCTGCGCATGGTATGTGTTCGATTCAACCAAATCGGTTTTCGTGATGAGTGTCACGTCCTGACCGGGCAGACCGGAATCCGGGTCGCCGTTCGCGACGGCGAGCGCGGCGCTCAATCCGGCGATACCCGCGCCGATGACGGCGATGGTCGGGGTGCCCGGTGTGTTGGACATGTCTGACGTCTCCCCGAAAGGCGTGGTTTTGGCGTTGTCTTGGGTCAATGAGGTCATGATTGCCTACGATTCGTGTATTCCCGTTGAATTTCGGGCGTCATCGGCCCAGCCGGCAAGGGTATGGGGCCGCAACGTGCAATACGTGCGATCCCGCCGCTCGTCGGCCGAGGCCGGAAATGAAATCAGCTGTGCCGCCGCAGGATCACGGGTGGACGCGCAGCATGCGGTCGAGCGCGATCTTCGCTTCGCTTGCGGTCTGCGGGTCCACGACGATCTTGTTGACGACCTTGCCGTCCACCAGGTTTTCCAACGCCCACGCGAGGTACGCGGGGTGGATGCGGTACATCGTGGAGCACGGGCAGACGACCGGATCCAAGCAGAACACGGTTTTATCCGGGTGCTGGGCGGCGAGCCGGTTGACAAGGTTGATTTCGGTGCCCACGGCGATGGCGCTACCGGCTGGCGCGTTCTCGATCTCCTTGACGATGTAGGCGGTCGAACCGGTGCCGTCGGCGGCGTTGACCACGTCCATCGAGCATTCGGGGTGCACAATGACCTTGACGCCGGGGTAGGCCTTGCGGGCGCGTTCGATTTGCTCGACGGTGAAGCGCTGATGCACGGAGCAGAAGCCCTTCCACAGGATCATCTTCGCATTCGCGTACTGCTCGGGTGTGGCTCCGCCGTTCGCCTTGAACGGATCCCACAGCGGCATCTGGTCGAGGCTCATGCCCATGGCCAGCGCGGTGTTGCGGCCCAGGTGCTGGTCGGGGAAGAACAGCACGCGCTTGCCGCGTTCGAACGCCCATTCAAGCACGGCGCGCGCGTTGGAGCTCGTGCACACGATACCGCCGTTGCGTCCGCAGAACGCCTTGAGCGCGGCCGAAGAGTTCATATAGGTGACCGGGATGATCTGCTGCTTGCCATCAGCGTCCGGAGTGCTCCCGCAGATATCGGTCAGCTGCTCCCAGCAGTCGGTCACCTGGTCGATATTGGCCATGTCGGCCATTGAGCAGCCTGCGGACATATTCGGCAGAATCACGTTCTGGCGTTGGGTTGAGAGGATATCCGCGGTCTCGGCCATGAAATGCACGCCGCAGAAGACGATGTTGTCGGCTTCCGGGCGGGTGGCGGCGTTCTTGGACAGCTGGAACGAGTCTCCCACATAATCGGCGTGCACAATGATTTCGTCACGCTGGTAGAAGTGGCCGAGAATCAGCAGTTTGCTACCCAGCTTGTGTTTCGCGTCGATGATGCGCTCCTGGAGTTCCTCGTCGCTTGCCTCCGTGTACTCCTTGCCGAGGGGCTGCTGGCGCGGGGCATTGCGCGGGATCATGTCGAGCGCGCTGGCACCCGGGCCGTACGACGGTTTGGTGGTGTCGAAGGCCCACGGGTCCTTCGTCAGGCCGGCATCACAGGTGCGGGTCACGCCGAGCCGTTCGATAATTGCGTCTACGGATGTCATGATGTTCCTTTCAGTGGTGCCGCGGGCGGTGTTGTTCTGCCGTTCGCAGCGAAACAGGTTAGTTGGAGTGCTGTGAAGTATGGCGTGGTGGGCGGGTTACCGTGGGGTCGCTGTTGTACCGTGCGCTGTGCCGGTATCGCCGGTATGTCCCGGCTGCCCGGATTTCACAGGTTTCGCAGGTTTTGCAGGTTTTGTGGATTTTCCGGTTCCCGCGTGGGCGACGTACCGGTACAGGCAGGCCGGTCGGTGCGCGCCTCGGGCGAGTTTTTCACCGGTTGGCTCGACCATGCCGGTCGAGAGCATCCGCCGGCGGAAATTCGGCGCGTCAAGCTTCCTGCCGTAAATCGCCTCATATACGTTGCGCAGCTGGCTGAGCGTGAATTCGCTGCCGACTAGGCGAGTCGCGATATCCGAATATTCGATTTTGTTGCGCACACGGGTCAGCGCGTATTCGATGATGTCCTTGTGATCGAAGGCCAATGGCGGCAACTGGTTCACGGGGAACCAGCGCACGTTCTGGGCTTCGCGGAAATCCTTCGCCTCGGTTTCGCCAATCAGCGCCCAGTACACGATGGATACCATCGGCAGTCCGCCGTGCGAGCGGCTTGGATCGCCGAAAGTGTACAGCTGCTCGAGATACTGCGGGTGCAGGCTGGTGGTGGATCGCAAGGCTTTTTCGGCTGCGTATTCAAGGGATCGCCCGCCTTGCAGGTCGCCGCCGGGCAGCGCCCAATCGCCGAGGAAAGGCTGGCGGATGCGGCGGACCAACGGGATGCGCAGCGTCGGAACGGCATCGCCGTTGGATGTCCGGCTTGCGGTGTCGGTGCGTGAGGCGGTGGCGTGGATGTCTGGGGCGGTGCCGGATACGGTATTGGCTGTCGGCAGGTTGTCGGCGCGGCCATCCAGATCGGAGGGACCGAGCGCGAGAATGACGACGGATACGCCGATATTCGGCGGTTCCTTGGCGCGCTCGCTGACATTCGCTGAGATGTGCATCGCTTCTCCTTTCCCCTGATTTCTTGGCGTTTTCCTTGGTTGCCATCACCATACGACTTATGGTCAACATGACTATAAGGGGGTGTGGCGTTTGCATGGTGCCGCCGTTCCGGGGTATGTGTGATGACAATAAGACATCATGACCATAAGTCGTTGTCGGCTGTTTTGGGCCGATCGAACATGGGCCAGGGCATAATGGGCGATGCAACGCGAATCATGCAGACTGGCAGGCGGGTGAGGATATGCGGGAATCAACGGACGAGGCTGGTCGCCACCAGTGTGCCGACGTGGTGGCTGTGCGGGCGGTGCCGGCGACGCAACCGACGAGTGCTGTGTCTGTGGCGTCCGAAAACACCGCGGCATCCGCGAAATCGCCGAAGTCAGCGCAATCGTCGGCATCCGCAGTGCGCTCGGCGTCGACGACGCGAGGCAAACGCAACCCCAGCCGCCGGGCGAGGCGCCGACGTCGATCTGCGTCAAAAGGCCAATCTTGCCCAGAACGTTACGAACGCGGCACCAGAAGCTATACGATGTCGCACATTCGCGGCAAGGAAACAAGCATCGAAGTGCTCGTCCGCAGTTATCTGTTCAGGCACGGGCTGCGCTTCCGCAAGAACGACCGGCGCTATCCGGGACACCCGGATGTGGTGCTACCCAAGTGGCGCACGATCGTGTTCGTCAACGGTTGCTTCTGGCATGTTCACGCCAATTGCAAAGCCTTTTCCCGTCCCAAATCCAATGTCGAATTCTGGTCAGTAAAACTCATGCGCAACGGCGAACGTGACCGACTGCAACATACCCAGCTCGTCGCCGACGGGTGGCGTGTGATTGTGGTATGGGAATGCGAACTGGCGAAACCGGTGCGAGAGGCGCGTCTCGCCAGGTTGTACGACCAGATCACCGCGACGCCGGACGGGCAGCCCGGCATCATCGACGATACGATTCCCGCCGGCAGCAAGGGTGAGCCTGGCGCCATCGAGTGAGGATTCGCTCGCACATTGACGGTTGGGGTGGTTGGTTTCGGGTGTTTGGCGGGCTGGGGCGGTCATTGTGTGAGGATTCGCTCACATGATGACGCTTCGGCCCGGGGCTGTGTCGCTCCATCGTCACTAGGTCGTCGCCGCACCGCCGCGCAATTATCGCCAATAACCCCCGGCGCACCCCGCATTTGTCGCATTGCGCCGATAGAACCGAATCATGCAGGAAAACTCAGCACAGCCCACCGCCACGACCCATCAGACGCACGCCCTACCGTCCTTGTCCAAGCGCGCCCGGGAATCGAACCCGTTCAGGGCGATGGCCATCGGTGAAGAAGCCGACCGGATGATCGCCCAAGGTGTCGATGTCGTCAAGCTCAGCCTCGGCGAACCGGATTTTGGCGCCCCTCAGGCCGTCCGCGATGCCATGCGCGAGCAGTGCGACGGCCGCCCGCTGCCGTACACCGCCGCGCTCGGTATCCCCGAACTGCGCGAGGCAATCGCACGATTCTATGAGCAACGCCATCACGTCCAGCTCGACCCCAAGCGCGTGGTCATCACCGAAGGCGGTTCCGCGGCCCTCCTGCTCGCTCTGGCCCTGACCGTCAATGAAGGCGACGACGTGATTTGCGCCGACCCGTCCTACCCGTGCAACCGCGAGCTGGTGCGCACGTTCGGCGGCACCATCATCGACGTGCCGACCAGCGCCGCCACCCGATTCCACCTCAACGCCGACCTGCTCAACGCGCATTGGACACCACGCACCCGTGCGGTCATGGTCACCTCGCCGTCGAATCCCGCTGGCACGAGCATCGCCTTCGACGCGCTCAAAGGAGTATGCGACACCGCCCGCGCACACAACGCCTGGCGAATCGTAGACGAAACCTACCTTGACCTGGCCGATGCGGAACCTGACGGCAGTGACGTGCGCAGCGTCCTGTCCGCCGACCCGGACGCCATCGTGGTCAGCAGTTTCTCGAAATACTGGGGCATGACCGGCTGGCGTCTCGGCTGGGCCGTGTTGCCGGAAGCGATTCTGCACGAGGCAGACAATCTTGCCACGAATTATTTCCTGTGCGCGCACACCCCGACCCAGCATGCAGCGCTCGCCTGTTTCACGTCGCAGACGCTCGAGGAATGCGAACGCCGCCGTCAAGAATTGCTGGTGCGCCGAGGTTTGGCGCTTGATGGGCTTGCCAGCATCGGTCTGCCTGTCGAGGTCGAGCCGAATGGTGCGTTCTACGCGTATTTCAACGTGTCGTCCACAGGTTTGGATGCGTGGACCTTCTGCGAGCGCGCGTTGCGTGAGGCGCATGTCGCGTTGACTCCGGGCGCTGATTTTGGTCCGGCGACGGCGCACACCCATGTGCGCTTGTCGTATGCTGCCTCGCGCCAGGCGATCGGCGAAGGCATCGCACGTGTCGGCCAGTTCCTCAAGACGTTGTGAAACACGACGGCCGGACGCGGTCGGATGAGCAATAACACGCTATGACGCGTCATGACGTACCGTAATACGGTGGGAAGTGTCATAGCGCGGATTGAATCAGCTGATATCAGTTGAAATATGTTGATGTGGGCGTTCCGGGGCATCTTCCGGGGTGCCGTCGCGCTAGTTGACTGGCCACCGGCTTGAAACGCCCACGATGCTGAGTGCAGGTCACAGGTCTTTGACGAACCAGTGTTCGGTCCCCGTCTTCGGATACCCCTCGATGTGGAATATCTCGCGGTATCCGAAGCGCGGATAGTAATCCTTGCCTTGGAAACCGAATGTACAGAGCAGACAGTGACGGCACCCATGGGCTCGGGCGGTGTCCTCGGCTTGTCTCAGGAGGCGCTCGCCTAGATGCTGACGGCGATGTGCCGGATCGATGGCGAGCACGTCGATTTCCAGCCATTGCCCGAACATCGTTCCGTAGATGCCGCCAATGATCTGCCCGGATTCAGCGCCCGGATTCGGTGCTTCGTCATCGTCGCCGGGCGATGTCGTAGATTTGGCCGAGATGATGTCTGCGGGTGCGGTAGAGCCTTCGGACAAAGTTGCATCTTCGGCTGAGGCGGCAGACGCGTCAGCCACGGTTTCCGGCTCGAGCGGTAGCGGGCCGCACGCCGTCAATTCGTCATCGCGCGCGACAATCGTGAACTCCCGCTCATCGGTCGTCTCAAAATGGGCGAGATTATAGCGTTGCAGAATGCGTCGAACGCATTGCCGCTCGGCTTCACTTGGTCCGGAAAGGCTCTCGATGCGGATACTCATCGGCGGACGCGAATGTGACTTACTTGGCCGGCTCGTTGATGACCTGCGCGTAGCGTCGTGCGGTGGCGGCAAGCGTGTCGTCGTCGATGCCCGCGCCGACTCCGTACACCACGAACGGCGGCAGATAGCGGGCACCCACGTAGTCAGCCATGGTGGCGAACGGTTTGAGCAGCTCCTCCATGGTCGCATGGTGCGAGCCATCATGCTGATAGTCCGCTTCGCCACTGCCGGCGGAAACGGCGAGCATGATTTCTTTGCCTTCGAACGCGTGCCCGGTCGAGCCGTACGCCCAGCCGTATTCGAGCACCTTGTCCTCCCACAGCTTGAGCAGTGAGGGGGAGCTGTACCAGTAGAAGGGGAACTGCAGGACGATCCGGTCCGAGTCCTCGACGAGACGCTGTTCGGCGGCGACGTCGATGCGACCGTCGGGGTACGCGGCGTACTCGTCGCGGACGGTCGCGTCATGATTGGGGTCGTTGAGCACGGCTTGCGCGAGTTCCTTGTTGACGCGCGAAGTCTCAAGATTCGGGTGGAACACCAATACTGTGGTTTTCATACCAACTTCCTTACCACATGGGACAGGTTGGCCGGCTTCGCGGTTGTGTCAGCGCGATACGCGCGTATGGCCGCGAGCCGGTCGTGTAGTTGCGTATCTTACGCCGTGCTCTGCCAAGACGCCGCAGTGTAGCGGACGCGATTTGAACGCTGCGATGCGCTGACGGTCCGTTACGCCTGCCTGTCGGCTTGTGGATGCGACCAGTCGACCACCGCTTCGATGTTGTTGCCGTCCGGGTCGAGCACAAACGCCGCGTAATACCCCGGATGGTACGCGCGCGGTCCCGGGGCTCCGTTGTCGTGTCCACCGGCTGCCAGCGCCGCATCATAAAACGCCTTGACGGTCTGCTCGCTATCCGCGCGGAACGCGATATGGGTCGGTGCTGGAGTCGTCCCGGGCTGCGTGGGGGAGACGTAGAAATCGCTGCGCGGCGTGCCATCATCCACCCCGAAACCGATAGTCGGCTCGTGATGGGCTTTGGGAAGGTACCCGAGTGGTGCCAACGCTTTCGTGTAAAACTCAATGGAACGGTTGGCATCGCTGACATGCAAGGTCATATGGTCGATCATGACTCCCACTATAGGAGGGCTCCGGTGTGCTTTGTACGGGCGCTCTGTGCAAGCGTTCGCAGGTGCATTGATCCGGGTCACACAAACACGGTGACAATGGGTGTGCACAGCTGGTGGGCGGTTGTGTGTACAATATCATCTGTTGCCCGGGTAGCTCAGTGGATAGAGCACCGCTCTCCTAAAGCGGGTGTCGCGCGTTCGAATCGCGTTCCGGGCACGATTTTTCCCCACATGGTCCGGTGCACGTGATGCCTGGCTCTGTCCGGTCCGTCGTGTGTGTCAGAAGAAATTCCACATCCTGACCATCGTTGTTAGGATATCCTCATTCCGCCTAATATGCTTAGTACGCCTGCAGTTGAGGCGAAAAGAGGGTTATCCATTATGGAGAAGAAAGTAAAACAAGCCGCGTCATGGCTTACAAAATGGTTCACGCTGATTGTCATCGTGTGGGCCGCAATCAACTATTTTGTGCCTGCGATCAGCGTGTGGGCGAAGGGATATACCGGTTATCTGCTGGGTATCGTCCTGTTTGGTATGGGCCTGACGCTGTCGGTCGATGATTTCGCGCGTATAGTCAAACAACCGTTGATGGTTATTGTCGGAACTGTCGCCCACTACGTGATCATGCCGCTGGTCGCCGTCTTGCTGTGCTGGATCTTCCACCTTGATGGTGCAATCGCCGTTGGTGTGATTTTGGTTGGATGCTGCCCGTCCGGTACGTCGTCGAATGTGATGAGCTTCCTGTCGCGTGGCGATGTCGCGCTCGACGTGTCGATCGGCCTGCTGTCCACGTTGCTCGCCCCGTTCATGATTCCGTTGCTCATGCAGCTGCTCGCCTCCCGCTACGTGGCGATTCCGTGGCAGTCGCTGTTCCTCAGTGCGTTGACTATCGTGCTAGTGCCGGTTGCGCTCGGTGTCACCTGCCACATGATTTTCAAGGAGAAGATTGAGAAGGTGACGCCTGTCCTGCCGATCATCTCGCAGGTCGCGATCCTGCTGATCATCGGTGTCGTCGTGTCCGCGAACGCAGCCAAGCTGTTCAGCCCCGAAACGCTGCTCGCAATCCCCGTGGTGATCCTGCACAACCTGTGCGGCTATGCGCTTGGTTTTGGCTTCTCGAAACTCATGTACAAGGTGTATCCGAAGGGCTCCGTTATGCGCAGCAGAAGGCTATCACCTTCGAGGTCGGCATGCAGGATTCCGGACTTGGCGCCACTCTTGCGTTGACTTCGTTCGCTGCAACGCCGGTCACCGCAATCCCGTCCACGTTCTTCAGCGTGTGGCACAACATCTCCGGTTCGGTGTTGTCTGCCTGGTGGCGTCGTCACGATGACAAGTACGGTATTCCGCGCGATTCCCTCGACGGCAAGCCGACCAAGCAGCCTGCTGCCGCAACCGCCGCTCCCGTTGCTGCAGCGACTGATTGAGCCGCTGCCTTTCGTTTTGGCCACGCCTGTGCACAAAGCAGGCGGGGCTTCATTGTTGATGTGACGGGTTGCGTATGTTTGGGCATGCTCGACATGACGGAAGTCCATCGGACGTCTCGATTTCATACAGGATCTGACACGTTACGTATGTCTGAGGATGCGTGACCTTGGACAAACCCGTCGGCGGTATTATCGATGGTGGGTTTGATTTGGCGGCCACCAAGGTCATCGCGGATAACGCGATGAAGATGTTCATCAACGATTAGCAGTAACCGGGCTTCCCGGGAGAAATCGAGAACATGCCGGGGCATGCCGGGGACATCTCGGGAACTGCCGAGAACGCGCCGGGAACACGCCGCATCGGGTTCCCGTTTGTGTGCATGCCCGCTACCATGGCTTGTGGCGTTCCCGCCCGAGCCGCACAGGTCAAGGAACGCCTGAGTTCCGAGACAATACTGTGTGCGGCCATGAGGGACAGGAGAATCCCATGGGCGACTTTGCTCGCAATCAGGTCGATTCGACCGAATCAACATATCCATCTTTCCAAGGCAACGGCGCCGTGCCATCCGCACGTCCGGTCACGTTGCGCTGGACCACCGCCGATATCGCCGTCGGCGCCGCGCTCGGCGTCGCATGCGGGCTGGTGTTCTGGGGATTCAACTTCGCGTATCAGGCGATTTCGCCGGTGTTGGGCGCGCTGCTGCCGGGCATCGCGAGCGTGCTGCATGCGTTCTGGTATTTTTCCGGCCCTCTCGCATTGCTGATCATCCGCAAGCCCGGTGCCGCCGTGTATGTGAATCTGGTGGGTGCCGTCGCCGAAATGGTGTTCGGCAATAATTTCGCGTTTTCCTTCGTCTTCATCTCCGCCGCGCTGCAAGGCGTGTTCGCGGAGATTCCGTTCGCGCTGGCCCGCTACCGCAAGTACAATCTGCCGATGAGCATCGTCTCGGGGTTGTGCGTGGCGATTGAATACGGGTTCTATCTGCTGTTCTTCAGGTATCAGGGCGTCGCGCTGGTCAGCCCTCGTGGCATCACGCATATGATCAGCGAGATTGTCGGCGGCGTGGTGTTCGCCGGTGTCATGAGCTGGTTCCTGTACTTGGCCATCGCCCGGACGGGTGCGCTTGACCGGTTCGCTTCCGGTCGTGCGGTCCGCGGTCTGGCAGACTGACCCGCATACGTTGTCGGCGTATTCCGTCGACGTATGTGGTCGGTGCCGTTGTCGGTGCCTGTTGTTGGACTGGCCGGCTGATCCGGTAATGGCCGAATCCTTTGATTCTTGTCGTTGAATGCATAGGCTGAATCCCGCGTGTCGTCAGTATCCGTTTCTCGGAACTCCGGATACGGGCGCGTGCGGTTAGGGGATTTGCTATAGTGGAAAAGTTGGTTTTCTCCAACGTGGGGCCTTAGCTCAGTCGGTTAGAGCATCGGACTCATAATCCGCCGGTCCACGGTTCAAGCCCGTGAGGCCCCACTTCTTCTCTCACTCGTCATCACGCGTGTCATGCCGTCTTTCGCATGGAATCGCGTTGACGCTGGTGTGTTCCCTTCGGTATACGCCGTGGGCTCATCAGCGTGTCGTCCGTAATGGCGCGTACAATACTGACGGTTCCGGTTCACGCCCGCCATAGGGGCTGGCGACCCGGGTCCCCCGAATTCCATAGGAGACACACCATGAAGCAGGGTATTCATCCCGATTATCACGCCGTGCAGGTCACCTGCTCGTGCGGCAACACGTTTGTCACCCGTTCCACCGCCGCTGGCGATCACATGACGGTTGACGTGTGCTCGAACTGCCACCCGTTCTACACCGGCAAGCAGAAGATTCTGGATACCGGCGGCCGCGTGGCTCGCTTCGAGAAGCGTTACGGCAAGCGCAGCAAGTAAGGCTTCTGAAAACGCCAGTCTTCGGACTGGCGTTTTTGTATTTCTGGGGTTCCTGGGGTTGCTGGTCCGTGATTGTCGGTGGAGGCGGTATGACAATCTTCTGCCGACGGTCAGTGGTGCGCCGGCGTCGGTAGCGGCGGAGCCGTGGCCTTCTGCCGACGCTGAGAGGTTATAGATATCGCGGGCGGTTCGGGATTTCGCCGGCTCATTCAGCGACTGGCCCATCGTAACGTCACATCTTCCCATCCTCTCAGGCGCACGGCATTGAGGTAGCCGACTTATGGCGTTGGATATTGACGGTATCTGATTGCGAAGTGACAGTGGGATCACACAATGACGAGATACCTGACCGATTGAGTTGGTTGTCGGCGGTATTGGCACGGCGTGTGACACTGTGATTGCACAGCAGGCTGATATCAGTCTGGTTCCGCCCGTTGCCATTGGTATCAATGCATGGTGTGATTGTCTGGTCGCGCGGCGGTCGGGTATCGGTTCGATGCAGTGGGGTGGTGCAGCTATCGGCATGTGGTGTGACGGTGGTGTCGCACGGCGGCGGGGTAGCCAGGTGCTTCGGCCGTCTGCCGCCGCTATCGGTGAGCCGTGTGATTCTCTGGTCGCACAATGGGCCGGTATCCGTCGCGGGCGCAGCGTCCGGTGCCCAGCTCTCGTCCGCCCCCCTTTGGCCAAGCGTGACTATATGATAGTGAAGTTGACCAAGATGAAGCGTGATTGCCGATGTGTGACCGGCAGCCGCCGTTGAGCCTTCCGGCACAGGGCTGGAGCACAGACGGCTGGGGTCGACGGGATTGGTATGCAGACGTGCACAGCACGTGCAATGGCAATACGGTAACGAGGATGATTTATGGCACAAGATCCACAGGATCAGTTCCCTGCGGCGCAGACCGCGGTGGAGGAGTATCACGATATCGAGCGGCAGATGGCGCAGCCTCAAGTCGCCTCCGACCCTGACAAGATCCGCAAGCTGGGCCGTCGCCATGCCGAACTCGGCACCATCGTCGCCGCATACGCCAAATACCGTCAGATATTCGACGATCTCGAAGCAGCCAAGGAGATGGCGTCCGCGGACGAGGATTTCGCCGCTGAAGCGAAGCGTCTGGAAGCCGAACTGCCGAAGGCCGAGGAAGCGCTGCGCACCGCGCTGATCCCGCGCGATCCGGACGACGCCCGCGATGTGATCATGGAAATCAAAGCCGGCACCGGCGGTGAGGAAGCCGCCCTCTTCGCCGGCGATCTGCTGCGCATGTACCTCAGGTATGCCGAAAAGCGCGGCTGGACCACCACCATCCAAAGCGAGAACACCACTGAACTCGGCGGCGTCAAGGACGTCCAGCTCGCCATCCGCGCGAAAGGCACCCCTGCACCGGAGGACGGCGTCTGGGCGAGTCTCAAATACGAGGGCGGCGTGCATCGCGTGCAGCGCATCCCCGTCACCGAATCGCAGGGGCGCATCCAGACTTCGGCGGCCGGTGTCATCGTTTTCCCGGAGGCGGATGACGACGATGACGAAATCGAAATCGATCCGAAAGACTTGAAGATTGACATCTTCATGAGCTCCGGCCCCGGCGGCCAATCGGTGAACACCACGTATTCCGCGGTGCGCATGACCCATATCCCCACCGGCATCGTCGTGAGCATGCAGGACGAGAAGTCGCAGATCCAGAACCGCCAGGCCGCGCTACGTGTCCTGAAATCCCGCCTGCTGGCCATGAAGCACGAACAGGAAGCCGCCGAAGCTGCCGATATGCGCCACTCCCAGGTCCGTTCGCTGGACCGTTCCGAGCGCATCCGCACCTACAACTTCCCGGAGAACCGCATCGTCGATCATCGCACGAATTACAAGGCGTACAACCTCGACCAGGTGCTGGACGGCGATCTGCAAGCGGTAATCGACAGCGACATTCAGGCCGACGAGGCCGCGCGTCTCGAACAGCAGAAGCATCAAGGCGCGAACGCGGCCTGACCTGTACACTCGTATGGCGGTATGACGACATGACGGTTTGGCGACATGATGACCAGACGGCCATGCGGCATGACCCACATGACCAGCATCGCCGTCATGACCGCCAATCGCCGGGTATGGTCCAATCGAAGGGAGTTCTATCGCGCATGGGCATCGAAACACTCAGGCAAATGCTGGCCGAAGCGACCGACAGGCTCAAGGATGCGGGCATCGAAACCGCCCGGTACGACGCCCGATTGTTGTTCGCCGAAGCTTGCGACACCAGCCCTCGCGACATTGACAAAGCCCTGCTCATGGGCGACGGATTCGAAGCCAGCGACCGTCAGCTCGCCGACTTCCGCTCGATGATGGACCGTCGCGCTTCGCGTGAACCGTTGCAATATATTGTCGGTCATGTCCCGTTCCGCTACCTCGATTTGCAGGTCGGACCGGGTGTGTTCATCCCCCGTCAGGAAACCGAAGTCGTAGTGCAGACAGGCATCGATTGGCTGACCCGCGAAGGCCTGTACGCCCCGAAAGTCGTGGATTTGTGTGCGGGCAGCGGTGCGATCGGCCTGTCCATCGTCACCGAAGTGCGCGGTGCCGAAGTGTGGGCTGTGGAGAAGTACCCGGAGACGCTCGCGTGGACGAAACGCAACGCCAAACTGGTCGCAGGCAACGATCCCGCGGCCGGCTACAACTATCACCTCCAGGCCGGGGACGCCACGGATACGACCACATTGGCCGCGCTGGACGGTTCGGTCGATCTTGTGGTCACCAATCCGCCATACGTGCCGATGTCCCAGCCCCCGCAACAACCCGAGGTGCGTGATTACGATCCGCAGGCGGCGTTGTACGGCGGTTCGGCTGACGGCACGCTTATTCCGGAGCGGATTGTCCGCCGGTCCGCGGCCCTGTTACGCAAAGGCGGCGCGCTGGTGCTTGAGCATGACATTACCCAGGCCGACCGGATGCTCACCTATGCGCTGTCGAACGGCTTTTCGCAGGCGCGCACCGGCTTGGATTACACGTCACGGCCACGGTATCTGTTCGCAATCAAGTGATGCCGCCCGGCACTTCGCGTCCTGCGGCCCGAGCGCACGCCGGCCGGCACGTCGGGACGCGATGGTGCAATAGTGGTGAAACAATCGGAGGTTTTATGGGCGAGGTATGCACAGTCGATGACGGGTCCATTGCGCGGGCGGCGCAGATTATCAAGGATGGCGGGGTTATCGTCATCCCCACGGACACCGTGTACGGTATCGCCTGCGATCCGTTCAATAGCAAGGCCATCGACCGGATTTACCAACTCAAGCGGCGTCCAAGGTACAAGGCGTTGCAAGTGATCATGGCCGATGCCGACAATGTGGAGGATTTGGGCCTGTACCTTCCGGCCCCCTTGAACCGTCTCGCCGCGGCCTTCCTTCCGGGGGCGTTTTCGCCGATTGTCGTTGCCGATCAGGATTGCCGGTTGAAGACGATTCGCCATGAATCCGATGGACATGCGACACAGGCGATCCGCGTGCCGAATTCCGCGCTGTCCTTGCGTATCCTGCGTGCGACCGGCCCGGTGGCGGCCTCCAGCGCGAACCGGTCCGGCGATGAAAGCGCCCAGACCGTTAACGAGGCCGTCGCCGCGTTCGGCGACCAGGTCGATCTGTATCTTGACGGCGGCCCAACCCAAGGCCATATTGCCAGTACGGTGGTCGCGGCCGACCCGACGAAACGCGACGGCATCAACGTCTTGCGCGAAGGCGTCATCCATCAGGCGGCGATTCGCGAAGCCCTGCACATCAACGGCGGGGGATTGGGCGCATGAGGGTCTACCTGTTCATCGCCGCGGTCGCCGGGGGAGCCACGTGGCTGATCACCCCGCTGATTCGCCATATCGCCATTCATATCGGCGCGGTCGGCAGGGTTCGCGCACGTGACGTGCACACCATCCCGACCCCACGCATGGGCGGCTTGGGCATGCTGGTAGGATTCGTGGTCGCCATGCTGTTCGCCAGCCGCATCCCGTTCATTTCCGGCTTGTTTACAGCGAATCATCAGGCTTGGGTGGTGATGATCGGCGCGATTTTGATCTGCCTGCTCGGCATGGCCGATGACCTGTGGGATTTGGACTGGATGCTCAAACTCGCCGGTCAGCTGCTCATCTCGGTGTTCGTGGCGTGGGGTGGCCTGCAGATTATCTCGCTGCCACTCGGGTCCTTGGTCACCGCGTCCCCAACGCTGTCGATGGCCATGACCGCATTCCTGATTGTCGCGTCCATCAACGCGGTGAATTTCGTGGATGGCCTGGACGGGCTTGCCGCCGGCATTGTCGCCATCGGCGGTATCGCGTTCGGCTTGTATTCGTATATTCTCGCGCGCTCGTCACCCAGTTACGCGTCGATGGCCACGCTCATCGATGTCGCGTTGGTCGGGGTCTGTATCGGCTTCCTGCTGCACAACTGGCATCCTGCGAAACTGTTCATGGGCGATTCCGGCTCGATGCTGCTCGGCTATCTGATCACCTGCGCGTCGATTGTGATGACCGGGCATTTGGATCCGGCTTCGTTGCACACGAGCGTGTATGTCCCGGTATTCATGCCGATTTTGCTGCCGATTCTCGTGCTGTTCCTGCCGGTGCTGGACATGTGTCTGGCCATTGTGCGGCGTTTGAGCAAAGGCCAGTCGCCGATGCACCCCGACCGCATGCATTTGCATCACCGGATGCTCAAAATCGGCCATTCCGTCCAAGGGGCGGTGCTGATTCTGTGGGGTTGGGCCGCGCTGATTTCCTTCGGGTCGGTCACCATCCTGTTCTTCCCGGTCAGATATGTGGTGATTGGCTTCCTTGTCGCCGCGGCGGTGCTGACCGTGCTCACCATGTTGCCGTATCTGCGCAGGAGGATTCCGGAGATTATGGAGGAGGACGCCGCGTATTCGAAGCACCATGCCGCCCAGCATGTGTGTCCGCAGTCGGGGCGGGGCGCCGATCGGCCGACTTCCGAGGCCGGGAATGAATCGCGGGATGCGGAAAAGGACGCGGATCGTCCGTCGCAAGCGTGATCGGGCCTGTCTACCAGCAGGCGGATGCGGGATTGCGGCGCGAGCCCACGGTCCATGTCTTGCACCGCTGCGCTCGAAAAGCTCGTAATGACGCCCATTTCGGCCGTTCGCGTGTCGCAAGTCAGGTCACGACCTTATAGTGTGGTTATGGCTTCAAATTTTGATACGCAAGCGCAAGCATATGCTCCCGTCCCTCCGATTTTCGCCAAGCTCGGCCTCGCGTATGACGATGTGCTGCTGCTCCCGAACGAGACGGATGTGATTCCGTCTGAAGTTGACACCACCACCCACCTCACCCGTGAAATCACCATGAAGACCCCGGCGATTTCCGCGGCCATGGATACCGTCACCGAATCCGACATGGCTATCGCCATGGCCCGCAACGGTGGTATCGGCGTGCTCCACCGCAACCTGTCCATCGACGATCAGGCCGCTCAGGTTGATATCGTCAAGCGCAGCGAATCCGGCATGATCACCGACCCGCTGACCGTGAACCCGGAAGTCTCGCTCGCCGACCTTGACAAGCTGTGCGGCAAGTTCCACATCTCCGGCCTGCCGGTCGTGGACAAGGACAACAAGCTCGTCGGCATCATCACCAACCGCGATATGCGGTTCATTCCCTCCGAGGATTACGACCGTCTCGAGGTCAAGGACGTCATGACCAAGGACCACCTGATCACCGGTCCGTCCAACATCTCCAAGGAAGACGCGCATCGTCTGCTCGCCAAGTACAAGGTCGAGAAGCTGCCGCTCGTGGACAATGAGGGCCATCTGACCGGTCTGATCACCGTTAAGGACTTCGTGAAGACCGAGCAGTACCCGGACGCCACCAAGGACGACCAGGGCCGTCTGCGCGTGGCCGCAGGCATCGGTTTCTTCGGTGATGCCTGGCAGCGTGCCTCCGCCCTTATGGAGGCCGGTGTTGATGCGCTCGTCGTGGACACCGCCAACGGCGAAGCCCGTCTGGCACTCGACATGATTCGTCGCCTCAAGGCCGACAAGGCGTTCAACGGCGTGCAGATCATCGGCGGCAACATCGCCACCCGCGAAGGCGCCCAGGCCATGATTGACGCCGGCGCGGACGCGGTCAAGGTCGGTGTCGGCCCGGGCTCCATCTGCACCACCCGCGTGGTCGCCGGTGTCGGCGTCCCGCAGCTGACGGCTGTCTATGAGGCCACCCAGGCGTGCAAGGCCGCGGGCGTCCCGTGCATCGCCGACGGTGGCATCCACTATTCCGGCGATATCGCCAAGGCGCTGGTCGCCGGAGCGAGCACCGTCATGCTTGGCGGCGTGCTCGCAGGCTGCGAGGAAGCCCCGGGCGAGAAGGTCCTGCTGCATGGTAAGCAGTACAAGCTGTATCGCGGCATGGGCTCGCTGGGCGCAATGGCCCCGCGCGGCAAGAAGTCCTACTCCAAGGACCGCTACTTCCAGGCCGATGTCGCCAGCAACGACAAGGTCGTGCCGGAAGGCGTCGAAGGCGAAGTCCCGTACCGCGGACCGCTCAACGCCGTGCTCTACCAGCTGATCGGCGGCCTGCACCAGTCGATGTTCTACGTCGGCGCGCACAACATCAAGGAACTGCAGGAGCGTGGCCGCTTCATCCGCATCACCGACGCTGGCTTGCGTGAATCCCATCCGCACGACATCGTTATGACCGCGGAAGCGCCGAACTACTCCGGCTTCCACAACAACTGATGTCCTGACAGCCCCGCGGGCGTGATTCCGCGGATTGCTGCCGGATTGCAAGGCGGCCGCCCTGTTGCCAGTGCATCAGAGCGGCCGCCTTCTTGGTACTACCGACGAAAGAGACCAACGAAAGAAACCAGCGAAAGACGTCTGCCCGCCACACTGATAGGCTGCACACGTCATCGTCATGATTGAGAGAAGAAGGGTATGGTCACCAAAGACTTCTGGGTACTACTCGCCATGGTGTTGTATTTCATCGCCATGCTGTCCATCGGATTCGCCTATTCGAAACGTTCGAACTCCTCGGCGAAGCAGTATTTCGCCGGCGGTCGCGGTGTCGGCCCGTGGTTGACGGCCCTGAGCGCCGAAGCCTCCGACATGAGCGGCTGGCTGCTCATGGGTCTGCCCGGTCTGGCCTACTTCACCGGCGCCGCAGACGCCATGTGGACGGCGATCGGCTTGGCAATCGGCACATATCTCAACTGGCGGCTGGTGGCCCGGCGTCTGCGGCGATATTCGGTAGTTGCGGGCGACGCCATCACCGTGCCGGATTTCTTCTCCAAGCGCTTCCATGACAAGAAGAACGTCATCTCCACCATCGCAGCGCTGATTATCCTTATCTTCTTCTGCGTGTACGTGGGCAGCTGCTTCGTGACGGTCGGCAAGCTGTTCTCCACCCTGTTCGGCTGGGATTACCATCTGACGATGGTCGTCGGCGCGGCCGTCGTGTTCGCCTACACACTGATCGGCGGCTACCTGTCCGTGGTCGTCACCGACTTCATCCAGGGCATGCTCATGTTCTTCGCGCTCGCCGTCGTGTTCATCGGCTCAATTGTCTCGGTCGGTGGCGTGGACAACACCGTGACCTTCCTGCGCGGCATTCCGGGCTTCCTCGACAGCACGCATCTGGCCACCCCGGTGCTCAACTCCATGGGCGAACAGATTGTGCGCGACGGTAAGGCGGTCTTCGGCGCGCCCACCGATTACGGCATCATCACTATCATCTCCATGCTCGCCTGGGGCCTGGGATACTTCGGTATGCCGCAGGTGCTTGTGCGCTTCCTGTCGATCCGCAGCTCCGAGGAGATCCGCAAATCGAGGATCATCGCCACCACATGGTGCGTGATCTCGCTCGCATGCGGCGTGTGCATCGGTCTGGCGGGACGTGCGATGATGCCCACCCAGTTCGGCACGCAGGCCGCCGCCGAAAACATCTTCATCGTCATCGCCCAGGCGCTGCTGCCGAGCTTCCTGTGCGGCATCGTGGTCTCCGGCATCTTCGCCGCCTCCATGAGCTCCTCCTCCTCATATCTGATCATCGGCGCGAGCGCGGTGGGCGAGAACATCTACCGCGGCGTCATCAACCGCAAGGCCACCGACAAGCAGGTGATGATGGTGGCGCGCACCACGCTGCTGGTCATGTTCCTGTTTGGCATTTTCGTGGCCTTCGACCAAAACTCCTCGATTTTCCAGGTCGTTTCCTACGCGTGGGCGGGGCTCGGCGCGTCCTTCGGCCCGCTGATGCTCCTGTCCCTGTACTGGCGCCGCACGAACAAGTACGGTGCCATCGCCGGCATGCTCGGCGGCACTGCCACGGTGCTCATCTGGCACAATCTCATCAAACCGCTCGGCGGTGTCTTCGCCATCTACGAGCTGCTGCCCGCGTTCATCATCTCGCTGCTGCTCATCGTCGTCGTCTCGCTGCTCACCCCGGCGCCCGAAGATTCGGTGCTGTACGAATTCGACCACTATCTCGACGATCCCGCCGACCGCAAGGTCGATGACGATCTGGTCGCAGCCGAAATCCAAGCCGCTGAGGAACGTTCGCAGATCTGAGACGCGATGCTTCTCCCACCCCCGCGGTAACCTGAGAGGTCCGGTCCGCGGGGGTTCGCATGCCGCCGAAGTCGGACATGACCGTTGATACATGAGGAAAGAGGCACCATGGTAGACGCACATGACGCAGAGACCTATACCGCGCAAGATTCGCGCATGATCTGGATTGATTGCGAGATGACCGGACTGGATATCTTCCACGACGAGCTGTGCGAAGTGTCCGTCGTCCCCACCGATTTCGACCTCAACGTGCTCGACGAGGGCGTGGATTATGTCGTCAAGCCGTCCGACGCGGCTGTCGCCCATATGAATGATTTCGTGCGCGCCATGCACACCCGTTCAGGCCTGATCAACGAATGGGAGCACGGGCTGAGCCTTGAGGAAGCCGAACGCAAGGTGACCGAGTATGTCGCGCGGTTCACCCCAGACGGGGTCAAGCCGCTGCTTGCCGGCAATTCCGTTGGCTCCGACAAGAAATTCCTCGACCGCTACATGCCCGGCCTCATGGAGCACCTGCACTACCGGGTCATCGACGTGAGCACCATCAAGGAGCTCGCCCGCCGCTGGTATCCGGACGTCTACCGCAACCGTCCGGCGAAGAACGGCGGCCACCGTGCGCTCGCCGATATCATCGAATCCATTGACGAGCTGCGCTACTACCGCGATCTGCTCTTCGTCCCGGCCCCAGGCCCGGATGCCGAGGCGGCTAAGGCTGGCGCTCGCCACATCGAGGCGACCAGTCTGCTGCGCACGTACGAGAAGAACGGCAACGCCCTCGAGTAACGTCAGGGAGGCCGTCATTTGACTGCTGACGGCCGCTTTTCCCGCTACAGCTCGGCCGATTGCCGCACCGCACGAAGCCGGCACTGAACCGGCTTGTTGCCGGCGACCATACCGGTATGAAACCGGTACGTTGCCGGCACTGAACCGATACGCTGCCGGCCCGCTATTCGCGAATCAGAATGCTGAAAGGATCCAGGCATGAACGCGACACCATGGACTCAATCCACGCCGCTTCCCAGTGATATCGCGATGGTCGTCGCCGATATGGACGGCACATTACTGGACGGCGACAGCCGGATTCCTGAGGGATTCTGGCCGCTTCTCGCACGCTTGCAACGCGCTGGCATTGAATTCGTCCCGGCGAGCGGGCGACAGATTTTCACGCTGCGTGACATGTTCGGCGACGCCATGCCGACCGGCTCGTTCATCGCCGAGAACGGCAATCTTGTGGTCGCACGGGGTCGCACCACCGGTGTGACCGCGCTGCCTGCCCATGCGGTGGCACAAATGATCGGCCTGTTGGTGGGCGCTGACCTGCCTCAAGGCCATGATGTCGGCATGGTGGTGTGCGGCGAGCACAGCGCGTATACCAACCGCAAAGACACACCGTTCGTGGACGAATGCCGCAAGTACTACCACCGTCTCGCCTTCCTCGACGACCTGCATGAAGCGGTGATGGGGCCGCACGCCGACCGGATTCTCAAGGTGGCGGTATTCGATTTCGGCGATGTGCGTGTGCCCGCTGACACCCTGTTCGCCCCGCTGCGCGACTGCTATCAGGTGGTCGTTTCCGGAGCGCATTGGGTGGACATCATGGACGCGCACACCGACAAGCGCCGCGGGGTCGTGGCCTTGCAAGAACAGCTGGGTATTACGCCCGCACAGACCATGGTATTCGGCGATTATCTCAATGATTTGCAGATGCTGGGGGCGGGGGAGTGGTCCTTCGCGATGGCCAACGCCTACCCGGATTTGCTGCGCGAGGCGCGGTATATCGCCCCGGCGAACACCGAGTATGGCGTACTGCGCGTCATCGATGCCATGCTCCGGCAGCGGGAAAGCCAAAGGAGACACGCCGATGCTGCAAACTGACGCATTGAGGATTCTGGATGCCGGCGCCAGCGTGTTCCTCACCGGCGCCCCGGGGGCCGGTAAAACCTATGTACTCAACGAATTCGTCAAACAGGCCAGGGCGCGCGGGGCGTCCGTGGCGGTTACGGCGTCCACCGGCATTGCGGCGACGCATCTGAACGGGCAGACCATCCACTCGTGGAGCGGTGTCGGCGTCGCCGAGGCGATGACTGACAGCCTGCTCAAACAGATCAAGACGCGTCGTGGCAAGCGTATCCGCGCGACCGACATCCTCGTTATCGACGAAATCTCCATGATGCACGCCTGGCTGTTCGACATGGTCGATCAGGCATGCCGCGCGGTCAGGCGCAATCCAGAGCCGTTCGGAGGACTACAGGTCGTCATGTCCGGCGACCCGTTCCAGCTGCCCCCGGTCGCCCATGCCAAGCGGGACCGCGAACTTGTCGTTCCGCCGCCGGAAATGGTCGCCATGCGTGAGCGGTATGAGCGGGCAGGGCGCAATCCGGAGGGTTTTGTCACGGAATCGTTGGTATGGCCGGAACTCAACCCTGTTGTGTGTTATCTGACCGAACAGCATCGTCAGGATTCCGGCCAGCTGCTTGACGTGCTCACCGACATCAGGCGCGGGGCGGTCAGCGATGCCGATCGCGCGGCGTTGGACGCCCGCATTGGCGTCGAGCCGGCCGAGGACGATGTCGCCGTCTATCTGTTCCCCAACAACCGGCAGACCGACGAGCTCAACGACCGCAAGCTCGCGCAGATCGACAGCCGCGAGCACGTCTACGAAGCTCAGGCCTCGGGCCCGGTACAGCTGGTCAAACGGCTCAAAAGCACCATGCTCGCCCCCGAACTGTTGACCCTCAAGATCGGGGCCGCGGTCATGGCCCTGCGCAACGACACCAACCAGCAGTATGTCAATGGTTCGCTCGGCACGGTGGTCGATTTCGTCGCCAATCGTGACGGTGACGAGTACCCGATGGTCCGTTTCGACAACGGGCATACCGTCATCATGCAACCGGCCGCATGGGAGATGATGGACGGCGAGACGGTACTCGCCTCGGTCAAGCAGGTGCCGCTGCGCTGCGCATGGGCGATCACCATCCACAAATCGCAGGGCATGACCCTCGACCGCGCGCGCATGGATTTGCGCAGGACCTTCGCGCCCGGCATGGGCTATGTGGCCCTCTCCCGCGTCGAATCCATGGAGGGGCTGTACCTGGACGGCATCAACGATCGCGCGTTCCTCGTCTCCCCGCAGGCGGTGGGGCTTGACGGCATTCTGCGTGACCGTTCGCACATGGCCGAGCATGACCTTGCCGAGCATGGCGAGGATGCCTTCCGTGACAAGGGCGAGGAGCCTCTAGAGGACGAATTCATGCAGGGCGGATTGTTCTAGACGGGGTTGCAGACGGACAATCAATCTTCCCCGGGCTTCCCGTGTGAGGTTTTCTCGCGTGTGGATTCTCGCGTCACGGCGATGAGCAGGCTACACTGGAAGTATCGGATGCGTCCGGCTCGCAGGAGAGGCGGACGCCATCGCAAGGAGGTTCGCCATGAAGAAATCAACCGTAGTATCTGTCATCGGCCTGTTGACCATGTTCGTCGCATTCGTCCTGTTCCAGACATGGCCGCTCGTGCTGTTCGGCACTGTGAAACTCACGGATGTCCTCACCTTGGTCGGCGGTCTCATGTTTATCATCCCGGTATATCTTGATTCCGTGAAGCGCAAGCGCGCCGACAACGCTCCGAACCCCGTGGTGTGGTCGACCTTGCCGCCGATCGGCATGGCCGTGGTCTGTGTCGGCATCCTCATGCCGAACAGCCTGACCTTCTTCCACCTGTTCTCCCTGCCGGACGTGTTCTATCTGGTCGGATGCCTCATGATGCTGCCGATTTTCCTCTACCCGATGTCCGGTCTGGAACGTGCGGAACTTGAGGAAACCGTCGAGGAAGAGGTTGACGAGGCGGCGAACAGTACCGCGGCCGGCGGCAAGAAGCGCGACTAGCCGTCTATTCGCGCCGAGGTGTTGTCAGCCGTCTTCGCTGGCATTGCCACCCCAATGTCCCATAACGCGAATACCTTGGGATTCATGAGTTCCAAAGCACTTCGTATGTCTACGCTGTTCCTGCGCACGCTGCGCGAGGATCCTGCCGATGCGGATGTTGATTCCGCGAAACTGCTGCAACGCGCCGGGTACATCCGCAAAGCCGCTCCAGGCATCTGGACGTGGCTGCCGCTCGGCCTGCGCGTCCTCGATAAGATCGAGGGCATCATCCGTGAGGAAATCAACGGTATCGGAGCCCAGGAAGTGCATTTCCCGGCCCTGCTGCCCCGCGAACCGTACGAGGCGACCCACCGCTGGGAAGAGTACGGCGAAAACATCTTCCGCTTGAAGGACCGCCATGGTGCGGATTATCTGCTGGCCCCCACGCATGAGGAGATGTTCACTCTGCTGGTCAAGGACATGTACTCCTCGTACAAGGACCTGCCGGTGACGCTCTACCAGATTCAGACCAAGTACCGCGACGAGTTCCGCCCGCGCGCCGGCCTGATTCGCGGCCGTGAGTTCATCATGAAGGACGCTTACTCCTTCACCGTTGACGAGGAGGGCATGCGCAAGGCCTACATGGACGAGCGCGGCGCCTACGAGCGCATCTTCACCCGCCTTGATTTGAAGTATGTCCCGGTGTTCGCCATGTCCGGCCCGATGGGCGGATCTGCGTCCGAGGAGTTCCTTGCCCCGATGCCGATTGGCGAGGACACCTTCGCGCTTGCCCCGTCCGGCAAGGCTTGGAACGTAGAGGCGCTGACCACGCCGGAACCGCCGGTCGAGGATTATTCCGACACTCCTGCCGCCGAAAAGGTCCCAACCCCTGATGCGATGAGCATTGACAATATGGTCGCGCGCGCCAATGAGGACCATCCGCGCAGCGACGGCCGTCAGTGGCAGGCGAGTGACATCCTGAAGAATGTGGTCATCGCCGTCAAACACCCTGAGGATGCCGACCACGATAAGCCGTGGCGCGAACTCGTGGTTGTCGGTGTGCCCGGCGATCGCGTTGTCGATATGAAGCGTCTGGAAGCCCAGTTCACCCCCGCCGAGATTGAGGAAGCGACCGAGGATGACTTGAAGGCACATCCGGAGCTGGTCCGCGGCTATATCGGGCCGATGGCCCTTGGCCCGCAGGCTGCGGCGCGCGGTGTCGAGCACCCTATTCGCTATTTCGTTGACGCGCATATCGCCCACGGTTCTGCGTGGTTCACCGGCGCCGACGAACATGAAGTCGACTACTACAACCTCGTGTATGGCCGTGATTTCACCGCCGACGGCACGGTCGAGGCCGTCGAGGTCTGCCATGGCGATATGAGCCCGGACGGTTCCGGCCCGCTGAGTTTCGAACGCGGCGTGGAAATCGGTCAGGTCTTCCAGCTTGGTCTCAAGTATTCCAACGCGCTTGGCCTGAAGGTCCTCGATCAGAACGGCAAAGCCGTCCCGGTGTGGATGGGCTGCTACGGCATCGGCGTCAGCCGTGTGCTCGCGTGCGTCGCCGAAACCCATCATGACGACAAGGGTCTGGCCTGGCCTGCGGTCATCGCCCCGGCCCAGGTGCATGTCCTCGCCACCGGCAAGAACGCCGAGGCCTTCGACGCCGCCGAAAAGCTGGTCGCCGAACTTGAAGATCGTGGCATCGAAGTGCTGTATGACGACCGCAAGAAGGTCTCCCCGGGCGTTAAGTTCAAGGATGCCGAGCTGATTGGCGTGCCGCTGGTCGCTGTCGTCGGCCGTGACACGGTCAACAACGGCACGATCGAGGTCCGCGACCGTGACGGTTCGAACTCCGAGGCTGTCGCCGTCGATGCGGCTGCGCAGACCATCGCCGATCGTCTTGCCGCATTGCTTGGCAAGTAGAGGCCGGGTATCGCACAGACAACGTACGGCAAGAGTACGGCATGATGTGATTCGTCTTCCGTGCGTGTGCGCGCAGATATGATTCAACCTGTGGCGGGCGTCATCTGAGTAAGGTGACGCCCGCCACTGCGTGTGGGCGCCGCGGGATTTACGGGATTCGCAGGATTCATGCGATTTGCGGGCGCTGCGGGATTCGTCGGGATTCGTACGGGATTTGTGGAATTCATTGGATTCGCTGGGTTTGTCGGATCGGCGTCCTCGCCTGAACGACTGTTCTCGGCGGCTTCCAGCCGAGCGACTTTCCTGAAAACCTCATTACGCCGACGACATGTGCGCGTTAGGCTGCTGGCGCCACTACCCAAACCGGTTACGGTGGGACGGCGGGGACCCCGCCAATGTTGCTGGGGTGTGTGGCATCTCAACCTGATTGCGAGCGGCGGCGCCGAAGGCATTCCCAGCCGACGTTCTCGTTCAAACCGGCTGTCCTTATGACTCGTAACACATCGACAGACGCGAAGCAACACCGGTATCATGAGTTATCCACATTCCGCCGTTTCTCACTTTTCCTTGATATTCTGCGGATTGCGATAGCTGAATGCATCTTTTGACCACATTTTCCGATTGGCTGGCGCAGTACCCATGCCATCCGGAAGAATGAATAGTACCGCAGACGCGACGGTGACATCCTGCAATACGACAGGCTTCTCTCCTCGCTCCAATCTCCAGTTGTGTGGTAGGACGTGTCCCCGTCGCGGCTGCAGTCCACATATCGCAGTCATGGATTCGCAATCATGAGGGGGAAAGCAATGGTGCAGCAAGGTCTGATAACCATCAATGGATACGCCGGTTCCGACCCGGTCAATTTCGGTAAGGATGTGCCCGCCTGTTCGTTCAGGATCGGGTGTACTCGCCGCTATTTCGACAACTCCGCAAAGGAATGGAGGGACCGCCCGACCATATGGATTACGGTCAAGGCGTTCCGTTCGCTGGCGCGCAATGTGCTGGCTAGCGTGCATAAAGGCGATCCGATCATCGTGTCGGGCACGTTGGCGAATGAGCAGTGGGAACGCGATGGCGAAACCCATTCCAGAACGGTCATCGAAGCGGCTTCCATCGGCCATGATCTTGGACTTGGGGTATCGCAGTTCACCAAGCAGAAATCAGGATTTGCGTCCGGGGCACCGGCGCCTGGGACGTCGACGCAACCGCAGGAACAGCAGCAGCCGCAGGGACAACCGCAAATGCAGCAGGCTTCCATGTCAGGTGCGCCTAATCAGGGAGCCGTGTCTCCGGAAGCCTCCGCCGGGCAAAACCAAGGGGGTCTTCCGTGCGACCCATTCGCTGAGACGCAACAGCACCAAGCGGCTGAGGGTGAAGCATATCCCATGCCCGAAGATGATGAGAACCCTCCTGAGGAGGTATTTTGACCAGGGGCGGCTTGAAATCGGGCAAACAAAAATGGCCACGAAGACATGTAGGAGTCTTCGTGGCCACGTGGTGGGGAGGAATACTGCCGGCTGGTCATATCCGCGACACGACGGAATATGGCGGCGGTGCATGGTCCGGCGGCTGCAATCGTGCGCCCTATCGGCACACAGGTGGCATCACCAGAT
This sequence comes from Bifidobacterium thermacidophilum subsp. thermacidophilum DSM 15837, assembly GCF_000426425.1. Lineage (NCBI taxonomy): Bacteria > Bacillati > Actinomycetota > Actinomycetes > Bifidobacteriales > Bifidobacteriaceae > Bifidobacterium > Bifidobacterium thermacidophilum. Next base: position 362,600 of record NZ_AUFI01000006.1, read on the forward strand.
GCGTACCCGCTTGTCGGGGTCGAGCCACATCGCGTCCTCGGGCTGCACGTTGAACGCCGTGTAGAACAAATCGACATTGCGCACGATGCCATTGGTACGGAATTCTGCGGGGGAGTGGGGGTCGATTTGCAGGTACTGCTCAGCGAGTTCGTCGCGCTGCTTGGTCCGCCAAATCGAGGCGTAGCTCAGGAAGAAACGCTGAAGCCCTGTGAAACCGTCGATGACGGGCGCGGTGCCGAGTGCTGCCTTGATGGCGTCGGTGGAGCCGTCCTCCGGTTTGCCGGCAGCGGCGTCGAGGGCGAAGGCGTATGCCTTGAGCGCGATATTCACGCCGCCCAGGTCGCCGATGTTCTCACCAATGGTCAGCGCGCCGTTGACGTGTGGGGCTTTGTCCGGCTCGTCGGCGTACTTCTCGACGAGCTGGCTCGGCACGAAACCGTTGTACTGCTCGATGAGCGCCTTGGTCCGCTGCTCGAAGTGTTCACGGTCCTCGTCGGTCCACCAGTTGTTGAGTTTGCCGTCGCCGTCGTACTGGCTGCCCTGGTCATCGAAGCCATGGCCGATTTCATGGCCGATGACGGCGCCGATGCCACCGTAGTTCGCAGCGTCATCGGCTTCGGGATTAAAGAAAGGAGGCTGCAGAATTGCTGCCGGGAACACGATGACATTTAGTGACGGCTCATAATAGGCGTTGACTGTCTGCGGATTCATCAGCCACTCATCACGGTCCACAGGCTTGCCGGCCTTGGACAGTTGATATCCGTTCTCGTACAGGGACGCGGCACGCATATTGTCCACAAGTCCGGCGTCATCGCGTACGTCAAGGGCGGCGTAGTCACGCCAATGACTGGTGTACCCGATTTTCGCGGTGAACTTTGAGAGCTTTTCCAATGCCTTGCCCTTGGTCGCTTCGCTCAGCCAGTCGCTGGTGCTGATGGACACGCGATAGGCGTCAATCAGATTCCCGACGAGCTGTTCCATGCGCTGCTTGGAGCTTTCAGGGAAGTGACGTTTGACGTATTCGCGCCCGACGTCCTCACCGCACACGCCGTTGACCAGCGAAACGCCGCGCTTCCACCGGTCACGCTGCTGTTTGGCTCCGGAGAGCACCTTGCCATAGAACGCGAAATTCGTCTCGTCGAACTCATGGCTGAGCATGCCCGCCCATCCGATGATGGTGTGGACGCGTGCCCACAGCTTGAGGTCATCCAAGTCGCTTGCCGCCCAGAATGCGTCAAGCCCGGACAGGAAGCTCGGTTCATGTACGATCGTATGTTGCACAATCGCCTTGAAATCAAGCGGTTGCGCCTTGCCTGTCGGCGTCGCGTCGTATGCCGTCTGCCATGCGTCCACCCAATCGGATAGGCCGAAATGCTCCAGCGACTCGCTCAATGCCGCGTAATCAGTGGGATTGTAGGTTTTCTGCGAATCCCTTGTGGCCACGTTGTCCCAATGGTGCGAAGCGATGACGGTCTCAACCTCAAGGACGCGCTTCGCCTGTTCTTCGGATTCCAGCTCGTCGCCGTACCCGGCCTGGCGCAGTTGCTTGGCGACCATCGCCACATACTGTTCGCGGACCGGGGCGTAATGATCCTCGCGGTAGTACGCCTCATCCGGCAAGCCGATGCCCGCCTGTTCGATGTGTACGATGTTATGCTCGGGGTCTCCCGGGTCACCATATATCGCCATCGCGAACAGGTCCGGTCCCCCGGTCGGGTTCAACGAGCCGAGCACGCGGGTGAGCGCGGTCTTATCCGCGGCATGGTCGATGGCATCAAGATCGGGGCGAATCGGCTCAATGCCAGCGGCGTCCACGGCATCGGTGTCGCAGAACGCGCGGTAGAGGGCACGGGACTTCGTCGCGGGACAATCGTCATCCTCAAGGATGTCGCGAATCTGGCTTTCGGCGTTCTCTGCGAGCTTGTCGAAGGAACCATAGCGAGAACGATCATCGGGAAGACGATAGGTGTCGATCCAAGGCCCGTTCACGTAACGGAACAGGTCGTCGGCGGGCTTGATAACGGAGGAAAAAGAGGCCGGGTCAAGGCCGGAAACCAAAGCTTTGCTCATAGCTTCACCCTAGCCAGATTCGGTGACAATCCGGCATTGTTCCGTCGGCGGTACTGGGCGGGTGGAGCAGCCGACCCGCAGAGCGCGGGCACGGGCGCAAGAAATCGGACAATACTGCGCATGTCGTTGCCCTACAAGGCCATCGTACGCGAATACAATACGAAATGTAGGCAAAATCCGGTGCCTGTAAGGAAAGGAGTAGTCATGACTGATCAGAATATGAATCAGAATCCTTATGGACCGTATGCCAACAACCCCAACCCGAACGCGGGCCAGAATCCTGAATCCGACGACGGGAACCAGTATTCGTTCAACCCGTTCCGTCTGGTCGAGGAGATGCTGCCGCAGCGTGCGAAGAACACCATCCGCGGAGCCTATGGGCTGATTGGCATCGTCGCCGTCATCCTCGGTGTCGCGTTGCTGGTATGGCCGGGCAAGACCCTGCTCGTCGCGGCCATCGCGCTGGGCGTATTCTTCGTTGTCGCCGGCGTGGTGCGTATCGTCAGCGCCATTGTCGAACTCGGTCTGCCCGCCGGATGGCGTGTGCTTGATATCATCGTCGGCCTGCTGCTGACCATTGGCGGCGTCATCATGTTCAAGTACACGGCGTTGTCCGCGCAGACCCTGCTTATCGTCATCACCTTGACCGTCGGCATCTGCTGGATCGTCGAAGGCATTATGGCACTGACCGAGTCATGGATGCTGCCGAAGCAGGGATGGGCGATCTTCTACGCGATCATCTCGATTATCGCGGGCATCGCAATCCTGTTCTGGCCGGGGCCGTCGGCGTTGACGCTGATGATTTTCGGCGGCATCACGCTCATCGTGCTCGGTATCAGCGCAATCGTGCGTGCGTTCACCTTCGGCAAACCCAGCAAGCGCTGAACGTAGCTGAAGAACAGTCATCGGAACGAGCGGGCCGCCTGCCGCAACTGACAGGCGGCCCGTTGCGTTCCAGCCAACGGTTCGCCGTCTGGTGTCAAGGCAACGGCTTGCTTTGTAAGCCGCACGAAGTAGGGTTGCAATTATGATCGAACTGAAAACACCTCAGGAAATCGAAGCAATGAAGCCTGCCGGCCATTTTGTCGGCAGCATTCTCAAGGAACTGCGCGCCCAGACCGGCGTGGGAACCAATCTGCTTGACATCGACGATTATGTCCGCCGCCGCATCGAAAGCCGTAAGGGTGCAGAATCCTGCTACGTGGATTACGCCCCGGACTTTGGCACTGGCCCGTTCAAGCATTACATCTGCATTTCTGTCAACGATGCCGTGCTGCATGGCGTCCCTTATGATTATGACCTGAAAGACGGCGATCTGGTCAGCCTCGACCTGGCGATAAGCGTCGACGGGTGGGTCGGCGACTCCGCCATCAGCTTTGTGGTCGGCAAGAACAAGGATCCCGAGGACTTGCGCCTGATCAAATGCACTGAGGATGCGCTCGCCGCCGGCATCGCGCAAGCTCAGCCGGGCAACCGTCTCGGTGATATCTCTGCAGCCATCGGCGATGTTGCGCACGAGCAGGGCTACACCGTGAACCTCGAGTTCGGCGGCCACGGCGTGGGTCATATCATGCACGGCGATCCGCACGTCGCCAACGATGGCAAAGCGCATCACGGCTACAAGCTGCGCCCAGGGCTGGTCATCGCGATCGAACCGTGGTTCATGAAGACCACCGACGAGATCTACCAGGATCCGAAGGACGGCTGGACGCTGCGTTCCGCCGATGGTTCGCGCGGCGCGCACACCGAGCACACCATCGCCATCACCGAGAACGGTCCGGTGATTCTCACCGCTCGTGACGAGTGATACAAGGTTGCAGCGATGCGGCGCAAGGTCGTCTGCGTAAGGTTGGCGTAGGGTCTGTGCAAAGCCGACGCAAAGCCGAAACGGTGTCAACGCAACGCTAGGCTACGCTACGCATGTCTGCGCATCGCTGATTGACTGACAGGGGTGGGCCGTTCGCGACGTCCCACCCCTGCGGTGTTTCATCGCTGCATGGTGTCCATCGCAATATTGCAATCCGCCGGATTTGCGGAATTCTCAAGGGTAATTCGGTTATTCACCGCCCTCGCCTTACGCCCCAATCCGCAGAATCTGTGAAATTCTCATGGTCGGCGCAAACCGTGAAATCAGCTCGTTTTGCTGAAACCACGCGGCGATTGCGATGAGAAAGTGACCGTTGTGCAAGACAGCGCGAGCATGGTCTTGGCGCGGTCTGTTATGATGAACACACTCCAGCGCGCGCATATGTGACCGCCGTTGCGTTATCGGCAGCATTGTGTCGTCGGCGTTTGAGACGTTCGAGGCGTCCGAACCATTCAAGACAGCTTGAACGATGCCGATTGGCGGGTGCGCACGTATCCAACAGAAAGGGGAGCTGATGGCGACAGCCGAGTTGGAGATCGATTCCGAACAGTACGATCTGCCGCTGGTCAGAGCGACCTCGGGTCCGGACGGCATCGTTGTGTCCAATTTGCGCAACGACGGGTGGGTCACGCTTGACCCCGGTTTCCTGACGACCGCGCAATGTGAATCAAAAATCACGTTCATCGACGGCAACAACTCGATTCTGCGCTACCGAGGCTACCCGATTGAGCAGCTGTGCGAAAAGTCCGATTTTCTTGAAGTCGCCTGGTTGCTACGTCACGGTGAACTGCCCACCCGCCAGCAGTACGAAAAGTTCTGCTCCGACATCAACCATCGCACCATGGTCGGCGAGGATTTCCGCACCTTCATGGGGTCGTTCCCGCGCACTTCGCACCCGATGAGCGTGCTCGCCTCCGCCATCAACGCGCTCGCCGCATTCTACCCTGACACTACGGATGTCAACGATTCCGATCAGCTTGACGAAGCGGCCGAAATCATCATGGCGAAGGCGCGGACCATCGTCAGCTACATCTTCCGTCGCCGTCGCGATGAGCCCATGCTCTATCCGGACGTCTCTCGCGGCTATGTCGACGATTTCCTGCGCATGTGCTTTGCCGTGCCATACGAGCCGTTCGAATCCGACCAGCTGTATGTGCACGCGCTCGGCCGTCTGCTCATCATCCATGCCGACCATGAACAGAATTGCTCGACCTCCGTGGTGCGCATCGCGGGCAGCGCGCACGCGAACCTGTATTCCGCAGTCGCCGCGGGTGTCAACGCGCTGTCCGGTCCGTTGCATGGCGGCGCGAACGAGGCGGTGCTGCGCCAGCTCAAAGCCATCCGCGATTCGGGCAAGACCGTCAAGGAATTCGTCGAATGGTCCAAGGACAACGGCAAGCGCATCGCCGGGCTCGGCCATCGCGTCTACAAGTCGTACGACCCGCGCGCGGCCATCGCAAAGTCGTATCTGACGAAAATTATGGAGCATGAAGCGACGTCGAAGCTTCCGAAGGACGAGCGTGCGCTGTTCGACGTGGCTACGGAACTTGAGCAGATCGCGTTGAATGACGAGTATTTCGTCTCGCGCCACCTGTACCCGAACGTCGACTTCTACACCGGGTTAATTTACCGCGCGATTGGTTTCGACCCGGCCATGTTCACGACGCTGTTCGCGCTCGGCCGCATCCCTGGCTGGATTGCGCAGTACCGCGAAATGCTGGACGACCCGATGACCAAGATTGGCCGGCCGCGCCAGGTGTATACGGGTGAGGCGAAGCGCGATTATGTTCCGATGGATCAGCGCTGATTTGGGCTGATGGCGTTGACTTGGTTAGCTCCGTTGGCGGCGTTTCGGGTCGGATAGTGCCGAAGGCTTGAGCGTACCAGTGGCATCGATGGTCTTTGACGCTGATGGCGCTGATGATGTGATGGCTGACGGCGTTGCTGATGCTGGTGCGTTGGCCGACGACTTTGGCTGACGGCGCGTTGATGGTGCCGGTTCGTTGGCTGACGACGTTGGCCGATTGCGACGGCCGTTGACGTTGCTGGTGCCGGTGGTTGGCCGATCGCGAGTCCGATGACGGCGTTTCTGGTGCCGAGGGTGCCGTTGGTCTCACAGATGGTGTCGAAGGGCTGAGAATACCGATGGTCTGGGGAAGTGGGATTGCTTGTCTCTGGTATCTCTCTGGTATCTTCGTCCTGGCGCAATCGTGTCAGCAACATAGAAACACTGACGAGCGCAGTCTTCCCATGGCGGGGTAGATTCCCGTTGACCGTGCCGATGACGGGCGCCGCACAACCTGTATCGCGGCGCCCGTTGTTGTTTGACTGTGTTGGATTGCGCTTCGCCCAGCCCTCGTGCGTCGTGATTGCCCTGTCGTGATTGCCCGTGTCGTGATCACCCGTGTCGTGTGATCGCCCGCATCTGTGCAAGCCGCCCTATGCGCTCATCCTCACGTTGGTTGTGAGTGGTGACTCACAATCGGTTGTGTTCTGTCGTGTCGGTGTGTGGATGAGCGTCGTCAACGTGTTTGGTTGTGAGTGGTGACTCACAACCAAACATATGGAATCCCGTCAGACGGTAGATTGCTGATGTCCTGATTCTTGGTTGTGAGCGAGGACTCACAGCCAAGGGAGTGGGGCGCTGTCAGGCTGTTGATTGTTGCCGCCTTGATTGTTGGTTGTGAGTTGGGACTCACAACCAAGGGGTTAGACAGCGTCCTTCAGTAGGCGCTTTTCTATTCGTGTTGTCGATTGTGAGTGGCGACTCACAACCAGAACAGAGGTGCGGTCAGTGCCTCTCAAATGCGTGGCGTTTGCCAGCGTGTTGTGAGCCACCACTCACAACCAACATGGGAGAAGGACAAATGACCTTGATGGGCTTGAATTCGCCGAGCTTGCAGTTGATTAATCCCCGGTCGGTGAATGTTCCGATTCATCAAGATCTCGATTATCCGAGACCTAGCCGTGCGAGTCTAACCCTGCCTTGGGCTCTGCCGGTTCGGACTCCAGCCGACTAGAACCCAAGACGCGCGGTTTCGCCCAATCTGAGTCCCGACCTGACCGAGCCCGTTGGAATCAATAGCACATCATCAGAGACAATACGCGGAATCCGCCGCTCATACTCCAAAAACGAGCGTGAATACCAAAGCGACGATCGCGATTCCGCCCTGCTTCAGAATAATCCACGGACTGCTGGTATAACTGCCATATGCGGCGACGGCGATGATGTATCCCAAGAGCCATGCGACCGCTGCTTGCGAGTGGTATGCGAACAGCGCAATCAGCAACAGGACACCGATCAGCAGGTTATACACCCCCTGGTTGCGGAACAGCGTTGTCACAGAATCGCGCGATAGTTCCTCGTGCGTCATGCCGAACACGCGCCCCGTCGAGGACGATGTAGTCGCGATGGTCTCCAAATAGAAGATGTACATGAATTCAAGAGATACCAAGGTCACAAGGACCATGCTGACAATGTGCATGACACTACTTCTTTTTCTTTCTTCTGTTTCTCACGATTGCGTGTGGGGCGGACCGTAGATAACGCTCGACATCCGCATCACTGCAGATGGCTTGACGTTCGCCGACGGTCGCATCAGAAAACGGGGCAAACGAAAGGTAATACAGGTTATACCATTCATCTGCCCCGCAATTCCGAGATATTCGTCAGTTCTTGTGCAGCTTCTCGTTGAGCGCAATGCCGACCTTGCGGTAGCGCGCCTCGATGCGGCCGCTGACCGAATTGCGGATGAAGAGGATGTTGTTCTTGCCGCTCAAGTCCGAACCCTTGACCACGTCGAGCGGTTCGCCGGCGGCGACCTTCGCCTTGTCGTATACGGTCACCTTGGTGCCGGCGGTTACGTATAGGCCCGCTTCGACCACGCAGTTATCGCCCAGGGAGATGCCGATGCCCGCGTTGGCTCCGAGCAGCGAATGCTCGCCAATCGAGTTGCGCAGCTTGCCACCGCCTGACAGCGTGCCCATGATTGAAGCGCCGCCGCCGATATCCGAGCCGTTGCCGACCACGACGCCCTGCGAAATGCGGCCTTCAACCATGGAAACGCCGAGCGTGCCAGCGTTGAAGTTCACGAAGCCCTCGTGCATGACTGTCGTGCCCTCCGACAGGAAGGCGCCGAGGCGCACACGGTCGGCGTTGCCGATGCGCACGCCGGTCGGGACCACATAGTCGACCATACGCGGCATCTTGTCGACGAGCATGACTTCGACGTTGGCACTGGGGGCGCCGTTGACGGCGTGTGCTGCGGCCGCCTGCACATCCATCTTGCGCAGGGCGAAATCTTCGATCGCGAACGGGCCGTAGTTTGTCCAGACGACGTTCGTGAGCACTTCGAAGATGCCGTCAAGATTGATGGTGTTCGGCTTTGCCAGGCGCATGCTCAACAGGTGCAGACGCAGATAGGCGTCGGCAGCATCCGTGGGGGCTGCGTCCAAATCGCTTACGGTGAAGATCGGGATGCGTCGTACCCCGCGTGCGTCGGCTTGTTCGCGGACGAGAGCGTCGAACCCGTGTGCCGGGCGGTCGGCTGGTGATGGAACGGGGCCGAGGGTAAGTTTCGGATACCACACGTCGAGCGTGGCGCCGGCGGCGTCGATGCTTGCCAGTCCCCATCCCCATGCGGTGCGTTGGTCTGCCATGATATTCTCCTGCTTTCTGGCGCTTTGAGGCGCCAATGTCCTAGAGGTTTGCGATGTCCTGAAGGTGCGCGTTATCCATGGTGCGCTTACTGGCGAGTATATTACGGTTCGCGGGTTATCGACAGGCGGATTCCGGTGCGCGAGTTGCGTTGTGGTGATGGGGTGGGCGGTGGTGTCTGGCCGAGCGGTGTTTGTCGTGGTGGTGTTTGGCGGTTGATGGTGCCGTCCTGATTGTTGGTTGTGAGTGGTGGCTCACAATCAGTAAGTGGAGTGGTTGCATCTGTAGTCGTTTGGGGCGCCCCTGTTGTTGGTTGTGAGTGGCCGCTCACAATGTGGGTGTGTTGGGTCCCGTTCTGCTGCGGTTCTGCTCGTTCATGCTGTTGGTTGTGAGTGGCAGCACGCAATCGGTTGCGTTCTTGTACGTCGAGTACACGGAGGGAAGTCATCAAGGTGTTTCGTTGTGAGTGGTGGTTCGTAATCGATGGTGTGGAGTGCTGTCCGTTGGTTGGTTGTTGGTGTCCTTATCGTTGGTTGTGAGTGGGGACTCACAATATGGACACGGCGGACCCGTTCTGCGGCTGTTCTGTGTGTCAATATCGTTGGTTGTGAGTGGCAGTTCGCAACCAACGATGTGGAATCTATCAGGCTGTCGATTGTTGTCGCCGTGATCGTTGGTTGTGAGTGGTGACACGCAATCAACGATACTGGCCTGTCGGTCGGTGGTTGGTTGTTGCCGCTCTTGTCATTGGTTGTGAGTGGACGCTCACAACCAGTTGTGTTCTGACGTGTCGGTGCGGGGACAGCCATCGTCAACCTGTTTTGTTGTGAGTCCCGGCTCACAACAGACGCATGCCGGAGACCGTCGGATCCCTGGCAGGTCACTAGCGGAAACTCGACGGATGCTGGGCGCATACCTGAGACTGATATCAGATCCTTGCGAGGCGGATATCGGGAATGGATACCGATAGATGCCACACCGCTCGCCGCCGACCCCCGCCCGCCGTTCGTCCGCCTGCGACAATCAGGAAACGACCTTACTGCGGATAACTTCATCTTCTGACCACATTGTCCGTTCCAGTTTCCGGCAGAACGCGCGACACGCTAGCGTCGACCGTATGAGTATGAACACCGTTGAATATCGAAGATCGGGGCTGATGACGCAGGCGAATGGCCGTCGCACCGAAACGACTCAGGTCCGTCTGCTGCGTATCCAAGCTGAGACGCTGATCCGTTGTCGTGAACTTCAGGCGCGCGCCGCTTCCCCGCTGATTTTTGCGCTGAGCACCGCATTGAAATTGCTGTGCATCGATGTGCCGAATGAATTGAATCATGACGAGTTGGTCGTGGTCGCGGATTCGCAGAAAACTCGCAGACGGATCGCGGGCGTCCGCTGCGTGTATTGGAGCTATCCCACGCGGCTGGTGCATCTTGAGGGTATTACGTGCGTCGCGCCGGATACGACGTGGCTGATGTATGCGCGTCGTTCGAGGCTGGAATCGTTGGTGTTTCTGGGCGATGCGTTCATGCGCAGGGATAGCGATCAACGGTGGATGACGTTGCGCGATTTTCGCAATTCGTGCCATGCGACGCATGAGCAGATTCGAAAAGCCAAGCGAAGAATGCCGGCGGGCACTGTGAATTCTCGCAGAGCCATGGTGCTGATGAGGGAGAACACTGATTCTGTCCGAGAAAGTGAATTGCGGTTGATGCTGCTGTCCTATGGCTTGCCGATGCCGCAAGTCAATCCGCACGTCGATATCAGGAACGACACCGGGCAGGCGAACGTGGGCAGACGACGGCGATTCTTCCTCGACCTTGCATATTCTGAGTGCAAAGTCGCTGTGGAATACGACGGTAAACAGCATGCGAGCAATTGGGAGGAGGATGTTCGCCGTCGTACGTTGCTCGAGGATGCTGGCTGGTTGTGCGTGAATGTCACCTGGAATGATATGCGCAGTGATGTTGAACGGCGCGCGCTCGCGGTAAGTGTGGCCTCGCGCCTAGAACGCCGGTCGGGGAGGAAACATGCCGTGACAGGGCCGATTCCATTGCGACGATTGGCTTCTCGCTTGCTGCGGATAGATAAAGAGGCTGATGATTCTATGACCGAGAAGGCTGATGCGCACGGTTGATGGTGTGTTAATTGTGTAGTGCGGACAATTCGGTTGTTGTTGGACGATGGCAGTGCCGATGCCCGATCACTGGGAGAAAACTGACGGTTTACTGACGGTTGCCGGCGGTTGCCAGCGACATTGACTTCGGTTACGCACTCGGTGTCGCACGCAAGACGCGCGTTGGATTCATGGGCCGGTGGTGGGAAGATCACTGATGTCATGGCGATATTTGACACGCCTGATGATTGCACAATGTGTGCCAAATTTGTGGCTGGATTGACGTCGGTCTGGTAGGAAGTCGTGCAATGGGGCGCGGCTTCGCAATAATCACGTGGGCGTTTTTACTGCGTTGCGGTCGAAAAGTCGATGATGTCCCTTTGCTTCTCGGTTGCACCGTAGGTGTCGTCGTTGCGTGTAACGTTTTGGAATCCGATTGTGCCCGGACGGAATCATGTCCTCCGGGGCGGTGTGTCGTTGCCGAGGTTGTCGCGATTTTCCCGGCGTGGTTACGAGCGTGACACAAACCGTGACTGTGTCAGAGGTCTGTTCATGGGATTCTTGCGATTCGACGTCACTGTAGTTTCGTAGCCATCCGTGTTGCGCCGGTTTCCGCCGACCTCGCCGCGCGTCATGTACACCGCGCCGCACGCCTCGTCGGCCTCCGCGCCCATAAACGTGTCCAGCATCAGCTCCAGCATCCGCGAGAGTCGGTAACGCATCTCCTCCTGCCCGCGCGCGACCTGCAACAGCCCGCCTTGTAAGCGGCAGGTCGTCGGTTCGATCCTCCTGCCCGCGCGCGACCTGCAACAGCAAGTCCCGCGTCTGTTCATCGTCCAATGATGCTAACTTATGCCTTACGGTCATCGTCTGGTCCTTCCCGCCATCAATTTCGCTTATCCATCAATGGCGATACTAGGCGGTGATCCCTTTCAAAGCCCGCAAGGAACAGGGCTTCATACACCAACTTCTGGGACATAACTGACCGGTGGTTTGGCCTGACCAGCGGTTTCGTTCGACTGGCTATGCGGCTTGACTGGTTTGACCGGCTTCTTGACTCTGCTCCCTTGATTGTGAGTGGTGGCTCTCAATCATGCGGCAACAAGTCCGAATACGTCGTCACCCGTCCGTGCATCCCACTTGATTGTGAAAGTCCACTCACAATCACCCACAATGATCTTGGGTGATGAAGGCATCGCTGTTTGCTCTGACGATGATTGTGAGCACTGACTCACCTTGCGCACACGAATGAGCAATTGCCGGCGACTGATATGGTCTCTCCCCGTCTGATTGTGAGTTGTCACTCACAACTGTTCGTTTGTATGTCCCAACTGGTAGCTGAAGCCGACCGATGACTGGTAACTGGTGATTGGCGATAGGTGGCTAGTCGCTGCTAACTGCTGGCTGCTGACGACTGACGGTGACTGGCGAGAGCTGGCATCGTTGACATAGCTTGGCGGGTTGTGAGCACTAGCTCACAATCAGGCGCAGGGGCCGTGGCGATTGGCGACCGTAGGGGAGCCTGGAGCTTCGGTTGTGTTTGTCGACTCACAATCAGATAGGGGGAGATTGCGCTTGCCGCATGATAGTGGGGGAGGTTGCGCTTGACGCCCAGATATTTGTGAGTGCTGACTCACAATCAGATCGGAGGAAGACCAGCTCGTGGCCAAATGGGAGCGGGATCACTGAAAATTGTGAGTGCGGACTCACAATCCTGGTAGGGGAGTCGCGTGTGCCGCGCGCGATACGGCATTGCATCGTTGGGTTGTGAGCGACGGCTCACAATCAGCAAAGGGTGTGAACGTTCGGGCGGGTCGGCGGACGATTTCCGCCTGTGCCTGTAAGGTGGATAAACGTGGCAGACTATGACTTTACGCAAGATTTGAACGAGACCAAGGCGAAATTTGACATGATCGCCAAGGCCATCGATATGGACGCCCTTGCCTCGTCAATCAAGGATCTCGAGGTAGAGGCGAGCGCGCCCGGCCTGTGGGATGACCAAGAACACGCTCAGCAAGTTACCAGCAAGCTCTCGGCGGCGCAATCCCAACTGAAGCGTCTCAAGGACGCCCAACGGCGCATTGACGATGTCGAGACCCTGTACGAGCTCGGTTCGGAGGAAGACGACAAGGATTCCATGGACGAGGCCGTCAACAATCTCAAACAGCTCGATCAGGACCTCGTCGACATGGAAGTCCAGACCCTCATGGACGGCGAGTACGACGCACGTTCCGCCGTGGTCACCATTCGTTCCGGCGCCGGCGGCGTCGATGCCGCCGATTTCGCCCAGATGCTGCTGCGTATGTACCTGCGCTGGGCGGAACGGCATAATTTCAAGACGAAGATGATGGACACGTCCTACGCCGAGGAAGCCGGCATCAAATCCGCCACATTCCAAGTCGATGCCCCGTACGCGTACGGCCGGCTATCGGTCGAGGGCGGCACACATCGTCTGGTGCGCATTTCGCCGTTCGATAACCAGGGCCGTCGTCAGACATCCTTCGCCGCGGTCGAGGTGATTCCGCTCGTGGAATCCACCGATCACATCGATATTCCGGAATCCGATATCCGTGTCGACACCTTCCAAGCATCGGGTCCTGGCGGCCAAGGCGTGAACACCACGTATTCCGCAGTACGCATCACCCACTTGCCCACGGGCCTCGTGGTTTCCATGCAGGATGAACGCAGTCAGATTCAGAATCGTGCGGCCGCCATGGCGGTGCTCCAGTCCCGCCTGCTGGTGCTGCGTCACGAAGAGGAAGCTAAGAAGAAGAAGGAACTCGCCGGCGATATCAAGGCCAGCTGGGGAGACCAGATGCGTTCCTACGTGCTGCACCCGTACCAGATGGTCAAGGATCTGCGTACCGGTTATGAGACTTCGCAGACTCAGGCTGTGTTCGATGGCGATATCGATGGTTTTATCGAGGCCGGCATCCGTTGGCGTCACGACCAGCGCAAGCAGGCCGCCGAGGAAGCTGCCCAAGCCTAAGGCGACGGAGGCCTTGGAACATCGAAAGCCTTGAAACAACAACTGAACCACATCTGACAACACTTGAGAACGTGCTGCCCCCGTATCCGCCTTGGGACAAGGATTCGGGGCGCATGTCCGGTAATCGACACGGAAGACGGGAATCATGTCGCTGATAACGCTTGATGATGTTACAAAGATTTATCCGAAAGGCACACGGCCGGCACTGGATGACATCACGCTGCATATCGACCGTGGCGATTTCGTGTTTCTTGTGGGCGCGTCAGGTTCCGGCAAAACGACGTTGCTGAGCCTGCTGTTGCGCGAGGAGGAGGCGACGGACGGGGAGATTCGCGTCGCGGGCAATGACCTGCGTCGTTTGACGAATCGGCAGGTCCCGCAGTACCGCCGTTCCATCGGCTTCGTGTTCCAGGATTACAAGCTGTTGAACAACAAGACGGTCTGGCAGAATGTCGCGTTCGCGCTTGATGTGATTGGCACGAGCCGCTCAACCATCAGGACGTTGGTGCCCAAGGTGCTTCAGACGGTCGGGCTTTCCGGCAAGGAGAAGAACTACCCGCATGAGCTGTCCGGCGGCGAGCAGCAGCGCGTGGCTATCGCGCGTGCGTATGTGAACCATCCGCAGATCCTGCTTGCCGACGAGCCTACCGGCAACTTGGATCCGACGACGTCACTCGGCATCATGGAAGTCCTTGATGCAATCAACCGCACCGGCACGACCATCGTGATGGCCACGCATAACGAGGAAATCGTCAACTCGATGCGCAAACGCGTCGTCGAATTGCACAACGGCAAGATTGTGCGCGACGAGCAGCATGGTTCATATGATTCAGCCTTGTATTTCCCTGATCGTGATGTCGAATCGAAAGCTTCAAACGCGAACGCGGTGCGGACGTCTGAGGGCCAGGACGAAGTGTCCGGGCGGCAGGCCGGAACTTCCGATGCCACGGCGGTCGAAGCTAGTACTGACGATCCTGATGCGAAGTTCCGTCCTCAGCGTTCCGCGTCACCGCAGGCTTCGGCGACGCTTGGTGTCGCCCAATCGCTGATGGCTTCGGAGAACGGCGATGAGGGTATCGCCCGACTCGCCCATTCTGTTCATTCCGGGCGCACAGGCCGATATGGCGAGGTCTTCCAGTCCGTGGAAACCACGATGACCTGGGGCAAGGGTCTGAGTGCAGAGGATATCGCTGCGAAGCGCGAGCATGAGGAAGCGTATGCCAAGCGGCACGGCACGAATGTTGAGGCATCCAAGCCACACAGCCACGAAGGTCAGTCCTCGGATGAGCAGGCTGCACAACCGCAACAGGGGGGTGCAGACAACAGCCGGGTGGCGCCTCCCGCCCCGCCATCGCCTCCCGTCCCGCCGATGCCGCCCGCCGTTGATGGCGAAGCAGCTACACAACGGGTACATGGGACGCAAGTCACGAGCGAAACGCAAGACACCAGCGACGCACAAAACACGAACGATGCGGATGGGAAGGAAAGTCAGCAGTCATGAGATTACGGTTCATTCTTTCCGAGACATGGACAAGTCTGCGTCGCAACGTACCGATGATCCTGTCGGTCATGCTGGTCACGTTCATCTCCTTCCTGTTCATCGGCGCCTCTGTGCTGATGCAGGCGCAGATTACCAAGGCGAAAGGCGACTGGTACGACAAAGTCGAGGTCGTAGTCTGGCTGTGTCCTGACGGCGCGAGCCAATCAGCGAACTGCTCGTCCGGCAAGGCTCCTACGGACAGCGAAATCGTGGATATCGAGGATAAGATTCAGGATGAGCTTGGATCCGTGGTTTCCAAAGTCACGTATGTCAGCCGTGAAGAGTTCTATAAGAACACCTTCCTCAAGCAGTATCCGAACGGCGTATATCAGGGCAGGACGCTGACTGCGGCGGATATGCAGGCATCGTTGAGGCTCAAGCTTACCGATCCGACCAAATACCAGCAGGTTTCAGAAGTGCTGTCGGGTGTGAGTGGGGTTGAGGAAGTTCAGGATCAGCGGCAGATCTTCGATCCGGTGTTCAATGTGCTGAACAAGGCGACGGTGGTGACGGTGGTCCTCGCAGGTGTCATGATTGTGGTCGCCGTGCTGCTCACTGGCACGACCATACGTATGAGCGCCGCATCGAGGAAGAACGAGACCGAGATTATGCGGCTGGTCGGTGCGTCGAACTGGACGATTCGTCTGCCGTTCATCCTTGAAGGCATGACGGCATCCATGATCGGCTCACTGCTGGCGGTCGGCGCATTGAGTGGAATCGTACAGATTTTCATCACCGATGGAATCGCGCAAACCGTTCAGTGGATGCCGTTCATCACGCAGAAAACCGTATGGCTTGCGGCGCCGGCGCTCGTCATCGGCGCGATGGTGTTGTCCGCGCTTTCGTCCGCCGTGTCGTTGCGACGCTACCTCAAAGTGTAAAGAACAAGTAAGGGGGCATGCCGGTCGCCGGTGGTCGGCAGTTGTCCGCCGGGACTGCAGCATGCCGTGCGCAGGCGTGCGGAGCCGTCGTATCGTTACGATATATCGTCGGTGACAGCATGACGGGGGTATTCTCATTGACCATTGAGCATCGTTATGTACAATGTGCGATACACCACAAGAAAGGCTGTGATATGAAGCGCACGAAAAAGATCGACGCCATCGTGGGCGCACTGATCGCATCGCTCACTTTTATCGCCGCAGGCACTGCGAACATGATCGCGCCGCTGCAGCCGGCGCAGGCGGTCACGATGCAGCAGTACAAGGCAAAGCTCCAAAGCCAAAGTGAGCTCAAAGCCAAACTGACCGGTGTCAGCACGCAGTTGGCGAATCAGATTCTCCAACTCAACGATCTGAACCAGAACCAGATCCCCGCCGCGCAGCAGGCGTTGGAAGACGCGCAGAACAGCGCGGAACAGGCGCAATCCCAGGCGCAGGCCGCACAGGAGCGACTCGAGGCCGCGCAACAAGACAAGGCCAACTTGCAGGAACAAATCAAGCAGACCGGCGCGAACTATGACGATGCGAAGGAAGCGGTCGCCCAGATGGCGCGTGAAAGCTTCCACGGCACCACTGCCTCGGAAGTGATGAATGTGGTGACCAATTCCACCACGACCGAGGATTTCGTCAACAAGATGCAGGCCGACGCCGCAGTCACGCGAACCGAAAGCAATGCTGCAAGCGACGCCGCGACGCAGCTGAGCACCGCGAAGAACCGCGAGCAGCGGCTTGCGGCAATCGAGGATGAAATCACCACGCTCAAGCAGAAGGCCGATGCGCAAGCTGCCGCGGCTCAGAAAGCCGTGGAAACTGCCCAGGCCAAGCAGACCGAGCTGAATGATCTGTTGGCTCAGGGCAATGCCGAACGGGCTTCGCTGGAGAGCCAGAAGAGCCAGTTGACTTCGCAATCCGCGAAAGAAGCTGCCGAGATTGTTGCGATGGAGTCGGAGATCACTTCCTGGTCCAGCAACTATTCAAATCAGCAGGCATCTCCCTCAAGCGGAGGCGCACAGTATACAGGCAAGAAGCCTTCGTCGGGTTCCAGTTCCAAGGGACCAAGCGGCTCGACTGCGTCAAGACCGAGTGCTCCGAGCAATTCGAATTCGTCGAATACTTCGCATAATTCGAATAATTCAGGTAGTTCGGGCGGTTCCGGCGCCTCCGGTATGAATTATGGCGTGCCGGGAAGTTGTCCTGCCGGCTCTTCATTCTGCTACGGGCATCGCACAGGCAACATCGGCAACGGCAATACTTATCCGGCGCGGAACTGCACCCTGTGGGCGTATATTCGCCGTTCGCAGTTGAGCCTGCCGGTGGGTTCGTTAATGGGCAACGGTGCCGACTGGGCGGGTACCGCGCGTTCGCTGGGATATTTGGTGAACAACACGCCGCATGTCGGAGCGGTGATGGTATTCGCTCGAGGGCAGCGTGTGACACGTTGGTATGCGAATGCGGCGTACGGTCATGTCGCCGTAGTCGAGCGTGTGAACTCTGATGGTTCGGTGCTGGTTTCCGAAGGCGGCACCGGGTTCGCGACATTCCCCGCGTATGAGACGATTTCGAACGCCGGGAATTATCAGTACATTCATTACTGATCTGAACCGCTGGACTGAACCGCTTGACTGCTGAGCTGTCCTTTGTCTGACGGGCTGGTCTTTCGCCCTCTCAAAATGGCGGGAGCATGTTGCTTGATGCGATGCACTCCCGCCATTCCTATACGCGGAGTCGATGGCACGGTTGTGTGCGGTTTCCGGCGAGGTAGGGGGGAAGAGCAGAAGAGAAGAAGAGGAATCGTTCGCGTTGATTGTGAGTGGCGACTCGCAATCAAACTGTGGAATCGTGAAACGTCCCACGATTGTTGTCCTCTTCGCGTTGATTGTGAGTGACTGCTCACAACCTGAGCAGACCTGGGCGGTTGTTCTTGACAAAATCATCTCCGGTTACTGATGTTTGTGAGTGACTGCTCACAAACAAGGCGAATGAAACTGTCCCGGGGAAGATTTCCTGCCATTGTTCGGCTGATTGTGAGTCGCCGTTCACAACCTTGGACGATTGCGCGTTGTATCTACTGTCATTCGCACTCGTTGCATCATTGTTTGCGAGTGGCGACTCACAATCAAAACAGTGGAGTGCGTGAATAGGGACGCTGACGCGGTCACGGCCGTTTGATTGTGAGCGATGACTCACAATCTTGTTGTTGAATCGATTGATGATGGTAATCGTGGTGGGAGTTGACGGAGCCACGGCTCACGATTGTGAGTGGTGACTCCGAGCTTGATTTGTGAAATCGAGAGATAGACATGTGATTGACGCAGAAAATTACCCGTTGTGAGTGGTGACTCGCAATCGACGTTTTTTCTGCGGTGGCATAAGAGACTGATGCGATGCTGGCGGCTGGTTGTGACTGGCGACTCACAACGATTGTTGATCAGAAGTCGGGTGGTGGATGTCGGCGGTTGTTTTGCCATTGATTGTGAGCGGCGGCTCACAATCTGTTGATTAGGGCGCTGCAGAGTGAGGTGGGGTACAAGACGAATAATGCGGGAGATACGGCGAGATGTAAAACAGGTGAAGAAGTGACAGGGCGGCGGATTGCCGGATATGGGTATGGCAAGCGACGTGACGGATTGCCGATCATAGGTGCGGCGAGTAATGCGGGAGTTGCGGAATTTGGCGGAGCGAGGGTGTTGTGGGCTTCGGAATTTGACAGAGTGAGCGGTGCTGCGGGTTGCCGGATATGGGTAATGCGAGCGACGTGGCGGATTGCCGGACGCGGTTATGACAAGCGGTGCACCGAGTCGCGTGCGAAGCGTGACAATGCCAAGGGCGCTGCGGAGCTGGAGTAGTAGGAGAGCGGCTTCGTGTACAATGATGGGTTCGACAGACAACATGCGAGCACCGTTTCCGCAATCGCTGTCAGCAGCGCGATGAAAACGGTACGATTCCGCGCACCCGCATACGTACCCGTGTACCCGCGCACCCGCATACGTACCCGTGTACGTACGTACTTGCGTATATACGTAAATACATACTAAGCGGTTCGCATGCTTGGCCTGTCAGACGCGCACCCGCGCAGGTACGTGATTACAAGACAATGCGCCCGTGCGTCGCCAGGCTGTTGCCGACGAGTGCGAACAGTGTGGAACTGAAGGAAACGAGGAACGAGGACGGAATGGCGAAAGAACAGGGGACTGTGATGATCGCGCAGAACCGCAAGGCGCGGCACGACTATAGCATCGAGGACACGTACGAGGCTGGACTGGTGCTCACGGGCACCGAGGTCAAGTCGTTGCGTGAGGGGCGCGCGTCGCTCGCTGAAGCATTCGTCAGTATTGACAGGCGCGGCGAGATGTGGCTTGAGGCCGCAAATATCCCGGAATATCTCAACGGCACGTGGAACAATCACGCCCCGAAGCGCAAGCGTAAATTGCTGCTGCATGCTGCGCAGATTGAGAAGCTGCAGCGTCAGACCCAGGCGAAAGGCTATACGATTATTCCGCTGAGCCTGTATTTCAAGGACGGCAGGGTCAAAGCGGAAATCGCGCTCGCACGAGGCAAGAAGGAGTACGACAAGCGTCAGGCTTTGCGCGAGGAGCAGGACAAACGCGAGGCGTTGCGCATCATGCGCTACAAGAACAAGCAGATGATCTGAGCGTTATCGTTTCGCTGGTCTGCGAAGATGGTTGATGGCGCGGGCATTCAATGTTGGCTGTCTTGCGGCGGAATCGTGACATCATCGTCCACAATCGTGCCCGCATATCGAGACTCCCCGTTGCAAGCCCACATTGCACGGTTACGGTGAAGTGTAACGTCGCTGTAGCATGGCGGGCTTATCCTGCGGCTATCGGCGAGGACGGGGCATCCGCCCGGGTGCCCACGCCGACGGGCGCTGCCGCTAGGCTCTTGCGTCCGGAACATAGAGAGGGTTCAGCCATGTCAGCCATGTCATCCATGTCTTATTTTCGCCACGCTGGAAGCCAAACCGCAAACATGCTGAAACGTTTCGGCGCCGCCGCCTGCTGTGTTGCCATGCTCGCCGGCGCTGCTGCATGCGGTACGAGCGATGCATCGGATACGAAGTCCGGCTCCGGTTCGTCGTCGAGTTCGTCCACGGCCGGTTACGATGTCTCCGGTGTGAAGAAGGACGCCTCGATTGCGGCGTTGCTGCCTGATTCGGTGACCAAGGACGGCAAGCTCACCGTCGGCATGGATACGTCGTACGCGCCGGCCGAGTTCCTCGCGGAGGATGGCAAGACTCCGGTCGGATATGACGTTGACATCGTCAAAGCGATGGCGAATATCTTCGGTTTGAAGGCGGACCCGGTGACCGCGAATTTCGATTCGATCATTCCGTCGGTCGGCAGCAAGTACGATATCGGCGTGTCGTCGTTCACAGTGACGAATGAGCGTCTTGATTCCGTTGATTTCGTAACGTTCTACAAGGCGGGTTCCACGTGGGTGACCAAGAAGGGTAACCCTGAGAAGGTGGATACTTCGGACCTGTGCGGCAAGAAGATCGCCGTGCAGACCGGTACCACGCAGGAGGAATCGGTCGCCGAGATTTCCAAGCAGTGCAAGGCGAATGGAAAGCAGCCGGTGGACGTGCTTTCGAGCAAGTTGCAGACCGATGTGACGACGAATGTGGTGACTGGCAAGGCGGTCGCGTTCTATGCGGATACCCCGGTTGCCGGCTATGCGATCTCGCAGACCGGCGACCAGCTTGCCACGCTCGGTGAAGATGAGGGTGTCGCCCCAGAGGGCGCAGCCATCAAGAAGGGTGATTCCGCCACCGACGAAGCGGTGCAGAAGGCCCTGCAGAAGCTCATGGATGACGGCACGTACAGGAAGATCCTCAAGCATTGGGGTGCCGAGGGCGGTGCCGTGACTAAGGCGGAGATCAACCCCAAAGTCGAGGACTGAGCTGCGCGTCTTGTCCGGGCGCGTTGACTACGCGCCCGCAGGGTATCCATGGTATGCCGGTCGTGTCGCGGATGACGCCTGTTACGTCCCGACGCGACCGGCGTGTCTTTTTCGTGTCGCAGTCTCCGGCATAGTATATTATGCGAAGCAATGCATAGATATGCATGTTGGAATGGCAGACAGTCTGACCACATGCATGAAGAGAGGAACATATGTCATTCAAGGCTTTCAAGACCGCGCTCGCCTGCACGCTGAGCGCCGCCATGTTGCTCGGTGCCGCCGCATGCGGTACCACGGATGAAGCGACGTCCGGCTCCGGTTCTTCGTCGAGTTCGTCCACGACCGGTTACGATGTCTCCGGCATCAAGAAGGACGCGTCCATCGCCGCCATGCTGCCTGATTCGGTGACCAAGGACGGCAAGCTCACCGTCGGCATGGAGCTCACGTATGCTCCGGCTGAATTCCTTAAGGAAGACGGCAAGACTCCGGTCGGCTACGACGTCGACCTGTCCAACGCGCTGGGCAAGGTGTTCGGCCTGGACACTCAGATTGTCTCCGCTTCCTTCGATTCGATCGTCCCGTCGGTCGGTAGCAAGTACGATCTCGGCATCACCTCGCTGACCATCACCAAGGAGCGTATGGACGCGGTCAATTTCGTCAGCTACTACAAGGCTGGCGCCACATGGGTGGTCAAGAAGGGCAACCCGCAGAAGGTCGATACCTCCGACCTGTGCGGCAAGAAGATCGCCGTGCAGACCGGTACGGTCGAGGAGGAGGACGCCAACAAGGCGGCCAAGCAGTGCAAGACAGACGGCAAGAAGACCATTGAGGTGCTCTCCAGCAAGCTGCAGACCGATGCGGCAACCAATGTGGTGACCGGCAAAGCCGATGTCTTCTATGCGGATTCCCCGGTGGCGGGTTATGCAATTTCCCAGACCGACGGCCAGCTTCAGGCGCTCGGCAAGGACGAGGGCTCGGTCAAGCAGGGCATCGCCATCGCGAAGAACGACGACCAGACCACCAAGGCCGTGCAGAAGGCCGTGCAGAAGCTCATGGATGACGGCACATACATGAAGATCTTGAAGCACTGGGGCGTGCAGTCCGGCGCTTTGGACAAGGCGGAGATCAACCCGACCGATCTGAGCTGACCAGCTGGCCAGCTGGTATCAGTTGGCATCAGTGGGCGTCAGTTGACATCAGCGGAAGGGGATATGCTGATACGCCCGTCGGTCATGCGACGTAAGCCGCATAGCCGGCGGGCGCACTCGTTGGGGAATCATCGTTGGGGAATCATCGTTGGGGAATCAATCGTGACTGATACAACAGCCTGACCATGTGGTGCGCGGCACTGATTTGTGATATTGGGATACGGACATTATCTTGACTGTGTCGCAGGGCGTGGCGACAATAAAGTTCACAAGGTGTTCACGCTGATGGTGTGAACTGGGCAACGAACCGACAACAGGAGATGGCGCAAACCATGGCGAAGAAACAAGTCGACGGCGAAGGTCTGGACATACCCGACCGTATCCACGCGTTGCCCGTGAAGCGTACCGGCCCGGTGGTCGCCGCTGTGATCGTGGCGTTGCTTGCGGCGATGCTCGTGCAGGGGCTGGTCACCAACCCGCGGTTCGAGTGGAACATCGTATGGAAATACCTGTTCAACGAGAACGTGCTCGAAGGCATCGGTTATACCCTGCTGCTTACGGTGATTTCCATGGTCGTCGCGATCATCCTGTCGGTGATTCTGGCGATTATGCGCAAGTCCATCAACCCGGTGCTGCGCGGGGTCAGCTGGTTCTTCATCTGGTTCTTCCGCGGCACCCCTGTGTACACGCAGCTCGTATTCTGGGGCCTGTTCTCCGTGCTGGTGCCCAAGCTGTCGCTCGGCATCCCGTTCACGTCGGTGACCTTCTGGAGCATCGACTCGTCCACGATCATCACCGCGTTCAACGCGGCGTGGATCGGGCTTGCGCTCAACGAGGCGGCCTACTTGTCCGAAATCGTGCGTGCCGGTCTTGAAGCCGTGGATCCGGGACAAACCGAAGCGGCGAAGGCGCTCGGCATGAAGCGCTCGTTGATTATGCGGCGCATCATCCTGCCGCAAGCCATGCGCATCATCATCCCGCCGACCGGCAATGAGACCATCGGCATGCTCAAGACCACGTCGTTGGTGCAAGCCGTGCCGTTCACGCTGGAACTTCAGTTCGCCACCAACGCCATTG
This sequence comes from Bifidobacterium thermacidophilum subsp. thermacidophilum DSM 15837, assembly GCF_000426425.1. Classification (NCBI taxonomy): domain Bacteria; kingdom Bacillati; phylum Actinomycetota; class Actinomycetes; order Bifidobacteriales; family Bifidobacteriaceae; genus Bifidobacterium; species Bifidobacterium thermacidophilum. The sequence goes on from NZ_AUFI01000006.1 coordinate 385,922, forward strand.
CGAACCGCATCTACAAGCCGATTCCGTTGCTTCTGGTTGCCTGCATCTGGTACCTGCTGATTACCTCCATCCTTATGGTCATCCAGTCCCGTCTCGAAAAGCATTTCGGCAAGGGCTTCGAAGCCCGATCCATCGTGGCCGAAGATAATGGCGATCAGCAGCTGGACGGCCCGGTCGCTGTCAGCGAGACGAAGAAAGACCGCATCGCCCGCGGCAACAATGTGAAGATGATCGGGCTCAACGCGTGAGCGTGAGGGAGGAAACAGACATGAGCGACCAGACAGCAACCGATACCGCGTTCCCGCAGCAGACCTCTTCGCAGCAACACGACAAGTCGGCGACGCAACACACCACGCCGGCGGTCGAGGCGATCGGTGTGCACAAGGCTTTTGGACACCTCCACGTGCTCAAAGGCATCGACATGACCGTCATGCCGGGCACCGTGACGGTGATTCTCGGTCCGTCCGGCTCGGGCAAGTCGACCTTCCTGCGGCTGATTAACCAGCTGGAGACCCTGACCGGCGGCGAAATCCGCGTGGACGGCGAGATGATTGGCTTCAAGAAAGTCGAGCATAAGGGCCAGGAAGTGCTCCAGACCCAGAACGATAAGGAGATTGCGGCACAGCGATCCAAACTCGGCATGGTCTTCCAGCGGTTCAATCTCTTCCCGCATATGACGGCGTTGGAGAACGTCATGGAAGCGCCGATTCATGTGAAGCATATGGGCAAGAGCGAGGCGCGTGAGCTGGCGGTCGCCGAGTTGCAGCGCGTCGGGCTCGGCCAGCGGCTTGACTATTACCCGTCCCAGTTGTCCGGCGGCCAGCAGCAGCGTGTGGCCATCGCCCGTGCGCTCGCGATGAAGCCTGAAATCATGCTGTTCGACGAGCCGACATCCGCGCTTGACCCCGAATTGGTGGGCGAGGTGCTGAGCGTCATGCGCCAGCTCGCCGACGAAGGCATGACCATGATTGTGGTCACTCATGAGATCGGGTTCGCCCGTGAGGTCGCCGACCAGGTGGTGTTCATGGACGGCGGCGTGGTGGTTGAGCATGGTGGTCCTGAGATTATCGACCATCCGAGCGAGCCGCGCTTCAAGGACTTCCTGCAGCACGTGCTGTGAGTCTCCGTCGCGCTCATGGGTTGCGCTGTATCGGGGCATACATGAGCTGATGCAGCGCCTTGGGGAGGGAGAAGTCTATGGCTATTGCGATGGTATCGCGAAACGGAATAGTTCGACACCATGGTAGGTATGATGCTGTCGAGGCCTTCCGCGCGGGATTTGCGAGATTCTTGGTTCTTCTCGCGATTATGGGCGTCATTACTACGGGAATGAGGGGAACGCAGTCCGATCGCATGGTCGTGACATCGGTTTCCATGAGTGTAGAGGCATTGCTCGGCGACTGCCCCAAGTGGCTGCCATGGTGCGTTGTCTGACACGGCATGATAAGACCGTCTCATTGGGGGTGAGCGGTCTCGTATGAGTCACGGGCTACGCCATGGCAGCGGCCGTGCAAGAGAAATCTATGTGAGAGAAATCCCTGTGCGAGCAAGCCGTGCAAGAAGAACAGAAAAACATACGATTGCTCTTATCGAGCGGCAACATTGTGGTTCTCGTCGGCGGCGTGGCTCTGCGGGTGCAGGGGGATACGCGCGTAGAGCGTCCACGTCTCGTCCTCGCTGTTGAATCGCAGCTCGCCGCCAAGCGATTCGATGATGCCGCGGTGGAGCGCCAATCCACTTTGGGATTGCGGCAGAGCGCCGTCATGGCTGGCCGAAGCCTGGGCAACTTTTGGCGACTGCTGGTCTGTGCCGCGACCACGTGTGCTCTTAGGCGTCAGCGCGTTCGTCTGCATGAGTGACATGCTGTCGTCATCGTAGGCGATGGTGAGCATCGGCGCGCTGTCCGGGGATGCGTGCCGCAGCAGATTCGTGAAGATCTCTCCGATGAGCGTCACTGCTTCGTCGCCGGACTGTATGCAGACGGGCGACGATATTCGCCCTGACATGTGTACATCGACATGCATACGGTGCGGAGCCAGCAGATGCTGCCCTTGTTCGATGGCGATGCCGATGCGCGACGGCAGTGGAAGGTCATGCGAATCGTCAGTTTGGTCGTTGCGAGGCTGTTCATCCGCGGAGTTCATGGTTCTGATTACCGAGCGGATACTCGCCAGAGCGCTTTCGCTGAGTTGCCTGATTGTCCGCCAGTCCCTTTCGGATGTGGCGGTGGCATCAACGGCAATATTGGCGGCCGCATTACCGGCGGCATCATCGGTAGCGCCGTAGGTAGCGCCAGCGGCAGAGCTAATCACGCCGGTTGCACCTACCGCATCGATAGCGTCAATATGCTGCTGCGCGAGCAAGAAGATACTCGACAGATTCGCGGTGACCGCATCATGCGTCATCCGCGCGAACTTGGTGACTTCCTGCTGATGCGCCTGTTGCGTTCGCAGGAGTTCCAGCTCGGCATCGCGGTGCCGTTGCCGATCGTCGATGGCGATGGTGCGGATGGATGCGCAACTTGCGTATGTGACGATATACAGCACGAGAAATACGAATAAGGAAAGTGCTTCTCCTTGTGACAGCGCGTGGCGGAAGTCGAAGGCCAACAGCAGGGTGATGATTGAAGCGACAAGACTCCAGATCGACCATCGGGTGGGTGTTGAATACGCGAGCGTACCTATGGCCAGCGGCGTAAGCATATGAATGATCGAACCGGCATCCGAGAGTGATATCCCGGGAGCGAAAATCAGCAGTAGTACCACGGCGAATGAGATGACGGACATCGGTACCGGCGCGAAGGCGATGCCGAGCGGACAGCAGCAGGCGATAACACAAGCCATCCATTGCATGGGGGTCTGCGCGGGGAAGAATGCCAGTACCGCAATCATGAGTATCGTGGTCACCAGGCATAGGGCGACGTGCAATTTATGATGGCGCAATCGTTGCGGAATGACGGTTGCGATGGTGTTGCTGATTACAATCCGATGGTTTTCGTCCATAATGCCACCGCCTCCCGTTTGTTGGATACGCCCATTTTGTGCGATGCGCGCGTGATATACGTGTTGATGGTCGACGGGCTGACGTCGAGCACTTGCGCGATATCGGCGTTGCTGTACCCGTGCGAACACATGGTGAGCACCTGCTTTTCCTGCTGGCTCAGCGAGAGGATGTACGGCAGGCCTTCCTGCCGGATGCGCAGATGCGCCTGCCCTGGTGCCTCGAAGGGTGGCCGGACAGTGAGGGTTCCGGTGTCGGCGACCTCCATGATGATGGTTTTCAAGGCCGACAGCTCGTTCTTGCCGATAACCGCCTGCATGCCGGCATCGGTGGCATCATGGTAGAACTGGGTCGGCTCGTATGAAGTGATGCCGAGTATCGGCATCGTGCCGTTGGTATAGCGGATGGCCCGGCTCATATCGATGCCCGACAGGCCGCGCATCGAGATATCGGTGATGAACAGGTCCGGCAGGTCGCGGATGCCGGATTCGCATTGCCGGAAGTGGTCGAAGGCGTCCGAGCCGTTATGCTCGGTCCAGGCTATGGCGACGCGGGGCCATCCGGACATGATTTCACGCAGCATGTTCAAGGCCAGGATGTCGTTGTCGACGAGCACGACCTGCACGGTGCCCGACGCCTGGTCGCTGCCGGTCGCGGATGGTGTCTGCTGTTGGCTCATGGTGGTGCCTGGCTCCATGCTTGTTCGAATACGGGATTCGTACACCAGCATAGCGCTGTGGCGGCACCGCCGGATTGGCGTCAAACGATGACCGGCGCGGAAGCTGCTCCGAGGGGTATTCCAAAAACGGCGCCAATATGTGAGACGCGCAATCGTGGTTTCCGGGCGTGCTGAATGCCGTATTCGGCGGCAATCCAACGAAAACAGCATGGCTGTGTCGCAAGGCGACCAAGTCGTCATCGATGCTGGTAGCGCAATCGTGTAGGTATTTTCACGACAAGGATTTGCCTGCGGATTCCTCCCCACCGATAATGACAACGTTTCGATTCTGCACGAAGGAGCACAGAATGCGGCTGCATCACCAGAACACCGGTATGAACCGGAAAGCGGGCCGCAACTCTGTGTCCGTCTCCGTGACTGTCCTGCTCGCGCTCGTCATGCTGGCGGCCGGCGTGTGCGGCGGGTTCCTGCTCACCCGTGAGCCCGAACCCGCCGCGTTCGAGTCGACTGCGCGCGCGGGCACACTCGCCGTGCGATCGGAACCATATGATGACGAGCGTTCCGTCACCGTCACGGTGGAACGCAGTGAATCCGGTTCCGTAGCCGCTCCGGTTGGGGGAGTGGTTACGGAGTTGAGACAGTGCGCGGCCGGAAGCAATATTGAATCAGGCTCCGCGTTCATTGCCATTGACGGACAACCCCAACTCGCCCTGTATCTCAGGACTCCACCGTATCGGACGATGACCAGCGGCATGAAGGGCGGTGATATCGCGGCGCTCAACGCGGAACTCAGACGGCTCGGATATGCGGCCCCGGATTCGGACGTGATGACGTGGAATACGGTGAAAGCCTTCAATGCGCTTGCCACAACCGCTGGGACGCAGGGTACCACGCAGGAGCGCCAGTGGAGCATCGATACGTCGTTGTTTGCATGGTTGCCCCAACAGCAGGTGACTGTCAAGGAGTGCCAGGCCCGATATGGCGGGCACGTCGAGCCGGGAGCCGATGTGCTGACGACTACCAGCCAACCGGTCCGTGCGACGTTCCGGCGCAATGATTCCTCGATGCTGCAAGGCGATCGGGTCATGGAAGTCAACGGGACGACGTTCACCATCACCGATCAGACAGCGGACAGCACTGACGCCTCCCTACTCTCAGCCATCGGTGCGAGTAACGAATACCGTGCCGCCCAACAGCCGGCAGCCTCCGGGCAGGCTTCCGATACCGGAGGGGCCCAGAGCGACACGGGGCAGGACACTGCTTCGAACACCATCAACGTTACATATCGCTGGAAGCTCGCCAAAGCGCTGAACGTGGTCTCGGTGCCGCCGGCGGCGATGTACGATGTCTCTGCGGATTCGGCATGCGTGGTTTCGCGCGGCAAGCCGGTCGCCGTCCATGTGGTCGCCTCCCAGCTTGGCAAATCGATGGTCAGCGTGCAATCCGGCGCATCCCTGACTTCCGTCGATGTTCCCGCCAGCACAGGCAAGGCGTGCCGATGAGCGGGCAAGACCGGCTCGAGTCCATACGACCCGCGGTTGCAGGATTGGCGGGAACCAGTACAGTTCAGGACAATTCCGGTGATGAGCAGTCTGCCCATGTCAAGCTCGACGATGTCGGGCACAGCTTCGACGGGGACGACTGGCTGTTCAGGCATATCACCATGACGCTGTATCCCCGGCGCGTTTATGCGCTGGTCGGTCCTTCCGGCTCGGGCAAATCCACGCTATTGTCCATTGTCGCAGGCTGGCAGCAGCCAGCGCAGGGCAAGGTCATACGCGTCTCATGCGGTCGGGTGTGCTGGGTATTGCAGAATCCTCATGGAGTAGCGCGTAGGAAAGTCATCGACCATGTGGCACTGCCCTATATTTCTCGCGGGGACCGCAGGAACGAAGCCGAAGAGCACGCTTTGTCACTGTTACGCGTGTTCGGGCTTGACCATCTTGCCGCCAAACAGTTCCGTGACCTGTCCGGTGGCGAAGCTCAGCGGCTGATGCTTGCGCGCGCGGTCGCCTCCCACGCGGGACTGCTTCTTGTGGATGAGCCGACAGCACAACTTGATTTGGCGACTGCGGCGAGCGTGAACCGAACCTTGCACGGGTTGTCGATATCAGGGGCGATTGTCGTGGTCGCCACACATGATCCGCGCACCCGCGACGCGTGCACGGACATCATCGATTTGAGGGACTACCAGTGAGCCGGGAACAAGATACCGTTGCGCCTGCCATTGACCGGGATACGGCTGCGACAGGGCGTATGCGTCTGCGTGGTGTCGTGGACGAAGCATGGCGGGATATCGTGTCCGGAACCTCGCATGCGTTCATGCTCATGTTGATTCTCGCCGCGTTGGTTGGCGGGTTGTCTGCTGCCGACCTGTTCAGCATTCGGTCAATAGCGCAGCAGGTTGACCGGTATATCGCATCGGGCGCGTCGACGTACGTCATCGAGTTCAAAGGCAGGATCAGCGGTGAAGCATGTGAACGCTTGTCCAGTGTGGACGGGGTGCTCGCATCCGGCGCGTTACGGTCGAAGAACGACAAGGTCACATCCGCCGTCCTGCCATCTGCGAGTATTCCTTCGCTTGATGCCACGACCGGGGCGCTTGGTGTCTTTGCTTCTTCGACCCGTTCCGGCACTGTTACGTTGTCTACCAGGGATTACGATGGCATCTGGCTCTCCTCCCAGGCAGCGCAGTCTGTGAACGCTTCCGCCGGAAGTCAACTCGCATTGCATGCCGGTGGCAGTGTACGAATCGCCGGCGTATTCCAGTATCCGGACGACGGTAGGTCATCCAATTACCAATATGTGGCGCTCAGCCAGGTTCCGGTTGATGCAAACGATTTCGACCAGTGCGTGGTGAAGACCTGGCCGGTTCCGGATGCCCTGCAGGCGTTGTTGCAATCCACGGTATCCTCATGGCCTTCGGATGCTTCGCAGCAACCAACGATCAGCCAATTGAATGCGACGCAAGGCTCGAAGTTGGATGCCGTCAAGGCGTTCCGGGAGAGACAGAGTGCACTGGCTCCACTCGTGATGCTGGTCATTGCGTTCTTCATCGGATTCGCCGTTGTCCGTGTCAGGCGGCTCGAACTTGCATCCGCCATGCATTGCGGCGAACCCAAGACCGCGCTCTGGCTGCAGATGCTGCTCGAGGCGTTGGTCTGGTGCTGTTCGGCGATACTGGTGACGCTGCCATTGACGATCTGGGCGATTACCCATATGGATACGGGGATCATCATTGCCTCACCGACGCTTGTTGGTATTCTTTCCAGAGTTCCAGCGGCGGCCCTTGCGGGTGTGTTGGCCGGTGTCACGCTTGCGATGCTGGTCACTCGCGAACGTGACCTGTTCAGATATTTTAAGAATCGATGACCGGAAGCTGGGATTTGTAGTGTTTTTAACGACAAGGATTTGCATCGTGCGATGAAGTGCGAAACAATGCAATCGTGACGTCAACGAGGCGTCGCCTACGAGGCGCAAGAAGGAGTCTCAACGATGAAAAAAGTAGAGAAAGTAAAGACGGCATTAGCCGCGGTTACGGCATCGCTGCTGCTCGCCACTGGATTGGCGGGTACCGCGAATGCGAAAGATTACTGGAATTACGGGGTAGCGTGCTGGACGTATTCCATGGCAACGGCTCAGGGTGTGTATTCACAACACATCCTGAGATATTCATTGAATGATGGGTCGAAGAGGAACGCCTATGGAAAATGGGCTCCGACTTATCACAAGTCATATGCAAATGCTCATGGGCAGCCGTTGGTAGCGTATGATGCGCATTGGCGCAAGTATTAGTGATTGGTTCGGGATGTTGACTCATACCGTTGCTCGTATTCGAAATGTGTTTTTGATTTTCGGCGTGGCCGTGGCGTGCCTGATGTGCGTCGCCTGCGGCTCGGGACATCAGAACGCGACCCCAGCCCCATCGCAAAGCACTGCGAAGGCCGAGAATGGACATGTGTTCAAAGGTCCATACGCTCGAAAATTCGCAGACACGTACAACAGCCTTCAGACCGGTTTTGCCCGGGGACTCATAGAGGATGGCAAGATCAGCGAGAAGGACATCAATGCTTTGGAATTCAAAGTCGAGGGTTGCGTAGATGCCCAAGCTCAAAGCGAAGATGATTTCATCACCTTCATTTGGGAGGAAGGCACGACGACACCGACTCCATACCATGGTGCGAATGCGAAGAGGATGAACAAGATTGCGAAGCAATGCATGGAACGTTACGACGGGTATAAGATCAACGATCTGTCCCACTACGTATACGTCCATGAACATCCCGATGATAACGATCAATCCAAATGATAAATAACCGCGAAGGCGGGCTTGCGCTACGGGACTCGCGGCACAAGCCCACCTTCCGACTCTGCGAAACGAAAGAATCACCACTCCGAGAAGTGAAATCATGAAAAAGACCAACAATAGGGGGAACCGTCACACCGCTGTGACAGTCATGGTATGCGCCATGGCGTGCTGTGCAACATTGCTTTCGGGCTGTGCGGGCGGAGGACATACCGCTCCGTCCACTGGCACCGCGACAAGTGCATCGAGTAGCGCCACTGCGAAGGACGGCACCGTCTTCACCGGATACTACGCGCAACAAATCAAACGCACCTACGATGATGCACACCAGTCCCTGACCAAGAAGATACTGAAGGACAGCAAAATCACCGACGAAGAGTTCAACGAACTCAGCGAGCATTTCAGCGATTGCGCGAAACAGCAAGGCGTCGATGTCACTTTTGACTCGCAAGGCGGCATGCAAACCACGTATCCCGCCGGAATGAGCCAAAGCGATGGCGATTCCGCTGTCGCCCAATGCGACGAGGACAATGATTTCACCAGCATGAGCATTCTGCACGACAGCATGAAAAGCAATCCCAAGAACGAGGATCCAGCGGTACCGTTGCTCCAATGCCTGAAGAAAAACGGGCTCGCCGAACAATCCATGACGGTGGATGATTACAAGGCGATCGTCAGCGACGAGAACAAGGACAAGGACGTATTCGGCAAGTATTTCGACGAATCCGCCCCAGGGTATGATGCCGCGAAGGCGAAACTGTACGAAGCGTGCCAAACGAATTCGTGATGTGCATTCCAAGCGCCGATTGGCCGGTTATGTGAAAGTGACTTTCGCCATCGGCGCTTGACATAATCGTCCGATACACTGGTGTGCTATGTGCGGAATCGTAGGATATGCAGGCGGCATGACCGCATGCGGCAAACCATTGGAAGTATGCATGCAAGGCCTGGGCAGGCTGGAGTACCGTGGGTATGATTCCGCTGGCGTCGCCCTCGCCGCGCCGGGCATGGATTTGGTGGCGGTGCGCAAGAAGGCCGGGCGCCTGGACAATCTCAAGGCCGATCTCGCCCGCTCGCCGCTGCCGGACGCGACCGTGGGCATCGGCCACACCCGGTGGGCGACCAACGGCGAGCCGAGCGACACGAACGCCCACCCGCATGTGAGCGCGGACGGCAAGATCGCCATCATCCACAACGGCATCATCGAAAACGCGTCCAAGCTGAAAATGGAGCTGCAATCCGAAGGCTACGTGTTCTCCTCCGGCACCGATACCGAAGTCGCGGCGAAACTGCTCGGCAAGGTCGCCAACACCATCATCGAGGAAACCGGCAAACCCGACCTGTTCGAAGCGTTGCGGCGCGTGGCCCGCATGCTGACCGGCGCGTTCACCATCCTCGCCGTGGACTGCCGCCAGCCGGATATCGTTGTCGGCGCACGGCATGATTCCCCGCTCGTGGTGGGTCTGGGCGAGGGGGAGAACTTCCTCGGCTCGGATGTCGCCGCGTTCGTCGCCTACACCAAGCAGGCCATGGAAATCGGGCAGGACCAGGCCGTGTGCATCAGCGGCGACCAGGTGATCGTCACCGATTTCAACGGCAACCCGGTGAAGGATTCCAAGCGGTTCACCGTCGATTGGGACGCGTCCGCGGCGGAGAAGGGCGGATGGCCCTCGTTCATGGACAAGGAGATTCACGAGGATCCCGAGGCCGTGGCCAATACGCTGCTCGGCCGCTTCGACGATCAGGGCGATATCGTGCTCGACGAAGTGCATATCGGGCTGGACGTGTTCCGCCAGATTGACAAGATCATCGTCGTGGCATGCGGCACGGCAAGTTATGCGGGCATGGTCGCCAAGTACGCGATTGAGCATTGGGTGCGCATCCCGGTCGAAGTCGAGCTCGCGCATGAATTCCGTTACCGTGACCCGATCCTGACCCCGCGCACGCTGGTCGTCGCGATCTCGCAGTCCGGCGAGACCATGGACACGCTGATGGCCTTGCGCCACGCCCGTGAACAGGGGTCGCGCGTGCTGGCGATCTGCAACACGCAGGGCGCAAGCATCCCGCGCGAATCCGACGCTGTGCTGTACACGCACGCGGGCCCGGAGATCGCGGTCGCCTCCACCAAGGCCTTTGTCGCGCAGATCGTCGCCGCCTACCTGCTGGGCCTGTATCTGGCGCAGGTGAAGGGCACGATGTACCGCGACGAGATCAGGCACATCCTCGAGCAGCTCAAGGACATGCCACAGAAGATTCAGTGGGTGCTGGACAATCAGGCGGGCAATGTCGAGCAGGCCGCCAAGCGGATGGTCAACGCGCATTCCTTCCTGTTCCTCGGCCGCCATGTGGGCTACCCGGTCGCGCTGGAAGGCGCGCTGAAACTCAAGGAAATCGCCTACACCTTCACCGAGGGCTTCGCCGCGGGCGAGCTCAAGCATGGGCCGATCGCGCTGGTGGACGCGGGCGAGCCGGTCGTCGTGATCGTGCCGTCGGCGCGCGGGCGCAATATTCTGCACAACAAGGTGATTTCCGGCATCGAGGAAGTCAAGGCGCGTGGCGCGTACACCATCGCTGTTGCCGAACTGGGCGACCCGGATGTCGAACAGTACGCGGATGTCGTCTTCTGGCGACCGGTCTGCCCCACGCTGCTCAGCCCGCTCGTGGACGTGGTGCCGTTGCAGCTGTTCGCCATGGATATGGCCATGCTCAAGGGGTATGACGTTGACAAGCCGCGTAATCTCGCGAAATCCGTGACTGTCGAGTGATGCCTCGCATGTCCGCGGCCACTTGCAGCGTCGGGGCGTCCGGTATGGCTTCGTTGCCTCATGGGCGCCCCGACGCGCAATCCGGCTCCGACGATGCCGGGACGCGCGTGCCACAAGCCAGGCGGCACCGCTGGGTGACCGACGAGCCTGAAATCCCGTTCCGTTGCGTTGTGCTGTACGAGGATGAGCGGATCATTGTCATCGACAAGCCGCATTTCGTGCCAACCACGCCGCGCGGCATGTGGTACCGGCAGTCCGCGCTTATCAGGCTGCGTGAGCACTACGCGGAGCCGCAGATCACGCCGGCGCACCGGCTGGACCGGCTGACCGCCGGCATCGTGGTCTTCGTGCGTGACCCGGCCTGCCGTGGCGCCTACCAGATGCTGTTTCAGAACCACCAGGCGCGCAAGACCTACGAATGCCTGGCTCCGGCGGCGCCGATCACACGCCCGCATACCGGCACGCTCACACTCCTCAACGTCCCGGCGGTGTTCCCGCTCCTGCGCTGCTCGCATATCGTCAAGGACCGCGGCCGTCTGCAAGCCTACGAGGTACCGGGGGAGCCGAACGCGCGGACGATCATAGACCTGCCCGCCGCATGCGGCATGACCGACGACACTCCAGACGCCACGGCGCTGCCCGCCGGCACCCGCCGGTACGTTTTACACCCCGTGACCGGCAAAACCCACCAGCTGCGCGTCCACATGAGCTCAATCGGCCTGCCGATCATGGGCGACCCGTTCTATCCGACGCTCAAACCCTATGGGCCGGATGATTTCAGTACGCCCTTGCAGCTGGTCGCGTGCCGGCTCGAGTTCACCGATCCGGTCAGCGGACGGGATATGGCGTTCGTGTCGTCGGTTCCGTTGCAATGGTGATGAATACGGCCGAATGGTCTTGGAATGTTGTAGCAATCACACCGGCGGATGGTGCACGGCCGCGAATCGGCTAATCGCAACTGAAACAGTTAAGTTAAATCACCGCAAGAAAGGCCGGTTTTTCAGGCGCTTGACCGCCTCGGCATAGGTGAGACGCAGTGGGTATCCGACGTACGGGCATCGCCTATACTTGGCACCGTATCAACAGCTATCAAGGGGCGAACAATGAACCGGAACTTGACTGTCTCCATGCAGGATGTTGCAAGGGAAGCCGGCGTTTCGCCCCAAACGGTCTCCCGCGTCACCAACGGGAGCAAAAGTGTGCGCGACGAAACCCGAGTGCGCGTCGAGGAAGCGATGGACAAGCTCGGCTATCGTCCCAACTATGCCGCACGTGCGCTCAAATACGGCCGGTTCAACGATATCGGCGTCGTGGTGTTCAGCCTGTATGATTACGGCGATTCCCGCATTCTTGACGGCATCGTCGCGGCTGCGGTGGATGAGGGGTACGCGGTCACCGTACGCACGATGGGCGTCGGCAAGGAACGTTCGCTGCAGGCTGCGGTCGAGCGCATGGCACAGCTGCCGGTTGACGGCATCATCGTCGTGCTGCAGCAGGATGTCTCTGATTTCGATACCTTCGTTCCGCCGAAAGAGATGCCGGTCGTGCTCGTGTGCGAGGGGGCATCTACGAACTGCCCCACGGTGGACGCCGACCAGTATGGGTGCTCCACGAGCATTGTCGATTATCTGTTGGAACAAGGGCACAGCACCGTGCATCATATCGCCGGGCCGATGCAGTCGCGTGCGGCGCGCAGCAGACTGCAAGGGTGGAGCGACCAACTTGATCGCCATGGCATCGCCGCACCGCAAGCCCTGATTGGCGACTGGGGGGCGGACAGCGGGTATCGTGCCGGATTCGAGCTCGCCCACGACCCCGAATGCACCGCCGTGTACGCGGCAAACGACCAGATGGCGTATGGTGCGATCCTGGGTTTGAAGGATGGCGGCCGTCGCGTGCCCGAGGATGTCAGCATCGTCGGTGTGGATGATTCGCTCAGGGGCATTGTGCCCAAACTCGATCTGACGACCATGCGCATGCGCTTCGACACCATCGGGCATGAGGCGTTCACCATGATCCGCAAGCAGTGCGAAGGCCAGAACGTGCCAGTGAACGTGAAAACCGTGATTCCCGGCGAGCTGATTGAACGCGGTTCGGTGGCCCGGTACCCGCGTTGAGCCTCGCCGGTGAGTCCGACATGCGACGACTGCGGTGACACCTCGGCGAACGATGCGGCGGGGCGCATGCAGAAAACACGCGTGCGGCGAGGTATGAAGCGCCGTCAAGGAAAACACGGCAGTCAATGGTATGGTAAACATCAGTAACCGAACGCATACAGTTGGAGCGCCATGACAGCACGCAGAACACATCGCTGGCCAAGACCGCTGGACAATGCGGCCCGGCGTATCTGGTACGGCGGAGACTACAATCCCGAACAATGGCCGGAATCCGTCTGGGATGAAGATATCGAGCTCATGAACCAGGCCGGGGTCAATATCGTGTCCCTCGGCATTTTCGCGTGGAGTGCGATAGAACCCGAGGAAGGCGTCTACGATTTCGGGTGGCTCGACCGGATCATCGACAAGCTTTACCATGCCGGCATCGCCGTCGACCTTGCATCCGCGACCGCCAGCCCGCCGCTGTGGCTTACGCAGAAGCATCCGGAAGTCCTGTGGAAAGACGAGCGCGGCGACGCCTGCTGGCCGGGGGCGCGACAGCATTGGCGTCCCACCAGCCCGATTTTCCGCGAGTACGCCTTGCGGCTGTGCCGTGCCATGGCGCAACATTACCGGGACAACCCGGCCATCGTGGCCTGGCATGTGAGCAACGAGTACGGCTGCCACAACCGGTTTGACTATTCCGATGACGCCATGCGCGCCTTCCAGCGCTGGTGCAAGGAACGCTACGGGGACATCGAGGCGGTCAACGACGCATGGGGCACCTACTTCTGGTCTCAGCGCATGACCGATTTCTCCCAGATCATCCCGCCGCGGTACATCGGGGAAGGTAATTTCATGAACCCGGGCAAACTGCTTGATTTCAAGCGGTTCTGCTCCGACGCGCTCAAGGAGTTCTTCAAGGCGGAGCGTGACGCGCTCGCCGAAATCACCCCGAATATCCCCTTGACCACAAACTTCATGGTGAGCGCGCCCGGCAACGCCCTCGATTATGACGATTGGGGCAACGAAGTCGATTTTGTGTCGAACGACCACTACTTCACCCCGGGACGCCGGCATTTTGACGAGCTGGCCTACTCGTCCTCGCTGGTCGACGGAATCAGTCGCAAACAGCCGTGGTTCCTCATGGAACATTCGACCAGCGCTGTCAACTGGCGCAGCATCAACTACCGCAAGGTGCCAGGACAGCTGGAACGCGACGCGATGGCACATCTGGCCATGGGTGCGGACGCCATCTGTTTCTTCCAGTGGCGGCAATCCCAGGCGGGCGCTGAGAAATTCCACAGTGGCATGGTGCCTCACGCGGGACGGAACAGCCAGGTCTACCGTGACGTCTGCGCGCTCGGCAATGACCTGGACACGCTCTCGCAGGCGGGATTGCCCGGCACCACACTAAGCCAGGCACGGATTGCCGTCGTCTACGATTACGCGAGCGAATGGGCCACCGAGCATACGGCGACACCCACCCAGCAGGTGCGGCATTGGACGGAACCGCTCGACTGGTTCACCGCGTTGGCTGATCAGGGGCTGACCGCCGATGTGGTGCCGCTGGCGGGCGATTGGGATCGCTACGAGATGGTCGTTCTGCCGAGCGTGTACCTGCTGGGCGAAAACGATGCGCGGCGCGTGCGTGATTATGTCGCGGCAGGCGGCAAGCTGTTCGCCACCTACTACACTGGTATCAGCGACGAACGCGACCACGTGTGGCTCGGCGGCTATCCGGGGGCCATCCGCGATGTTGTCGGCGTGCGTTCCGAGGAATTCGCCCCGATGGGTGATGACGATGGCGTGCTTGATCACCTCGACCTGAGCAACGGCACCGTGGCACACGACATCGCGGACGTCATCACATCGACCGCGGATTCCGCGCGTATACTTGCCACCTACCAAGCCGATTCGTGGACCGGTATGAACGGTGTTCCCGCCATCACGGTCAACACATATGGCGAGGGGCGTGCCGCCTACGTCGGTTGCCGATTGGGCGCTGACGGGCTTGCCGCAAGCCTGCCTGCCATGTTCGAGGCCATGGACGTGAGCGTACCGGCATGGCAAGGTTCGGGCGACATTCTGCGCGTGGTGCGTGAGGGGCGCGGCGACGGCGAACATGAGGCGCCGCGGTTCACATTCCAGTTCAACCGTACGCACCATCCGGTCGCAGCGGATATCGAAGGGCGTACCATGGTCGCATCTCTCGCCGAAGACCATGACGACGGAACGGCGACCATCGCCCCGAACGGCGTCATCGTCAGCATGGGTTGACGGCGGGAGCCAGCGAACACATACGGAAATCAAGGAGCAGCATGACACGACCATCCCGCGGACGGCATCTCATCGCGAAGGCGTTGTCCGCCGTCATGTCCGTATGCATGCTGCTCACGGTCGCCGCATGCGCGGTGCAGGACACGCGCACCGTCATCACCGTATGGTCATGGGAGCCGAGCATGGGCAAGCTCGCCCAGTCCTTCGAGGCCGCGAACCCTGACGTCCATGTCATTGTGAAGAACACGAGCGGCTACGAGAACCTCAATACGGCGATCCAGGACGGGTACGGGCAGCCGGATGTCGCGCAGATTGAATATTTTGCGCTGCCACAGTATGCGGTCAGTGGCCAATTGCGTGATTTGACTGACCGTGCGCAAGGCTACGCGAACTTCTACACGACCGGCACATGGTCCTCGGTGCAGCTTGGCGGCCGTATCTATGGCCTGCCCATGGATTCGGGCCCGATGGCGTTCTTCTACAACGATAGCGTGTTCAGGCAGGCCGGGGTTGACCCGACAACCATCCACACGTGGAAGGATTATTACCGGGCGGCCAAGAAACTCAAGAAAATCGGGGTGTATATCGACGCGGACGCCGGGGATGCAAGCTTCTTCAACGCGATGATCTGGCTCGCCGGCGGCAGACCGTACCGGACCTCCTCCGACGGCAAAACCGTCACGGTGAACCTCAAAGGTGACACGGGCACGAAAACCTTCATCGAATACTGGCAGAAAATGATGGATGAAGGGCTGATCAACACCCGGCTGACCACATGGTCCACAGGGTGGCAGAACGCACTGGGCAACGGAACCGTCGCCTCGGTGCTGTCGGGCGCGTGGATGCCCTCCATGCTGTTGTCCGATGTGCCCGGAGCTGCAGGACAATGGCGGGTCGGCACTATCCCGACCGTTTACGGTAGCACAGCCAACGCTGAAATCGGCGGGTCCGCGTTGACGATGCTCAACACGACGCGCAAACCCGAAGCCGCATACCGTTTCATCGAATATGTGTGCCATGATGCCGAAGGTATTGCCACGCGCGTTGACGGAGGGGCGTTCCCCGCAGATACTTCCACATTGGAATCCAAGACTTTCCTTGAAAAGACGACCATCCGCGACTCGCGCGGCATCCAGATCCCGTATTTCGGTGGCCAACAGTTCAATAAGGTGCTCGCGCAGGCGGCGCAGAACGTGTCCTCCGGATACCAGTATCTGCCGTTCGAAGTGTATGCGCGCAGCGATTTCCGCGCGACCATGGGTAAGGCTTACAAGTGGGAGTCCGCCAACCAGCGGCGGATCGTCGCAAAAAAGCGTTTCGAGGCGGGCATGACCGACGATGACGGCAATCCTGTGACTGTGCCGGACGATCCGGGGCCGAAGGTTTCGCTCGCAGGAGCGCTCGCCAGTTGGCAGAACGACATTCAGGAGTACGGGGTCAATCAGGGCTTCACCATCCAGTGATGCAGATGATGTAGAAACCGGTATTCGCTGCGGCACGTCGGTTGCGCGGCCTATACTGGCGGCAGCGCTGACGGCGACCGCCGCAGCGACAGTACAGACCGCCGCAACAGCGCGGCGTTTGGGAGGTCGTATGGCTTCAACCCATATCATGCTCGGTGTCACCGGCAGCGTCGCGGCGTTCAAAGCATGCCAACTGGTCAGTGATTGGGGCAAACGCGGGTATGAGACGCGGGTCGCCATGACCGCGGCCGCGCAACGGTTCGTCACCCCGCTTTCGTTCGCGTCCCTCGCTCACACGCCGGTACGCACGGCAATGTTCCCCGATACCGCGGATTCCCAGGATGCATTGGATGCGCAGCGGCTTGGCATCAGCCATATCGATGACGCGAAATGGGCGGATGTGCTGGTGATCGCGCCCGCGACAGCCGATATCATCGCCAAAATCGCGCACGGCATCGCCGACGATTATCTCACTTCGATGGTGTTGGCATATGAGGGTCCCAAAATCCTGTGCCCGGCGATGAACACGCGCATGTACAACAATCCCGTCAGCCAGCGCAATATCGCCGCATGCCGCGAATTCGGGTGGACGATTGTAGAACCGGCAACCGGGCGGCTCGCTTGCCAGGACACCGGCAAAGGCAAGCTCGCCGATTTGGAGGACATCGAGGATGCCGTTGAACAGGCCGCCGAGAGTGCGGCCGCCAGCAGATGCGGCACGAAGACGGAGACCGACCAGCCCGCGAACGACGAATTGGCCGGATTACATGTGCTGGTCACTGCCGGCCCCACCCAGGAGCCGCTCGACCCGGTACGGTACCTGACCAACCATTCGACTGGGAAAATGGGGTATGCACTCGCCCAGGCGGCGCAGGCCATGGGAGCTGAGGTCACGCTCGTTTCCGGGCCGGTTTCGCTTGACGAGCCGGACGGCGTGCACACTGTCCATGTACAGACCGCGCAGGAGATGTTTGACGCGGTGCATGGCCACTTCGCGCGGGCGGATATCATCATCATGGCCGCCGCGGTCGGCGATTTCCGCCCGGAGTATCGCAGCGAGCAGAAAATCAAGAAAACCGGGGAAGTTATGCCGCCGATCACGCTGGTACAGAACCCGGACATCCTCGCTTGGGCGGGCGAGCACAAACGCCCGGACGGCTCGCAGCTCGTCTGCGGGTTCGCGATGGAGACGCAGGACCTGCTCGCCAACGCGCAATCCAAGCTGGAACGCAAGCATTGCGACATGCTCGTCGCCAACGACCTCAACGAACCGGGGGCCGGTTTCGCGCACGATACGAACCGGGTGGTGATCCTCACACCGGATACCGACAAGAACGCCACTGCGGGCGAGGACGGGTCGAAAATCCACTCAGAACCGCAGCCACTGATGGACAAGCGCGACCTTGCGGCTGTCATTCTTGGCAGGCTTGCCCGGATGCGGCGGGAACGTCTGGCGGATTAGAGCGAATCGGCACCCGGAGGTTTGTAAAGAATCCGGGTCATGCGGGCAATTACGAAAACGCGGATGAAAGGACACCCATGCTGCTGGCAGTAGACATCGGCAATACGAATATCGTGCTCGGCTTCCTCGA
Source organism: Bifidobacterium thermacidophilum subsp. thermacidophilum DSM 15837 (assembly GCF_000426425.1). NCBI lineage: Bacteria > Bacillati > Actinomycetota > Actinomycetes > Bifidobacteriales > Bifidobacteriaceae > Bifidobacterium > Bifidobacterium thermacidophilum. The sequence continues at coordinate 404,103 of NZ_AUFI01000006.1, forward strand.
TGGGGACCGCAAGGAGCAGATGAGGGGCACCTACCGGATCACCACAAAAGCCAACCACACGTCGGACGAATACGGGCTCATGATCACCGAATTCCTCGCGATGAGTGGGTACAGCCCGAGCGATGTGCAGGACGTGATTATCGTGTCTGTCGTGCCGAAAGTCATGCATTCCTTCCGTGCGAGCATCGTGAAATTCCTCGGCATCGACCCGATGATTGTCGGTCCGGGCATCAAAACGGGCATCAACGTGGTCATGGACAATCCCAAAACCATGGGCGCCGATTGCCTCGCCGACTGCGTGGGCGCGTATTTCACCTACGGCGGGCCGACGCTTGTCGCGGATTTCGGGACGGCCACGACCTTCAACTACGTGGATAGTAAGGGCAGCATCCGCAGCGGGCTAATCACCACCGGCATCCGCACCGCGGCGGCGGCCCTGTGGAACGAAACCGCCCAGTTGCCGGAAGTCGAGATTACACGGCCCAAGTCGATTCTCGCGAAGAACACGAAGGACGCGATGCAGGCGGGGCTCTACTACAACTTCCTCGGTGGCATCGAACGCACCATCCGACAGTTCCAGCAGGAGATCGACGGGGAGTTTCGCGTCATCGCCACCGGCGGGCTCGGACGCATGTTCAAGGACGATACCGACCTGATCGACGTATATGACCCCGATTTGATTTTCAAAGGACTGGCATCGATTTACGCGCGCAACACCCGCTGAATTCGCCGGTTTGGCTTTGATGTGCGCGCAGACAGAGGGCCGGAGCGGCCGCCGGGGTCAGACGGGCGGCACCAGACAATCCGCCTGCACGCGTATCATGATGCGAGGTGGTCGACCCGCATGGGCGGCCAACCGACTCAACATAAGCAGGCCCAACGGCCGAACAGAGGAGCAACCATGGCCAAGTCCAATGGTGCGTACGGTACATCCGACGCAACCGAACCAGACACCACAACCCAGCCGCCGCATGCGACGGAAGACACCCGCGCCAATACTGGCGCGAACGCTGATACCAACGCGAGCACCGACGCTAGTCTGAACGCGCATGCGAAGCAACGCAAGAAGAGGCATGACGGGCATCGCCCAATCATCTGGGTGGTCGCCGCCTTGGTGATTGTCGCGCTCGTCGCATGCATCGCCATTGTGAACTCACACTCGCGCAAGGCAGCAGCGCCGGCACAATCAGACAGCATCGCCATCGGCATCAAACTCGCGCCCGTGAGCCTTGACATCCGCAACCAATCCGGGTCGGCGCTCGAACAGCTGCTCATCGGCAACGTCTACGAAGCACTCGTCTCGCGCAACTCGAACAACGAGGTCGAACCCGGTCTCGCCAAGAGCTGGACCATCAGCGACGACGGGCTGACCTACACCTTCAAGCTCAACGAGCACATGAATTTCTCCAACGGCGACACACTCGACGCCACCGATGTCGCATGGTCCATCAACCAGCTCAAATCCAAGCGCTACTACAACAGCGACCAGGTCGAGAACCTCAAGCAAGCCAGCGCCCCGGACGCAACCACCGTGAAACTCACGCTAAGCCAACCCGATGCGAATATGCTGTGGTACCTTTCCGGCCGGCCCGGCCTGGTCTTCGACAAGGACGCGCACTACGACGCGAAAACCACGGCGGTCGGTTCCGGGCCGTATCTGGTCAAGTCATTCGATTCCAGCAGCAAGCTCGTCCTGCAGGCGAACCCGAAATATTGGGGCAGCGCGCACAAGGCCCGCACGAACACAGTCACCGTGCGGTTCCTACCAGACGACAACGCGGCGCTCAACGCGCTGACCAGCGGGGACGTGCAGGTGCTGTCCCCGGTCAACGCGAATATGACCGGCAAGCTCAAAAGCAGTGGGAAATACACCATCAAGGCGAACGACGGCAGCGACAAATTCGTGCTCGCGTTCAACTGCACGGGTGCGAAAACCTCCGACAAACGCATACGGCAGGCGATCCGCTATGCGATTAACCACAAGGAGATCATCGCCTCGCGCGGGGGAGTGGATGCGGCGCTCGGCGGGCCGATCCCGTCCGTCGACCCCGGCTACGAGGACTTGACCGGCCTGTATCCGTACAATCCCACCAAAGCCAAGAGCCTCATGCAACAGGCGGGGTATTCCACCAGTCACCCGCTCAAGCTGACGCTCACCTACGCGACGAGTATCTACGGTTCCGAGCTTGGTGAGCAGCTGCGCAGCCAATTGAGCCGCATCGGGATCGATTTGAGCATCAACAGCGTGGAATTCTCCACATGGCTTCAGGACGTGCACACCAACGGCGATTACGACCTCTCGCTCGTCGACCATGCGGAAAGCCACGACTTCTACAAGTGGACGCAGCACGACTACTACTACCATTACGACAATCCGCAGGTGCAGGCGCTGTATGCCAAGGCACTCGCTGCAACAGACGACGAGGACAGCGCAAGCAATCTCAAGCAGGCGGCGAGGATTGTCAGCGAGGATGCACCCGCCGACTGGCTGTTCGCCTACCGGGTGAGCGTCGCACAGGCCAAAGGGGTCACCGGGTTCCCTTCCCGGCTGACCCAGAGTGTGCTGCCGTTGTGGAAGGTCACGTACACGCCGGCACAGGCGTAGAGCGTAGCGGCGCAACGGCGGCGATACGCGGCACGATATACGGCAAGACAGCGCGGCAACATCTGGCAGGACGCGCTGATACGCGGCAAGAGTCACAGGCAAGGAGCATCAAGGCAATGAGATATCTGATTCGTCGGCTGGTGCTGTTTGTAGCCGCCCTGTTCGGCCTGTCGCTGCTGGTGTTTGTCGCGTTGCGGATTCTGCCGGGCGATGTTGCGTCCGTCATGGCGGGCACGAACGCCACGCCTGCGCGCGTGGCTGCGTTGCGCTCGCAGATGGGGCTGGACCGTTCGTACCCGCAGCAATATGCGGATTGGCTGTCGGGCCTGATGCACGGGAATATGGGGGTGTCTGCGATCAGCGGACGCTCGGTCTCCTCACAGGTCGGGTCACATGCGGCCATCACCATGCCACTGATTGTATTGAGCCTGATTGTCGCCCTTGGCGTGGGCGTTCCACTTGGCTGCCAGGCGGTGCTTGCCGCGAATTCGCGGGTGCGTGGCGTGTTGCATATCCTCGCCATCGTCGGTGGTGCGGTGCCGGCGTTGTGGGGCGGGCTGCTGCTCATCATGATGTTCGGCCGCGGGGTCGGACTTGTCGGCATCCTGCCGTCGCAGGGATTCCCTGATGACGGCTGGCGCAACCCGGTAGCGGTTCTCGCATCGTTGATTCTGCCCGCCATCGCGACCGGATTGGTGGCGGGGGCCGCAATCATGCGCTATACCCGCGCCTGTCTGATATCGATGGAGGACAGCGATGCCGTGGCGATGGCCATGGCGTGTGGGATGACGCGTCGACAGGCGATGCTCGGCGTGGGATTGCGGTTGTCTGCCGCGCAGCTGGTGTCGGTGGCGGGGTTGACTTTCGCACAGATGGTCACCGGCGTCATGGTTGTTGAAAGTCTGTTCAATCTTCCCGGATTGGGCGCCATGCTGATCGGCGATGTCGGCAATCGTGATCTGGTCGCCGTGCAAAGCGAACTGTTCCTGCTCGCCGCATTCTTCCTGCTGCTCGGCGTGCTGGTCGATATGCTTCATCATGCGCTTGATCCGCGGTTGGGCGGGCAATCCGAGGAACGAGGGTGAGGGAAGATATGGCTTCATCACGTAATCGTCGTGGGCGCTTGCAGGAAACTGGGCGTCCGACATCGTCGGGGCAATCCGAGGCAATCGTTCACTCGGCTGATACAAGGCTTTCTGAGCTTTCGGGCGATGCAGAGCATCCGGGTGCAACCAGGCTTCCTGCCGATGTCGGGCATCCTGCCAATACCGCGGATTCGCGGCATGTCGGGCCTGTGAGACACCCGTCCCGCGGCGGCTTCTACGGCAGATTACCGTTGCATGTCAGACTCGGGATTATCCTGCGCGGCATGTGGGGCCGGCCGGGCGGGCGGTTTGCGCTGATTGTCATGGCGTTGTGGCTGGTCGTGTCCGCGGTGTCGCTTGTGTGGACGCCCTACCCGCTGCTGCATACCGATGGCGACGATGCGTGGGCGTCGCCGTCCGCTGCCCATCCGCTCGGTACGGATGGCGTGGGCGCGGATGTGCTCAGCTGGCTGATGGCCGGGTCTCTCACGGATTTGGCGGTTGCCGTGCTGACCGTACTAGTGTCCGCGACGATTGGACTCGCGCTTACCGCAGCGATGGTATCGACCCGCCGGATGCTCGCCTCGGCAAGCGTAGTGGTCGTGGACGCGCTGATCGCGATTCCGACGGTGCTGCTCGCCCTGCTGTTCGCCGTTCCCTTCGGCACGTCTATCGCGGTGGTCGTCGCGGCGTGCGGTATCACGTACGGGCTGAATATGGCGCGAATACTGAGGCCGACGGCGGCTTTGGCGGCCCGGAGTGCATACGTGGAGGCGGCCAGGGCGAGCGGTGTCGGCCCGTGGCGTGTGTTCGTGCGGCATATTGTGCCCTCGACCTTCCCGGTGCTTGCCGTGCAGCTGTCGATGAGCGCGGGGACTTCGATTCTGGCCGAGGCGGGGTTGACCTATCTGGGTGTCGGTGTGCCGTCGGGCGTGCCGAGTTGGGGGCATTCGCTGACCACGTCGGTGCGGCTGATCAGCGTGTATCCGCTGACGGTGCTGTGGCCGGGCTTGGTAGTCACACTCGTGGTGACCGCGATGTATCTGCTGGGTGATGCGATTCGCGATTGCGCGGACCCGTTGGCCAATCCTGAGCTGCGTCGGGTGGAGGTCGGATGTTCAGGGCCGGCAGATCGAGGCGAAGAGGCGGAATCATGAACAATCTGGATGCGAGTGAGCTGAATATGGGCGGCATGACTGCGAATGCTGCCGGGGTCGGTGGCACCGGTGCGGGCGGTGCTGCCGATGCTGGTCATGCCGGTGTAGGCAATGCCGGTGTTGGTCATGCCGACGTGAGCCTCGCTACGAACACCGCCGGTAGCGCGCGCCCCACAATCCTTGATGTCCGCGATCTGAATGTGACCATCGGCGGGCATGCTGTATTGAAGCGGGTGTCTTTGCATGTCGACGCCGGTGAACGCGTTGGGATGATTGGGGCATCCGGGTCAGGCAAATCCATGCTGGTCAAAGCGGTGACCGGCTTGTTGCCTCGAACCGCGCGCGTGGACGGCAGCTTGAACATTGGCGGCAAGCGGGTCGACACCATGGATGATGCGGAACTTGCCGATTTGCGCGGTCGATACGTTGGGCTTGTGTTCCAGAACCCCGGAGCGGCGCTCAATCCGGTGCTGACCGTTGAGCAACAGGTCTGCCTGCCGCTGCGCCTGCATTATGATTTGGACGCAGATGAGCGGCACGACCGAGCGATGACCATGCTGGAACGGGTCGGCCTGCCTGGAAGACTCGCGGGCGCCTACCCGCATGAGCTCTCCGGCGGCCAACAGCAGCGTGTCGGCATCGCCACGGCGTTGATCACCTCGCCGCGGCTGATTATCGCTGATGAGCCGACCACTGCGCTTGATGCGATTGTGCAGCGTTCCATCATCGATCTGCTCGTTTCGTTGGTCGAATCGGCCGGTGCGTCGATGCTGTTCATCACCCATGATTTTGCGGTGCTTTCACGGGCGACTACGCGATGCGTCGTCATCGACGGCGGGCGTGTGGTCGAGACGGGTGGAACTGAAGAACTGCTGCGTAATCCTGGGGAACCAGCGACATGCGCGTTGGTGCGTGCCGCGAAGCTGCTGACACTGGACACGGGTGTGGGTGCAGGCGTGGATATGGACGGCACTGCGCGTATGGATACGAATCGGGAGCGTCAACATGGGTGAGAAGAGCAGGAAAACCGTACCGGCAGAAGTCATCGTTCCCGACGGACGCGACGTCGCGTCAGACGAGAAGGAAGCACTGCTGTCCGTGCGGGGGGTCGATAAGTCCTTCGGCTCCCGTTCACGACGGACCCAGGTGTTGTTCAACGTGGATATGGATGTCGCCGAAGGGGAGTGTCTGGCGGTGATCGGCGGGTCGGGGTCCGGAAAAACCACGCTGACCCGCATTGCATTCGGCTTGGAGCAGGCCGATTCGGGCACGGTTACGTATCGAGGCGTTGCCTTGAGCGGAGTGCGTTCGCTGGGAATGCTACGGCTGAGAAACGAATCGGGGCTGGTATTCCAAAACCCGTTCACCTCGCTCGATCCGCGTTGGACCGCCGGCGAATCGATTGCGGAAGGACTGATTGCAAGACAAGCCGGGCATAGAGCGGGCGACGCTGGGAGGCGAGTGGCATCGGACGATATCGCCGGTGCGGTCCGCCGGGCGTTGGGGATGGTCGGGCTTGATCCGGATGAGTTCATCGGACGGTATCCGGTCGATATGTCAGGCGGGCAGGCGCAACGGGTCGCCATCGCGCGGGCGATAGTCGCCGAACCGCGCATCGTGCTTGCTGACGAGCCGATGAGCGCGGTCGACGTCTCAGGGCGTGTCCAGATTCTGGACACATTGGCGGAAATCCGGAGGAAACGGCCTCGGACCGCGATGGTCATCGTGTCCCACGACCTAGGAGTTGTGCAGCATATTGCCGACCGGATTGTCGTGCTGCATGACGGGCGAATCGAGGAGACCGCCGCCACCGGCGATCTGCTCACGCAACCGCAATCCGCCTATACCAAACAACTCATCGACGCCGCAGCATGGTGATCGGCGTCGGTTGTGGCCGTCACTGGATGGTGTCGCCCGCGCATAGTCATCGTCGAGTGGAGATGTGTAGTGGCTGTCGCCGTATGGTGGCTGTCATCGTGGTGGTACCGCCCGACAACCCAATCCAGCAAGTCGTTTCCCGTCATCTCTGCTTCTACCGACGCTGAGCGGGCCGTGAGCGTCGGCAGAAACTGGAACGTGATCTTCTGCCGACGTTGAGACGCGGGTGAGTGTCGGTAGAAGCAGATGTCCAACCTTCTTCAGACACTGACCGGTCTCTCAGCGTCTGCAGAATCAGAAGGGGAGCACAGTAGTCGCGAGCCGATCGCGGAATGACGATGTGAACTATTTGACGACGGCGTTGAAATCGCTTCCGGTTGCGAACGAGGCGACCGATTGGAAGACCTGACGAGTCAAGTTGCGATACGCTTCCTCGTTGCGCCAAGCGACATGCGGGGTCAGAATGATGCCTGGAACCCGGCGCAGCGGGTCGTCTTGGGGAAGCGGCTCATGCTCGAACACGTCCAGCGCGGCCTTCACATCACCGCGGGCAAGCCGCTTGGCAAGCGCACCCTGCTCGATCACTTCGGCGCGCGCGGTATTGATGAACAGCGTGCCCGGCTTGATATGTTCCAGCGATTGCGCGGTGACGATGCCTTTCGTTGCGGCGAGCAGCGGCATGTGCAGGGAGATGATGTCGGAGCGCTCGAACATATCGCCCATATCGTCGACCGGTGTGACTCCGAGCCGCGCGACCGCGTTCTGATCAAGATGTGAATTCCACACGAGTACGTTCATGCCGAACCCTTGGAGCATGCGGGCGAACACCTGGCCGATGCCGCCGAATCCCACCAATCCGACCGTTTTGCCATGCAAAGCGTAACCGTCGGCGCCTTCCCAGCTGCCGGCATGCACTTGGCGGTTGAGATCGCCGACGTGCCGGGCGAGCTCCATCAGCAGTGCGAACGCGTGCTCGGCGACCGCATGATCGCCGTAGCGCACGACGTTGCACACACGCACACCGCGCTCTCGGGCAGCCTGCAGGTTTATGTAGCTCGCGACACCTGTGCCGCCGAATGCGAAGCAACGCACATGGACTCTTTCAGTCAGCCGGTTGAAGATCGAATCGGTGACATGGAATCCGATGACCATCACGGCGTCGGCGTCTTGGCAACGGCTGACGATAGTGTTTTCGTCGAGCGTGAAATCGCCGTACATGCGCAGACGGATCACGTCGTGCAACAGGCTGATGTTCTCCTTGAAATACGGAATCATGGAGGCAACGACCACCGGCATGACCGCGAGCGGCAGATCGGTGCGTTCGGGCTGTGTTTCGATGATTGGCTGGATGTCGGCTGCGGCTGATGTTGATGTTTCGCTCATGCTTCCACCTTAGACGCACGCGTGCCGGCAGTGTTGCGAGAGCATTTCGATACGTTGGTTCTGGTGTTGGTGTTGGCGTCGGCGGTGTTGGTGTTGGGGCGTGCGATATCCCCCGCCCCGTACTTGATTGTGAGTGGTTGCTCACAATCAATGAGTCGTTCATACGATAGTGTGCGGCGGCCGCCCCACACTGTAGTTGATTGTGAGTGGCGACTCACAACTAAGTACGGCGATCGGTCGGAGCAGATACGTCTGGTGGTTAAATGCCACTTCGTTGTGAGTGATGACTCACAATCAATGAGTCATTCGTGCGGCAATGTGTGCCGACTGCCCTGCGCTGTTGTTGGTTGTGAGTGGCGACTCACAATCAACGTGAGGGTTGGCCATTGCGGGGGCGACTGGTAAGTCAACGTCCGTTGGTTGTGAGTGGCTGTTCACAATCAACGAGCTGTTCATGTGGAAGCGCGCGTCATTCACCCTTTGCCGTAGCTGGTTGTGAGTGGCAACTCACAACCAAGAGCGGGAGTGGGCATTGCAGGTATAGCTGGAGCGGTTGTGACTGCTGGTTGCGAGTGGCTGCTCACAATCAACGCGCTGTTCGTGTGGAAGCATGCGTCGGTCGCTCTGCGCTCGAGCTAGTTGTGAGTGGTCGCTCACAACTAACGGGGCAGTGAGCCGTCGTGGGGTGGTTCGTGAGCTGATGTCTCTTCGTTGTGAGTGGCGACTCACAGCCAACGAGAGAGAGTGCGGTGTTCCGATGCGACTCCGCAGACGTTGATGTGTAGTTGTGAGTGGTCGCTCACAATCAGCATGAGCGATTGTCCGTCGTGGGTGCGGTGGTGCGTGAAAGTTCTTTGGTTGTGAGTGGTGACTCACAATTGGAAGATGGGTCGGGGCATGCGCGGTCTGGATGGTCTGACCGAGTTGTTCGTTGTGAGTGGCGGCTCACAATCAGCGTGAGGGTTGGTCGTTGCAGGTGTGGCTGTTGAGTGGAAGCTCTTTGATTGTGAGTGGCGGCTCACAATCAAAGAGATGAGACAGAGGATGCGGGCTGATGATGCTGTCTATTATTGGTTGACTGTGCTTAACGCCTGTTGCTTAACGCCTGTTGCCTAGCGCCTGTTGCCTATCGCCTAACGAATATCGCCTGATGGATGAGTAAATAGGCGCCGCGTCTTGTTCGCAGCCATTCCAATGGAGACTGGCCGCGAACAGATCGCAGTAAGCGATTGTGGAGTGCTACCAGTTTGTCGGATTCCTATGGGCCGGTTCGCGCGCAGGTCGGAGTAGCACCCGCGGCGGCAGACGCGCTCAGCGCGTGAACACTCCCTGCAGCCACGTGTATAGCGCCGGATTCGAAACATCCCAAGCTTCGAGCCGCCCGGTTGTCATCAGCCAAAGCGCTTGCAACGCGAGCCCGAACACGAGGAAGACCACAATCGTGACGGTCAGCCAGTGGCGGCCCTTCATTCGACTTGCCGCTTCCACTGGCATCAGCAGACACATGGTGCCAATGGCCGCCAGCCATGCCATATCGCACATATATCGTGCGTTGACGCCGAACGGTCCGTCAATACACGCTATGACACCGACAAGCAGCAGACACGTGATGCCAATTGCGCATGACCTTGACATTCCTCGCGTCATTTCGTGCGACTTTTCCAGCGATACTGCCGACGACATCCCTGATTGTGTTCCAGACGACACCCCCGTCGTCTCGACTTCTTCCGTCCGCTTGTGCGAGCCGCCCGTGTCGCTCGAGGCATGCGAGCCGCGTGAGAAGCACGAGACGATGAGCCAGATGACCGCTGGCAGCGCGAGCAGGCAGATCGGCGACAACGCTACGATACCTCCCACCGTCGGCTCCGCGATGACGTCTCTGTTATGGATCAGAAACGCCCAAGGATTCCCGGCACCCGTGGCGAAGACATCCGCGGTGAACGGGAACTCACGGGTGAATCTGATCGGGGCGAACAGCAGCAGAGCGGCACTGAACAGCCGGGCTTGCGGGCTAACGTGGCGTTGCGTCATATCGAAGCCGGTCAGATTATAGGCAGCACCGAAATCGAGCGGATTGCCGAATCGGGCGGCGTTGTACCACATCATGACGCCACCGACGAGAAGGAACGGCACGATCGCCGCAAGACTGGCTTGAATCGCGTGTCGTGACCGAACGGCAAGCATTTCGCGCGACCTGATTTGCGGCCATAGCAAGATAAGACCGAAGACCGCTGTCAGAATAAATGTCGGTCTGCACGTCATGGTGAGTGCGACGAGTAGCGATCCCGCAGCGACCATCCCGGTTCGGGGAACCGAGCCGATATCGTCAGCGGACCGTGCCCACAGCGCGATTCCCGTGGGTGCGAGAGCCAGCGAGGCGAGGATCGGAATCGAGTAGAACCACGGAACGAGGACGAGATAGGACAGTCCCGATGCCGCAATGATTGCGGTGCACGTCAGCACGACGAACCAGCGTGGCGTCCCCTTCCAGAACCGTTTCCACAGGGTCTGCACCAGGAAGATCAGTGATGTGCAAGCGGCGATTGCCAGGATTGCGCACGCGGCGGCGGTCGACAGATCCATTCCGGTCAGTGCTTTGTATGGGGCGAACAGCACGATTGCCGGGAGTGGTCCGAAATAGCAGTAATAGCGGCCGTGATAGAACGCCCAATCCCACAGCGATGGGTCGCCGCTCGCCGTGCCCTGCGCCCCTCTGGCCTGTACGTCGTACGGATTGTCCATGGCCGCGAGCCAGTCGGGCACATGGACATCAAGCCATGTTCTGCCGTGGAGGAACGCGTCAGCGAGCCGCTGATACTGCGCCCGGTTCACAAGGAAGGTTCCGTCGGCGTAGTGCAACTGGTATGTGGCGTCAACAGGGTGGGTCGATATAGTGAGCAGCACGATGATGACCGAGGCGAGGACCCACACAATCGCGAATGGCAGCCAATCTGGGCGAAGAATGCGGGGAATGCGGTGCCGGGTGTGCGACTTGGCGCGCTCGACGGTTGTTGTTGCGGCGGTGTCGCTTGCGAACGTCGGGGCGCTCGTGTGATCGGTGGCGGTGCTGTGCATGACTCCACTGTATCTCAGGGACGCGCGGGGTTGACGAATTCGCGGCGGTAAAGCGGTTGCCGAAACGGGTCGGAGCCCACGCCGGCCGCGGGTGGATGAACATCGAGACAAGGCAAAAGCGTCCCGTTGCAAGTTCCGGGCAATCGAAAAGCCGTCTTACGATATGAGACGCTGTGATACGCCGTTGTCAAAGGGCATGCTACGGTAAGGGCCATGACGTATTTCTCATGTTGTTGTTGTCGCTAACCGACGCCCCTTGGCGAGCGGTTGACAACGCACAACTTGAGATAGGATTCCGGCAGACCACATGGAAGGGCATGCGGATCTGCACACGATTGCAGCAAGACGAATAACCATCATGAATATCGTCTACGCTGGATTGTGACGCAATCACGATGAACCGGCGATTTGCCGGACAATCACCCGAATCGATGTGGTCGGAACAACCGACATCGCATCTTGCCGGAATCGTTTCTTGTGCACTCAACCGATGGCCAGGCACCACACCGCCGACCCATCCATCGGCCAGCCCATCACAAAGCAAGACACAAAGCCCAAGCACAGAAACGAGACATCATGACCATCCACGATTCACTCACCGACCTCATTGGCAACACCCCGCTCGTCCGCCTGCACCACGTCACCGATGGCGTGAAAGCGGACATTGTCGTCAAAGTCGAGTATTTCAACCCGGGCGGCTCATCCAAGGACCGCATTGCCGAGCGCATCATCACCGCTGCGGAGGAATCCGGTCAACTCAAGCCGGGTGGTGTGATTGTGGAACCGACCAGCGGCAACACGGGTGTCGGCCTCGCCTTGGTCGCCCAGCAGCGCGGCCATCGCACGATTTTCGTCGTGCCGGACAAGGTGTCCGAGTCCAAGCGCGCAGTGTTGCGGGCGTATGGCGCCGAAGTCGTCGTCACCCCCACCGACGTCGAGCCGGACGACCCGCGTTCCTACTACAACGTGTCCGACCGACTCGCCGCCACCATCCCCGGCGCGTTCAAGCCGAATCAGTACAGCAACCCGAATGGCCCGCGCAGTCACTATGAGACCACCGGCCCGGAAATCTGGGAAGCAACCGATCACAAGGTCACGCATTTTGTCGCCGGTATTGGCACGGGAGGTACGATTTCCGGCACCGGCCGCTACCTCAAGGAAGTCTCCAACGGTGCTGTCCAGGTCATTGGTGCCGATCCGGAAGGCTCCATCTACTCCAACCCGAATGACGTCCACCAGTACAATATCGAGGGTGTTGGCGAGGACTTCTACCCCGAGGCCTTCGATCGCAACATCACCGACGACATCAAGCAGGTCACCGACGCCGAGGCCTTCGAGATGACCCGCCGCCTGGCCAAGGAGGAAGGACTGCTGGTCGGCGGTTCCTCCGGCATGGCGGTCGCCGGAGCACTCAAATACGCGCGTGAGAACAATCTGGACGAACATCAGCTGGTCGTCGTGCTGCTGCCGGATTCCGGACGCAGCTATTTGGAGAAGATTTTCAACGACGACTGGATGCGAGCCAACGGCTACGGCGACGTTGTCGACCGTACCAGCAGCCCGTCCATCGCCGAGCAATACTTGTGATTCCGCCCGTGTGATTCCACACGATTGATTCAGCTTGATTTCGCTCGCACATCAGCGGTCCGACAATCAACCCTACATCCGATACCAACCCGTCATCACCAAAACCGATACCGACACGCGGGACAAACCCCGCACAACCAGATACGCTCGAAATCAGCGTATGAAAGGAACAACAATCATGTCCGTCGCATCATTCGAACAGTCCGCCAAGGATTTCGCCGCTACCAAGCTCGCCACGCGCGCCATCCACGCCGGCCAGGAGCCTGACCCGATCACCGGCGCCGTCGTCACGCCAATCTACATGACCTCGACCTTCAAGCAGGACGGTGTCGGTGGTCTGCGCAACGGCTACGATTACAGCCGTTCCATCAACCCGACGCGTGATTCCTTCGACGCCCAGCTCGCGGCCATTGAGGGCGCCAAGTATGCGCTCGCCTTCTCATCCGGCCTCGCCGCGATTGACGTGCTGCTGCGCTCCACCTTGAAGCCGGGCGACAGTGTCCTGCTCGGCAACGATGTGTACGGCGGCACTTACCGCCTGCTGTCCAAGGTGTTCGTGCCGTGGGGCGTGAACCTTGACGTGGGCGACATCACCGACACCGCGGCGGTGAGCGCGGCACTCGAATCCAAGCATTACGAGTGGATCTGGGTGGAGACGCCGAGCAACCCGCTGCTCAACATCACCGATATTGCGGCGACAACCGCGGTCGCGCATGCGCACGGCACGAAGGTCGCGGTGGACAACACCTTCGCATCCCCGGTGCTGCAGCATCCGCTCGATGATGGCGCCGACGTGGTGGTCTACTCGACGACCAAGTACATCGGCGGCCATTCCGACGTGGTCGGCGGCGCGGTCGTGCTCAACGACGAGGAGCTTCGCGACAAGGTCGCATTCCTGCAGAATTCCGCGGGCGCTGTGCCTTCCCCGTTTGATTCCTGGCTTGACATCCGCGGCCTGAAGACGCTGGATCTGCGTGTCAAGCAGCATAGCCGCAACGCGCTCAAGATTGCCGAGTGGTTCGAAGGCAAGCCGCAGATCGAACGCGTGTGGTACCCGGGTCTCGAATCGCATCCGGGCCATGAAATCGCCGCACGCCAGATGCACGGCGGCTTCGGCGGCATGGTTTCCGTCCAGTTCAAGGGCGGGCTTGAGGCGGCGAAGCGGTTCGCCGCAGCAACGAAGATCTTCACGCTCGCCGAATCACTCGGCGGCGTGGAATCCCTGATTGAGCTGCCGGCGGCCATGACCCACGCTTCGGTGTCCGGGACGACGCTTGAGGTTCCGGCGAACTTGGTGCGCCTGTCCGTGGGCATTGAGGATGCGGATGATTTGATTGCCGACCTCGATCAGGCGCTTGAGCAGGCCTGACTGGAAGAGAAGATAGGAAGAAGCTGGATGGATGCCGGATACTCGGGTCCGGTATCCGACAAGGGGACGTGATGAATGGGCGTCCGGGGCGATGATGGGCTCCGGGCGCCCATCGTTGTTGCTTGCTGGTCGTTCTTTGTTGTCGTCGTGGGGGTCGCGGATGGACGCCGGTGGTTGTCGGTCGGTGGCTTGAAGCCGGCCATCTGCCCGCGGTGCGACTGCGTGGGCGCATGGCGGGCAGATATCGCCGTCTTGGTGCTGGATTCGTGAGGTATCTGTCTGCCGTGCGACTTTGCTGTCACACGGCGTGCCGATAGCGTTGAGTGGCCGTCGGAATTCCGTGGTATCCGTCCGCGGTGCGATTGTGTGGTCGCTTGGTGGGCGGGTTGTCGTTGGTCGGGTGCCGGGGCCCGGTAGTATCCGCCCGGTGTGTGACTTTCTGGTCGCATGGCGTGGCGATATCGTAAGCTGTTCGCTGAGATTCGGTGGTAGTTGCCCGGTGTGTGTTTTCCCAGTCGCATGGTGTGCCGATATTGCCGTGTTGCTGTTGGCATTCTGGTATATCTGTCCGTCGTGCGAGCCGTCAGTCGCACGACGGGCAGAAAAGTCGCCAGTTCCGTCGCGCAGGATAGACTCGGGGGATATGACGGCAGGGAATTCGGCGATGGGCATCACACGCGCTACGGGTATGGCAGATTCGACAGGTGTGTCAGATTCGACAGGTGTGTCAAGAATGATGGGCAACTCTCGCGGGAACACGGGAGGCGAAACGCCTGTACCGGCGCCGGCGCTCGCCGCGCTGAAACAGTATTTCGGCTACGATTCGTTCCGTCCCGGCCAATCCGGACTCGTCACCGCAATCCTTCAACGCCGTGACGTACTCGGCGTCATGCCCACCGGCGCGGGCAAATCCATCTGCTACCAGATCCCCGCCACCCTGCTGCCGGGCCTGACCATCGTCATCTCCCCGCTGATTTCCCTGATGCGCGACCAGGTGGATGCGCTCCAAGACGCGGGCATTCCCGCGGCGTACGTGAACACCACGCAAAGCCACGACGAGCAGGACGCCGTGCTTACCCAAGCTGCCCAAGGCAAGATTCGCATGCTGTATGTTGCCCCGGAACGTTTGGAAACCGGGCGATTCCGGGATTTCGCCGTACACACGCGCATCTCGCTGGTCACGGTGGACGAGGCGCATTGCGTTTCGCAGTGGGGGCAGGATTTCCGCTCCTCGTATCTGGGTATCGGCGAGTTCATTGACGCGCTTCCGGTTAGGCCGATTGTCGCCGCGTTCACCGCGACCGCAACAGGCAAAGTGCGTCGCGACATCGTTTCGCTGATTCACCTGCGTAACCCGTTGGTCACCGTCACTGGATTCGACCGTCGAAACCTCTATTTCGACGTCATCCGGATGGAAACCAAACGCAAAACCGCATGGATTGCGCAATACGTGGCGACGCACCCCGGAGAATCCGGCATCGTGTACTGTGCCACTCGCAAGGAGACCGAAGCGGTGGCTACCGCGCTCAACCATGCGGTTCGAAGCCTCATGGTGGCATCCGGAACACATGGCCACGCGGAGGCCCCAGCAGGCTTGCCGGACGGCCCGATTGCCGCCGCCTACCATGGTGGCATGGCGCCGGAAGACCGGTCGCGCACTCAACGGGATTTCGTCACCGACCGCGTGCCCGTCGTCGTGGCCACGAACGCGTTCGGTATGGGCATCGACAAATCCGACGTGCGTTATGTGATTCACCACAATATGCCCGAAAGCATCGAAGCATACTATCAGGAGGCCGGCCGCGCCGGGCGTGACAGCGAACCCAGCCGGTGCACGCTCCTGTGGAACGACAGCGATATCGTCACCCGCCGGCGTCTGCTTGACTTGAACGGTGACAACGAGCGCCTCGACCCTGAGGAGCAGCAGATCGTCCGCGCCTCGAAACGTCGCCTGTTGGATGGGATGATTGGCTACTGCCGCACCACGCACTGCTTGCATGATTATATGGTCAGGTATTTCGCCGACCCCGAAACCGAGCAGGGGCTGGCAAACTTGATTGCGCCCAACGGTTCGGCTCAGCCGGAGGGTCCGACCGCAACATGCGGGAACTGCTCGAACTGTGAAGGCAATTTCGAGACGCTCGACGTTACGGATACCGCGCGGGCGATCAGTCGGTGCGTCCACGATTTGGGGCAGAGCTACGGCATGGGCAAGATAGTGGCGGTCCTGCGCGGTTCCAAAGCCCAGGATTTGCTCAATCGCGGCCTCGACAAGGTGCCAAGCTACGGCGTGCTGAGCAGTGTCCCCGAAGCGCGGATCCGCGATGTGCTCAACCAGATGAGCGTTGACGGTTTCCTCGCGATCACCGAAGGCCGGCTGCCCATCGTCCAATTCGGGCCGCTCGCAGCGCAGACGGTCGCCCCTGATTTTCATTACGAAATCAAGCGTATCCAACGGCAAAAGAGTGGGCGTTCGCGTGCCGCGGGCGCGACTGGCGGCGCGCTCGGCCAGGGCGCTACGGCCATGCAGGCGCAGGATACCGCGGAATTCACCGAGGCGGACGAACAGCTGTTCCAACGGTTGCGCGCCTTGCGCCGCAGCATCGCGCAGGAAATCGGCAAGCCGCCGTATATCGTGTTCTCCGATCGTTCGTTGCGTGACATGGTCCGGCTCAAACCTGCCAATGATCAGGAATTCCTTGAAGTCAGCGGGGTGGGGGAGAACAAGTTGCGCCAGTATGGTGCGAAGTTCATGGAAGTCATCACGCAAGATCGGTCGTGACACGCCGGCGAGCCTCTCACACCCTGCGGCTCGGCGGGGATAGTATGGACTGTGTCGTCATTGAAGACGATAGCGACGGCGAAGACGACACCGGTACCGGCGGGTGCCGCGGAATATGGCCATTGCACTATTCCGCCTGCACGTACACACGACCGGGGCCCAACACACGCCCGAAAAGCAAGGAGGCTGACATGATGGACCGTCATCTCAGGGAACTGCTCAACGACCAGTTCAACAAGGAGCTCTATTCCGCATATCTGTATATGGATTTCGCGGATTATTATCACACTCGTGGCCTGCACGGCTTCGGCAACTGGTACGACGTGCAGGTGCAGGAGGAACGCGACCATGCGATGCTTATGCGCGCTTGGATGCTTAAGCGCGGCGAAACCATTGAGCTGCTGCCGATCGCAAAACCCGACAAAACCATTACAGACGATGCTGATCCGCTGCATTTCGCGCTCGCTCATGAACAGTATGTCACCGGGCTGATCCATACGCTGCACGATGCCGCAGAGGCGGCCGGGGACACAGACAGCGCGAAGTTCCTCGATTGGTTCGTCAAAGAGCAGGTCGAGGAAGAAGAAAACGCGACCTCGATGATCGAGCGGTACGACAAGGCTGTCGCTGGCGGGACGCTCGAAGCGCTGGACACCGAGCTGAAAGCCCGTCGTTGGAAGGCCCCGTCACTGCGCGTGGACATTTTCTGACCGGTTTGAGCGGCGCAGCGCCTTTCGTCGAGCCGGCTGCTGCCAGCAAAATCCACCGCCGAAGCGCATGCCGCCCGCGCCGCGCTAGCCGGGCATAGCTTTTTTCTATGTCCTATACGCTCTCGCCCGCGGCGGCATACATCCGGGCGGGCTAGACTAGGCATCGAAAGCGGGTGGTCTACGTGTGCAACGCAGGCCACCCCGGCATCGAGGAGGTACTATGAGCGATGAATCCAAGCCCACGCAGGACGGCAAGCCGGTTGTCGAAAGCTTCCAGCTTGATCACACGAAGGTGAAGGCGCCGTACGTGCGCTACATCGACACCGAAACCGGACCGAACGGCGATGTGATCTCGAATTACGACTTGCGGCTGGTCCAGCCCAATGAGAACGCCATTCCGACCGCCGGTCTGCACACCATCGAGCACACCATCGCGGTGCTGCTGCGCGAACGCATCCCGGGGTATATCGACTGCTCGCCGTTCGGCTGCCGTACCGGATTCCATCTGCTGACCTGGGGCACGCACAGCACAGAGGATGTTGCGCGTGCGCTCAAGGAATCCTTGGAATTCATTGCCTACAAGGCAACTTGGGACGATGTGCCGGCGACCACGATTGAAAGCTGCGGCAACTACCGTGACCACAGCCTGTTCACCGCGAAGGAATGGTGCAAGGACATCTTGGCGAAGGGCATCAGCTCTGATCCGTTCGAACGCAAGGTGGTCTGAGCGCGGCGATTCGCGTCGCAATACGTGTACGGTAACGGCGGGGTGCTTCACAGACGGTGACGCACCCCGCCGTCGTGCTATCAGCCGGGGTGCTGGATTCGTTCGCCTTGCGATGTGCGCGCCGTGCCACAGATGCTGTGATACTTGCCGTGGTAGGGTGGAGCAGGTTATCTACGGCAGGAGACAGACAATATGGTTGCACGGCGATTCCGGCACGCCACCATGCGCGATTTTCCGGTGATGGAGCAGAACTACGAGCGCGCCCGTGAGCTGATGGCCCGCAACGGGAACCCCACCCAATGGGGGCATACCTTCCCGAAGCCGGAAATCGTGCAGGATGATATCATGCGTCATCGCAGCATCCTGCTGGTTGACGGCAGCGGCGCCAATGAGCGGATTCTCGCGCAATTCGCGGCTTGCACGGGCGAAGACCCGACCTATCAGACCATCGATGGGCAGTGGCTTGACGATGACGCCTACGTGACCATCCACCGCATCGCTTCGTCCGGTCTGATCCGCCATGCGGCGCGGGAATGCCTGGAATGGGCGCTCAAACAGTACGGCAACGTCCGGGCGGACACCCATCCGAACAACAAAGCCATGCAGCACGTTCTTGAAACCTGTGGGTTCACGCGGTGTGGGCTGATCCAGCTCATCGACCGGCCGACCGACACCACGCGGATCGCTTACCAGCGCCACGAATGGTGAGTGGCCGGTAGGCGGCTGGCCGGAGGCTGGTACGGTTCCGCCGTCAGCCAGAGGCTCTGTCGCCACGGCATTCGGCGCACTGGTGTTATCTGTCGCCTTGATAACCTTCTGCCGACGCAGAAGACACGCTCGGCGTCGGCAGAAGGTTGAGACGTCGTTGAATAAGCAATGCCGCCGATCGCGATGAAGCAATCAGCGGCATTCGGCGTTGCGGAGAGGCTCGCTGGGCTCAGCGCCCGCTCGCCATGCTCAGGATTCGAAAGCTACGAGACTGTCGCTGTCGTTCCCGGCCGCCGGGGCTGTAACTGAATCGTTCCCGTCCGCCGCGCCGAGCTTCGAATGCTTGCGACCGTACGCGAAATACACGATCAAACCGAGCGCGAACCAGACCACGAACCGCACCCAAGTCTCCCAATTGAGGCCGACGATCAGGACGCAGCAGAACACAATCGCCAGGATCGGCGTGACCGGAACACCAGGGGCGCGGAAGCCGCGATGGGTGTCCGGCTGGGTCTTGCGCATCCACAGCACGCCCGCCGACACGATGATGAACGCGGACAGCGTGCCGATATTCACCAGTTCGAACAGGATGTTGATATTGATGAATCCGCCGGCGATTGCCGTGAGAATGCCGAAGAACCATGTGCCCTTGAACGGCGTGTGGAACTTCTTGTTGACCTCGCCGAAGAACTTCGGGAACAGGCCGTCGCGGCTCATCGCATAGCAGATGCGCGACTGGCCGTACAGCTGGACGAGCATCACCGTGGTCATGCCGATCAGCGCGCCCAGATTGACAACGAAGGCGAGCCAGTTGAGCCCGGTGGCGAGAATCACGCCGGCGACCGGGGCGTCCACAAACTTCGCGAATTCAGGGTATTTGACGATGCCTGTCATGATAAGCGTCATGATGATGTACAGCACGGTCGAGATGATCAGCGAATACAGGATGCCGCGCGGCAGGGTCTTGTTCGGTTCGACCGTTTCCTCCGCGGACGAGGACACTGCGTCAAAGCCGATGAAGCTGAAGAACACGATTGAAGCCGCCGGAATGATGCCCATCGGCTTGGTCGAACCCGGCTGGAAGGTGTACCAGCCGTACGGGGAGAACGGTTTCCAGTTCGCCGGGTTGACATACCACACCGTGCACACGATGAACAGCACGATGATTGCGAGTTTGATCATCACCATGATGTCGTTCGTGCGTTTCGTCTGGTTGATGCCGATGGACAGCACCCACGTGATCAATAGCACGACAATGAATCCGGGCAGGTTGAAATAGGTTGTGACCCCCGGCGTGGTGCCGTATGCCGCGGTCAGTTCGACCGGCAGGTGGATGCCGAAGCCTTCCAAGAGCTTGTTGAAATACCCGCTCCATCCGGCGGAGACGGTCGCCGCTTGGAGTGCGTATTCAAGAATCAGATCCCAACCGATCATGAAGGCGATGATTTCGCCGAACGCCACATACGCGTACGAGTAGGCGGAACCGCTGACTGGCACCATCGATGCGAATTCTGCGTAGCACAGGCCGGCGAACCCGCAGCATACCGCGGCCAGCAGGAAGGACACACACAATGCCGGGCCGGCGGTCAGCGCTCCCTTGCCGGTGAGCACGAAGATGCCGGTGCCGATAATCGCGCCGATGCCGAGCATCGTCAAATCGAAGGTTTTCAACGTCCGTTTGAGCGGCGTGGCCTGCGCGACCATGCTTTCGACGGATTTCTTACGTAGCAGGTTCATGAATTCTCTTCCGATAACGCGACGGGACAGGCGCCGCGACGAATGATCCGGAATCGGGGCGGGGAAACAGAATTCCCCATGATTCGCATTGCCTTCTCTTTTATAACCGTCGCGCCCGACGCGCCGGGGCGATGACGCGAAGGGTTCCACGATGTGGACAGGGAACCGCCGGGGAGGAAACGCGTGCGACGAATGTTACCTCCCTGCGCAACAATGGGAGCATGACTTTGAATGCAGTTCCAGCATGGCAGTTTTCCTCGGCGCAGGGCGAGGCGAATTATCAGGCCGCGTTGCGTCAATATCCGGCGCAGGCGATCGTCGACCTCGCGGCGATGCGCGACAATATGCGGCATTTGGTGTCCGTGGTCGGTGGCCCCCAGTCCGGCACCGCGGTGATGGGCGTCGTCAAGGCGGATGCGTACGGGCATGGGTTGATTCCGTCCGCCCTCGCCGCGCTCGCGGGAGGCGCCACATGGCTCGGCACCGCGCAATCGCATGAGGCGCTGCTGCTGCGCAAGGCCGGAATCGGCCCGGACCGTTGCCACATTCTTACGTGGGTGTACAACGGCACGCAGGTCCCGTTCGATGAACTGATTGCCAACGATATCGACGTTTCTGTCGGCTCTCTCGCTGGTATCGACGCGCTCGCCGCGGCCGCACGCAAGGTGGGGCGTCCGGCGCGCGTCCATGTGAAAGTCGATTCCGGGTTCGGCCGCAATGGCTTCACTCCGCAGGGCTTCGGCGCGGCGCTCGATAAGCTGGTGCCGCTTGCCAAGGAAGGTGTGCTCGATATCATCGGCCAGTGGAGCCACCTGGCGGTCGCCGATTCGCCGGATGTTCCGGAATTCGTCGACGCGACCGACCAACAGGTCGCCACCTTCAACGAGTTCACTCAGCGGATGCGCACAGCTGGAATCGCGCCGAAAATCAGACATCTGGCCAATACCGCGGCCACGCTCGACCGCCCGCAGATCCATTTCGAACTTACCCGGCCGGGCGTCGGCCTGTACGGCTATGAGCCCGATCCGGCGATGGGCACGCCGCAGACCTACCGTTTGAAGCCAGCCATGACTTTGCAGGCGCAGCTTGGCACGGTCAAGGACGTGGAATCCGGTCACGGCATCTCCTACGGCCGCACCTATCTGACGCCGCAGGCCACGAGCACCGCAATTGTGCCTGTCGGATACGCTGACGGCATTCACCGTTCCGCATCTGGATTCGATATGCAGGGCGCCAAACATATCACCAAGCTTGGCGGCCCGGTGCGTGTCATGACCGAACAGGGGCCGAAGCTGTTGCGCGTCTCCGGGCGCGTGTGCATGGACCAGTTCATCCTCGACCTGCACGGCAGCGCGGCCGACATGGGCGTCCATGAGGGCGACACCGTTGAACTGTTCGGCCCGGGCAGGGGAGAGGACTACGCTGAACCGACCGCGGACGACTGGGCACGCGCGGCGGACACCATCAGCTACGAGATCTTCACTTGCCTGCGCAACCGCATCCCGCGCCTGTATCTGCACGCGCCCGAGGTGCTGCCCCCTGAGGATTTGGCGAAACTCGATCCGGCGAGCATCCTGTAATCGAGACCAAAGCGGGAAGCGAGGCGGTTTCAGGTGGCGTGGCGTGCGACGCCTGTCGGGCCGCCCCGCTCGACCGCTTGAGTACTTGATTGCTTGACTGTTTGAGTGCTTCGGCGGCGGGTTGTCGTCGGTTGCGTCGGCGGCTGCCGCGGCTATTGACCGCTGGTTGGCGCGCTGCCTGCGGCGGATTGCCGAACCGTAATCGGCGGTATGCGTCTGGAATGTCAGCGCTGGGATGCGCGACGGGGAGACGGGAAAGGGCAGATATGACGACTACAGCCGACGGCGAACGTGTACTCACCACTGAAGGGTATTGCGCGGCGGACGAAGAGCGTTGGGCGCCTGAACCGCCGAAATCCCCGTCGCGCACGGCGTTCCAGCGCGACCGGGCGAGACTGATTCATTCGTCCGCGCTGCGCAGGCTGGGCGGTAAAAGCCAGATTCTGGTCGCAGGAACCGACGATTTCGCGCGCACGCGATTGACGCATACGCTCGAAGTCGCGCAAATCGGCCGGCAAATTGGCGCTCTGCTCGGCTGCGACCCCGACGTTGTCGATTGCGCGTGCCTCGCACACGACCTAGGGCATCCACCATTCGGACACAACGGTGAACGCGCGTTGGCGGCAATTGCCAAGGATATCGGCGGATTCGAAGGTAACGCGCAGACCTTGCGATTGCTGACGCGACTGGAACCGAAAATATTCCTTCCCGACGGGCGGTCCGCCGGGGTCAATCTGACGCGCGCTGCATTGGACGCCGCGGTGAAATACCCGTGGACGCTTCGCGAGGCGGCCGCTCACCCCAAAGGGGAGCGTAGCGTGAAATTCGGCGTCTACCCAGACGATGAGCCGGTGTTCCATTGGCTCAAGCAGGGGGCGCCCGAGGCCAGTACGCCGATGGAATGCCAGGTGATGGACCTATCTGACGACATCGCCTATAGCGTGCATGATATTGAGGATGCGATTGCGACCGGCACACTGAATCCGGTGGCGCTCGCGGACAACCGGATTGTCGACCGGGTGGTCGAATCGGCGCGCGCATGGTATGGGCGGCAGTGGGACCCGGACCTTCTGCTGGCGGCGGTGCTCAGGCTGCGTGACGGACAACTTCTGCCGGGTCGTTTCGATGGTTCCCGGCAGGCGTTGGCGCAGTTGAAGAACATGACCAGCGCGTTGATCGGCCGTTTCGCCGGATCGGTGGAATCGGCCACACGGCAGCGATATGGTACCGGGCCGTTGACCCGGTATGCGGCGCATGTGGTGGTGCCTGACCGGACACGCTATGAGATTCTGGCGCTTAAGGGGATGTCTGTGTATTTCGTCATGGCTCCCCGCGAACGTGAGCCGTTCCATGAGCAAGAGCAGCGAATTGTCACCGATTTGGTGGATGTGCTTATGGCTGACTCGCCGAGGCCGAGCGACGCACTGGAGACGGTGTTCCTCGATGACTGGCGGCAGGCGTCGAATGATGACGAACGGTTGCGCGTGGCAATTGACCAGGTGGCCAGCCTGACGGACGGGTCGGCGGCGACCTTGCATTCGATTCTGTGCTGAGCGCCGACTCGGACACGCGGTGTCGCGGCGGCCTGCCGGCGCCGGCAGTATCTGTCTGCGGTGCGACATCGCGGTCGCACGGCACGCTGTTCTCTGGCGGCGCACGCCACTGAACAGCCCTCAGGCTAGCATGGAACCTATGCCCGGGATGATCAAGAAAGAAGACGTTGAGAAGGTGCGCGCCGCCGCGGACCTGTACGATATCGTATCCGCGTCCGTCACGCTCAAGCCTTCAGGCACCGGCACCTATGTCGGCCTGTGCCCCTTCCATGACGAGAAAACCCCGAGTTTCAACGTCCGCCCGTCCTTGGGCGTGTGGCACTGCTTCGGTTGCGGGCTGGGCGGCGACGTCTTCGGCTTCGTCGAGCACCAGGAGAACATCGACTTCCGTGAGGCGGTCGAACTGCTCGCCGACAAATACCACATCGAGCTGCATTACGATCAAGGCTCGCGCCAAGGCGAGCATGCCGGGTCGAAACGCGCGCGTCTGCTTGAAGCAAACGAGGAGGCCCAGCGGTTCTTCACCTCGCAGATCATGAGCAAGGAGGCGCTCGCCGCGCGCAAGCTGCTCGGCGGCCGCAATTTCAGCCAGGCCGATTGCGAACGTTTCGGCTGCGGCTATGCCCCGCAAGGCTGGGACAATCTCGTGCGACATTTGGCGGACAAGGGCTTCACCCAGCAGGAGATGTTGGATGCTGGACTCGCCCGTCGCGGCCAGCATGGCATCTATGACTATTTTCGAGGTCGGGCCACATGGCCGATTCGCGATTCGACCGGTCGCACGCTCGGCTTCGGCGCGCGCAAACTGTATGACGACGACACCATCGCGGCGAAGTACATCAATACGCCGGATACGCAGCTGTACCGCAAAACGCAGGTGCTTTACGGCATTGACTTGGCGAAATCATCGATTGTGAAGCACCGCCAGGCGGTGATTGTCGAGGGGTACACGGATGTCATGGCCTGCCATTTGGCGGGTATCGACACGGCGGTCGCCACATGCGGCACCGCGTTCGGCGCGGAACACGCGAAAATCATCCGTCGTCTGATTGCGGACGATTCGCTGGGCGCCGTCCAGCTGGTCGGGCCGCTTAAGGTCGAAGGGCAGTCGCTCAGTTCGCGTGTCGTCTTCACGTTCGACGGCGACGCGGCAGGACAGAAGGCCGCGCTGCACGCATTCGGGTTGGATTCTTCATTCCTGTCGCAGACCTTCGTCGCCGTGGCCGACGACAATCTCGATCCGTGTGATCTGCGAATCCAGCGCGGCAACGAGGCTGTGCGCGCACTGATCGACAGCGCCCGTCCGCTCTACGATTTCGTCATCGACACGGCAATCGACCGCTTCGACACCCAGTACGCCACCGGGCAGATGGGCGCGGTCAAGGCAGCCGCACCGCTGATCGCGCAGATCCGCGACCGTTCGCTGCTTGACTTGTACACGCGCAAGGCGACCCGGCGCATCGGCATCGACCTTGATATCATGCAGCGCGAGGTCAGACAGGCCAGACGGCAGTACAACGTACGCGACGAGGACGCCTACGCGCCCCGCCGACGCCAGCAGGTGCGTATCGAGGAGCGTGCTGACCGCGATGACCCGTACGCGAATCCGGCTCGCAGGCGGGAGCTTGAGCATCGCGATGCCGCCAATCAGACGTATTTCCACATCGACGACGCGGTGTTCATCTGCGAGCAGCAGTTCATGGCGACGCTCATCCAGATTCCGCGTGCGATCGACCGCGAATGGTTTGCCCAGTTGACTCTGGCGAATTTCATGACCCCGGTGTTCCGCACCCTGTTCCAGGCGATTGCGGCTGCCGGCGGATTGCCGACGGATGACACCCCGCAAGGCTTGTGGATGCACAATCTGACCAAGGCAGGCGGTCCGATGCTCCAATCGGTGATTGACGAGCTTGCCGTGATGCCGTTGCCGTTGCCGACCCCGCCGAACCAACAGTCGGCGCCTGGTGTAGGTGAGGGACAAGGCGCCGGTGTCGCCGGAGCGCCCGGCGTCGCCGACGTCCAGCTGCGGGAGCCGACCCAGGGGGAGCGCCAGTATGCGTCTGAACTGTTGGCCCGGCTGCTTGATATCGGTTACATGCGCAGAATCGGCGCGGCCAGACGCCGTATGGCCCAGCTGCCGGACGGCGAGGAGAAAATCGCGCTGCTCGGCAGCATCACCACGCTTGAAACCGCGCGCAAGGACCTTCAGGCGCAGGTGTACAACAACACGGTCGGGTAGCCTGGGGGCAAAACGACGCTCCTTACGCGTCGTATTCCCCGCTCGGCCCGATTGTCAGCGCGTCATCATGCGTGCGCCCGCTGTGGATGGCCTCGTTCATCGCACGGATTTCGTCCATATCCACCGCATATGCTTTGCCGTCCAGCTCCTTGACCGGAACCACCCAGCCGCCGTGCGTCATATACAACTCGTCCGCATCCCGCAGCTCGTCAACCGGCAGCTTGCGGTACGCGGTCCGCTTGCCTTCCTCAAGCGCCCACGCGAACAGTTCGCGTTGCGATGTGCCGTTTAGGATACCGATGCGCGGGTCCGGCGTGACGTACGTATCCCCGTATCGTGCGACGATGCTGCTGTTGGGACATTCCAACGTATACCCGTCCGTTGTAGTGGTGACCGCGTCGCCGACCCCGCGCCGGTCGCATTCCCGGTGCATCGCCTGATTAACCGCATAACTCAGGGTTTTCGCGCCGTTGAGCAGCCACGGCGCTTTCGACGTGATATCCGACGGGTATCCGCGGGTGAGCGTCGCCATGGTAATCGGCTCGATGCTGTGTCCTGTGCCCACGCCGTCAAGGAATATCCATACGCTTGGCATCAACGGTCCGTTGTCTGAATGTTCCGCTTCGGCGCCGATGCCGGTGGTCGGGTCGAGGCCGCGCGAGACGAGAATGCGGAGCATAGGCGCTTCTTCGGCCCCGTCGTAGGCGTCGATGACCCCTTGACAGGCGTCGGTGAACGCGTCGACATCAGGTTCGGGCATATCAACCAGTGCGGCGGAATGGGCGAGCCGTTTGAGATGGTTTTCCAAGGATACGGGGAATCCGTCGTAGACCGTGGTCGCCTCGAAGATCCCGTCGCCGCGCAATACGCTCAAATCAAAGGCCGAAGCACAATCATCATGCGCGTCAATGATGGTGACCGTGTCCACGCCGCCGATATCCAACCCCTTGAACAATACCGATGCGTTTCCTACCCCGAGTACGACTGCGCTCATGGAATGACTCCTCTCGTGTTGGCTTGCCGTGATGGCCTTGGCGGTCTCGCGGCCCTGCCGCCGGTGTGCCCCGCGGCCGACGCGTCGTGGCTGAGCCACCGCGTCGTCGAACGAGCCTCATGTTATTCCGCGCGTATTTCACGGATCGCACGGGCGGGGCATGCCCGTAATCCGCCGGTCACAGGTTGGTGATCTTCCTCGTTGCTGCGTGAAACCCGGGTTTAACGCGCCCAACTTAGCGTGTGGACGAAAGGGAGGTTCCTATGGGTTCGTTGATGTCCGGCGTTGCGCCGGTTGAACACAATACGCAAGGTATTGCGCCCGTACTGGACGCGAATACGACGCCGCAAGAGGCGCGTGAGGCGTTCCGGCACGGCGTGGTGCGCCCGACCTGCGGCATCGCCCGCGGTTTCGCCCAGGCGAATATGATTGCGTTGCCGCGTGAATACGCGTTCGATTTCCTGCTGTTCACCCAACGCAATCCCAAGCCCTGCCCGATCCTCGAGGTGCTTGATCCGGGCAATCCCCGGCCGTCCATTGCGGCCGGCAGCGATATCCGCACGGATATCCCGCTGTACCGGGTGTGGGAGCATGGCGAGCTGGTGGACACGTGCAGCGATATCACCGATATCTGGGCGCAGCATGATGATTTGGTCACATTCCTAATCGGATGCAGTTTCACCTTCGAATTCCCGCTGATGGAGGCGGGTATTCCGGTGCATCATATCGAGCAGGGACGCAACGTGCCGATGTACGATACGTCGATTCCTTGTAAGTCGGCCGGACAGTTCAGTTCGACGATGGTGGTGTCGATGCGTGGCATCCAGCCTGACCGCATCGCGGACGCCGTTCGCATCTCCGGCTATTACCCGAGCGTCCATGGCGCGCCGGTGCAGATTGGCGAGCCGGAGCGTATCGGCATCACCGATTTGCAGCACCCCGATTATGGCAACCCGCCGATCATGGAGAACGGTGACATCCCCGTGTTCTGGGCGTGCGGCGTGACCCCGCAGGCGGCGGTGATGGCGTCGAAACCGTCGTTCGCGATTACCCACGCTCCCGGGCACATGTTCCTTACGGATATTCCCGACCGCAGTTTCATGGTGTGACTCGCGTCGGTGCAAATACATCAATACCGATGGCGCGCGATGCGGAAGATATGAGATGTCGAAAAGCAGAAAACAGCGGAAGTGGGGAACAACAATGACGGGAATAGACATCAACAGCGATATGGGCGAAAGCTTCGGCCGGTGGGCGCTCGGCGACGACACGGCGCTGCTCGGCGTGGTGTCGAGCGCGAATGTGGCGTGCGGCTTCCATGCGGGCGACCCGGCGGGCATGCTGCGCACAGTCGGATACGCGGCGGCGCACGGTGTGACGGTCGGCGCGCACGTGGCGTACCGCGATCTTGCCGGATTCGGCCGTCGGTATGTCGATGAGACGCCCGAAGATCTCGCTGCCGACGTCATCTACCAAATCGGCGCGCTGGAAGGTGTCGCGGCGGCTGCCCGAACGCAAGTGAAATATGTGAAACCGCATGGGGCGCTGTACAACCGGATCGCGATTGACGAACGGCATGCCGCAGCCGTGGTCGAGGCGATCAAGGCCGTCGATCCGTCGCTGGCCTTGCTCACCCTGCCCGGTTCGGTGGTCGGCCGGCTTGCCGAGGACGCGGGATTGCGTGTGTTCCGCGAGGCGTTCGCCGACCGCGCCTACACCCCGGACGGTCATCTGGTCTCGCGGCGCGAGCCGGGCGCGGTCGTCACCGACCCGGAACAGGTGGCCGCACGGGTGCTGCGCATGGTCGAGGATGGTACGGTGACGGCTCGTCGCCATCAGTGTCCATGAAAGCCGCGAAATCATGAGACGGATATTGCCGGCAGGACAGGACGCGCTGCTCGTGGAAACCGGGGATTTGCGCCATGCGCTCGGCCTGTATCATGCGCTGAACGCGGCGATGGAGGATGCCGTTTCGGCAAACGCGTCGGCAGGGGAATCCGTTGCTTCGCTGGCGCCGGCACGACCGTTCGCGGCGGTCACGGAATTGGTTCCAGCCGCGCAGACCGTGCTCGTGCGATTCGATCCGCGCAAGATCCGTTCAGCTTCGCTCGCCGAAGCGATTATGACGCTGCCCGATACGCCCGATGAGGCTCAAGAGCATCGGACGGTGACCGTGCCGGTCATCTACGACGGCGAGGATCTTGAGGCCGTGGCGCAGCTGCTTGGTATCAGCGCCGATGAGGTGGTCGCCCGGCATACCGGCACTCCGTGGACGGCCGCATTCGGCGGGTTCGCCCCCGGATTCACGTATTTGGTGGACGGGGACCCGATTTTCGACGTACCGCGCCGCGCGACGCCACGGTTGGTCGTGCCCTCAGGCGCGGTCGGCCTCGCCGGGCGGTTCAGCGGTGTCTACCCGCGCGAAAGCTCGGGCGGATGGCAGCTGATTGGGCACACGGCCATGCCGATGTGGGATGCACAGGCGGACCCGCCCGCCGCCATCATGCCCGGCGACCGTGTGATGTTCCACGCCGAGCGTGATCGGGCGATCATGACTGATATTGCGCGCCAAGGCCGAACGTCGACGGACGGCGATATCCGAGCGAATACCGGGAACTCCGGTAGCGGTTCAGATTCAACGACACGCGTCCACGGCTTGCGTGTGGACCGCCCCGGCCTGCTTGCCCTGTTTGAAGACGAGGGCCGGTATGCCTCGGCTATGGGCGTCGCCGGATCGGGGGCATGCGATATGCCCGCCTACCGTCTTGCCAATTTGCTTGTCGGCAATCCGCCCGGTGCGCTCGCCATCGAACTGACCGCCGGCGATGCCGCGTTCACCGCGATAGGGAATGTGGTGGTCGCCGTTACGGGGGCACCCGTCGATGTATGTATCACCGGAAAGGCCGCATCTGGTGCCAATCCAAGGCGCGTGGCCGTAACGCAAAGCCTGCACCGGCAGGAGGCCATCATCCTCCATGACGGCGAAACCCTGACCATTGGCGTGCCGCGCGCGGGATTACGTGATTATCTTGCCATTCGAGGCGGATTCGAAGTCCCGATGACGCTCGGCAGCGCTTCGCTGGACACCATGTCCGGCATCGGACCGGCTCCGCTGGCCGCAGGCGACACGCTCGCCGCCGGACCCGCCGATCCGTCACGAAGCGTAGGGCGGCCATGCGAATGGGACGGCCACCTGCCGACCGGCACCATGCACCATGCCGGTCCGGAGGCGATCGGCAGCGCCGATCATCCGGTCTGGCTCGATGTCATGCTCGGCCCGCATGATGACTGGTTCACGCCGGCCGCCATCGGCACGCTGTTCGGCACCACGTGGCAGGTCACCGCACAATCCAACCGTACCGGGCTGAGGCTCAACGGCCCGCAGCCCCTGGAACGCGAAGACACGCGGGAATTGCCCAGCGAAGGCATGGTCCCCGGCTCGCTTGAAGTGCCCGGAAGCGGGCAGCCCGTGCTGTTCCTGCGCGACCAGCCGGTCACCGGCGGCTATCCGGTGATCGCCGTGCTGGCACTTGATGCGCTCGCGTTGGCGGCGCAACTGCCGCCGGGCGCGTCCATCCGGTTCCGCAAAGCCTGGGAGGGCGCAATGGCGGCATCGGGAGGCCAAGACCTATCCCATCCCGATGAACACGATGGAAAGGAGTCCCGATGAAGCGCATTCTGGTCGCCAATCGCGGGGAAATCGCCGTACGAATTATCCACGCCTGCCATGATCTGGGGCTGGAGGCGGTCGCCGTCTATGCGGATGATGACGCCGACGCGCTGTTCGTCCAGCTTGCCGATGAGGCCATCGCCCTGCACGGGGTGACGTCAATGGAAACCTACCTCAACATTCCGGCACTGCTCAAGGCGGCGGCAAGCGGACATGCGGATGCTGTTCATCCAGGGTACGGATTCCTATCGGAAAACGCCGATTTCGCGCAGGCGGTCCAGGATGCCGGGTTGACATGGATCGGCCCATCACCGCAGACCATCCGCATGCTCGGAGACAAAGTCGAAGCGCGTGCTGTCGCCGCGAAAGTCGGCGCACCCATGGCCCCGGGCACCACGCAACCGGTCAAGGACGCGCAGGAAGCCGCCGCATTCGCGCGTCAACACGGTCTGCCGATTGTCATCAAAGCGGTGCACGGCGGGGGAGGCCGCGGCATGAAAGTCGTGCGCGACCTCGCCGATGTCGAACCCGCCTTCGAATCCGCCGTCCACGAGGCCGAAGCCGCGTTCGGCAACGGGGAGTGTTTCATCGAACGGTTCCTCGACCATCCGCGTCACGTCGAAGTTCAGGTGCTCGGCGACACGTATGGCGGGGTCATCGCCGTCGGTACTAGGGACTGCTCGCTCCAGCGGCGCAACCAGAAGCTTATCGAGGAGGCCCCGGCGCCCTTCCTGCTCGGGAGCATCACACAACGGCTCGAGGATGCGGCCGTGGCGATCTGCTCTGAAGTCGGGTACGTGGGTGCCGGAACCGTGGAATTCCTCGTGGCCCCGGATGGCACGCTCTCGTTCATGGAAGTCAACACGCGTATCCAAGTCGAACACCCGGTCACCGAAATGACCAGCGGGATCGACCTGGTGTCCTGGCAGCTGCGTATCGCCGCAGGGGCGTCGATCGCCGGGCTCAAACCGGCGCATGACGGGCATGCGATGGAATTCCGTCTCAACGCGGAAGACCCATCGCTCGGATTCGCGCCGTTCCCCGGGCGCATCACCGCGCTGAGGGCGCCCAGCGGGCCGGGCATACGCTTCGATACCGGCATACAGGCCGGTTCGATTGTCTCCGACCACTTCGATTCCATGCTCGCCAAACTCATCGTGCACGCCCCGACACGCGAGGAATGCCTGCAACGGGCGCGACGGGCGCTCGCCGAACTGCGCATCGACGGCGTGCCCACGGTCGTGCCGTTCGACCGGGCGGTGCTCGCCGACCCTGATTTCACGGCGGAGCACGGGTTCCACGTCTACACGCGGTGGATCGAGGAGGTGCTGCTCAAGCGGCTTGACCCCGAACAGCTCAAGCCTGATGGGATGTCGGCACGTTTCGATGACGCAGATACCGGGTTGCATCGTACCTGGATTGAATGGGATGGCCGCCGCGTCGAGGTCGGCTTGCCGGCTGGTCTGGTCTCCTCGCTTGGGACGGCGGGGGTGGCCGGTGATGGAACATCGCACGATGGCGGCGTGGAGGAGACGACCGCGCATGACGCCGGGGATATCCTCGCCTCGATCACCGGCACTGTGGCGCGTTGGCTGGTCGATGACGGCGCTGAAGTCGGCGCGGGCACGCCGGTCGTCGTTCTGGAAGCCATGAAGATGGAAATCCAGGTTACGGCCCCGATTGGCGGCGTGGTCCATATCGCCGCGCAGCCGGGCGACAGCGCGAGATCCGGAAGCGTGCTGGGGCATATCGAATCGTGAGACAAGACATGAGACAGATAGGCGAGACAGGCGAGACAGGCGTGGCATACGGCGTTCGGCCGATTTGACCGGCCGGGCGCTGATAGGAGAGGAGCGGATATGACGGAAACGATGCAATACAACCAAGCAGGACATGTCAATCGGCAATCGGATACGTTTCATGCCGGCCGTGGCAGTGCGGCGCGCCATGGCGGCATCGGCCCTGCCGCCCGCATCGCAAGCTGGCGGTGGAAACCTCGCGTCGCGCACATCCAGAATGCTGCTGCGGCGGATGTAGGCCGGGGCAGCGAAACCATGATGACCTTCGCGCGCGGCGACCTGTTCCATGCCGCCCGGTGGCTTAAATCCGGCGGCCACAAGGCCATGGTCGTCACCGGGTTCTACATTCCGCAGGCCGAGCGTCCGGCTGCCGAATCGGATGGTCCCGCCGGGGCGGTCGAGCTGTGTGAGGCGCTACGGGCCATCGGTTCGGATGCCTGGCTGGTCAGCGATGAGCCGTGCGAGCCGGTCATCCGCGCAGGGGCCTCGTCGCGACTGCCCGAAGACCATGTGGCCATCGCGCCTGCGGATGCGCGACACTTCGACCAGTGGATTGACGCGATGCGCGGGTTTGTCGATCATCATGGCATCGACACCATCATCTACATTGAGCGCGTCGGGCCTGCGCGCGACGGGAACCCGCACAATATGCGGGGGTTTGACATCGACCGGTGGACCGCCCCGCTCAGCCGACTCACCAGGCTGGGATTGCATGTGATCGGCATCGGCGACGGCGGCAATGAGATCGGCATGGGCAGGCTTGATTCCATCGTCATCGAGGATGTCGTCGAGCATGGCGAGCGTATCGCCTGCATGGTTCCCGCGGACGAGCTGATTGTCTCCGGCACGTCAAACTGGGGCGGTCACGCGCTGGTATGCGCGATGTACGCGATGGGCTGCCGGCGGGCGGCTCCGCTGCTTGACGTGGCATGGCATCGGGCTGTGCTGGCGGATGTCGCGCGTGCCGGCGGGCTCGACGGTGTCACGATGCGCAACACCCCGACGGTCGACGGCCTGAGCGGGGAACGCTACTACCGCCAGATCCGCATGATGTCCGACATCGCCCGCGGGCGGTGTTAGCTGGCGCTTGTTGCGGCAGATGCGGGGTCTTGGGCTGCAAACGGTTGCACAATCCACGATGATGATCTGCTGTTGGATGCAGCGGCGTTCCGGTACGGAGGGCGCGACACCTTGTACAGATGCCATCGGCGGCGGTTGTTGTGCGGGTATGCTGGTGTGAACAGGCGGGCGGGCCCGCTGCCCATCAAGGTCGAGTTCGTGATAGGGGGCAAGTAATGTTTTTGACCATTCCCTCTGATTTTCCTGCCGCTCCGGGGCTTGTCGTTGATGATTTCTGCTGGGTTACCGTCAGACGTGGGCCGGGCGGGTATGTATTGCGTAATTATGTCTGTCTTCAAGGGGGGGGTGGGATAACGGCGCTTGCCGATGGGGCTTCGTGTGTATTTCATGCGGCCGAGGCGACGCCGCGCGCCCTTGGGTTGGCTGTTTGCGGCATCATTGATTGGAACATCGACCATCGTGGCAATCTGATCGCTCAGGGCGACCCGCCGGGGTGGAAGGAGTTGTGCGAGCCGATCGGCAAGGGCGCCGCGAGATGGAATCATGCCATGGAGTGTCTTGTCTCGCAAACGTCCAAAGGTTTTCATCTCAGCGTTCCCGTGCCTTCATTGCGCGGGTGGGATACCGATAGCCGAGTCAGGGAGGGGGAGATGGATGTGGATTCTTTCGATCCTGAAGTGCTGGGGCACGCGTTGCTGGACATCTATGATCGGGTTGATGCGTGGTGCGCCCGTAATGGGCGGAACCCTCGAACGGGGATGCCATGCCCGTTGCGTGAGGATCTGGGTAGTGATGGTGTGTTGGTGTTGACGCCGACGGCGTATTTCGAGGAGGAGTACCACCATCCCGGGCATGCCGTGATTCGCGAGTATTTCTATCATCCGGACGCACATCTGCCTGTGGTTGAGGTGACTGGCGAAGAATGGCTCAATCATTGGAAAGATGGGATCGCGGCGTGGTTGTGTTGGCGTGTGGTGCCGGCTGGTGGTGTGGATGGCTTGTTGGGGGTGTGGCAGGCTGCTCATGGCCGTGCGGTGGAGGTGTCTTCTGTGGGGTGTGAGGGGGAGCCTGGTGTGGGGTGTTTTTCGTCGCGTGGTGTGGTGTCGAACCGGTCGTGGGCGTCGTATTGGTTTCGTCGGGTGTTGGTGTCTGGTGGGGTGTTGGAGTTGGTGTTGGATGTCAGGCAGCCTGGCCGTCGCGGGCGTCTGGCGGCTAAGGCGGTGCGGGCGTGGGAGCGTTGCGCCCGCCACGCCCAACTCCTCCCGCCGGGAACACAGGCATGAGACGTGTCGATCATCAACCGTGTGAGTCAGCATGGTGCCTGTGGCATGCCGCTGCTGTTGCCGCGTGCGCATACGCTGACGATGGATTCCCGGCAGGGGAATGTGCTTGTCCAGGCATTCGCTGTGATATGTTCCACGGATTTGTGTGCAGGAACCGGGGAATGCGCCGGTATTCGGGTGGTCATGTCTGTGGGCTGGTGCAGGGTGTCGCGTTTGGGCGCGTATTCCCGTCATGCTGCCGGGGATGCGCGTGTATCTCCGGGTTGCTGCATCGTCGTGCGAACGGGGACTTGGAGATGTTCGGGTATTTGGGTGGTCCTGTCTGCCCTCCAGTGCAGGACATCGCGTTTGGGTGCGCATCTGTGCCGCGTTGCCGGGGATGCGCACGTATCTTCGAGTTGTTGTGTGGGCTGGGATACAGGAACCGGGGGATGGGCGCGTAGATGGCTGATGCCGGCCGGCCGCGGCGCCGGAGACGCTCAGATGCGCGTGAATCTTCGGGTTGTTGCGTCGGCTCGCGTACAGGAACGTAAAGATAACGCCGCAACCGTACCACCCGCCCCGCGCGCCCCACACC
This sequence comes from Bifidobacterium thermacidophilum subsp. thermacidophilum DSM 15837, assembly GCF_000426425.1. Classification (NCBI taxonomy): domain Bacteria; kingdom Bacillati; phylum Actinomycetota; class Actinomycetes; order Bifidobacteriales; family Bifidobacteriaceae; genus Bifidobacterium; species Bifidobacterium thermacidophilum. Next base: position 439,681 of record NZ_AUFI01000006.1, read on the forward strand.
AAATCCTGCGACCGGCCTCACGCCCCACCCGCGCAACTTCTCCGTCCGGCTGCGACCCCCGCGCGACACGCGGCGCACAATCCGCCCTGCGCTACCGGGAAAATCGTGTCGTTTCGCCTACGATGGGAACCATGGTCACGGTAATGGTTGGTTCGGCTGCGCATCCGGTCAGCGACCGGCTGTATGGCGCGTTTCTTGAGGACATCAACATGTCGGTCGATGGCGGCCTGAATGCGAACGTGGTCAATAATTACAGCTTCGATGGCGTCTATCTCAAGCACCACAGCATGCGCGCCCGCGGAACGGACCGGTGGCGCACTCAGGCCGATCCGTTGCGTTTCTGGCCGTTCCATGGGGTTTCGGCGACGAGTTACGGCGCCCAGACGCGCGGCGAGCACGGGCAGCGTATTGAAACATCCTGCCCGGCGCCTCCGCTGCACCCCAACAGCCGATACGTGCGTGTGACCATGCCTGCGGGGCGGCATGGCGCGGATATTGAGAACCTCGGGTATAACGGCGGCGGCAAGCATGCCGGGGAGTGCGCGATTGCCATCAGCCAGGGGCATCGTTACGATTTCAGCGTCTACGTGCGTCCGGTAGCCGGTGTGGTGACGCTCGCGGTGAGTGTCGTCAACGCTTCGAAGGCGGCGTTGACCGATTGCGTGGAACTATCGTGCGGCAGCCCCGGTGATGCGGATGCGTCAAGCGCAAGTGTCGCCGCGGCGAGGGCGTGCGATTCGGATGACACTGCCCACTCCAACGGATGGGTTCGTCTGACATGCACGCTATCGGGTATGACCTCGGGTCTGGGCAAGCTGCATATCGGCTTGGTTCCGGGCAATGGGCACGTTGGTGATTGCGGATACGCCGGCGATGAGGCAGATGCTGGCGAACAACGTGCCGACGGGGTGCGTGCCGGCAGGGACGGGATGCATACAGACGGGGTGCGTGCCGACGGGGTACGCGCAGACGAGCATCATGCAGGGCGTGTGGCAACTACGCCGACCGCCGTACCGACCGCCGTACCGTCCGTCGCGCAATCCGCCGTGCAACTCGCCGCGCCGGCCGCCTTGTCAGACGCCGCTATCGACCTCGACTGCGTCAGCCTCATGGATGCGGACACCTGGGGTGCGGGCGACCCCAAATGGCGGTACGGCAGGTTCCGCCGCGACCTGGTCGAAGCCATCGCGGCGCTCAAACCCGCGTTCCTGCGGTTCCCCGGCGGCTGCATCACCGAAGGCGTCACACCGGGCAACGAGTACCGTTGGAAAGACACAGTCGGCGCCTTGTATGCGCGTCGTCAGCAATACAATATGTGGGCCTTCCGCATGCCGGACGGCTCAAGCTATTCGCAAAGCTACCAGATCGGCTTCTACGAGTATTTCTGCCTGTGCGAGGATTTGGGCGCCAAGCCGCTGCCGACCCTGTTCGCGGGCATGACCTGCCAGTCGCCGTACCGAGACCCGCAGTCCATTCCTGTGGACAGCGATTATTTCCGCGATGTGGTGGTCCAGGATTATCTCGATCTCATCGAATTTGCCAACGGCGATCCGGATGCCAGCCAGTGGGCGCGTGTTCGCCGCGATATGGGCCATCCGGCGCCGTTCGGCCTCGACATGATCGGCATCGGCAACGAGAATTACGGCGAAGGATATATGGAACGGTTCGATGCCATCGCCAAGGCGATTCACGAATGTTATCCGTCGATTTTGTGTGTGATGAGCGCCGGACTGTTCCCATATCATCTGTCGATGCGTCGGGCGTGGAATCATGCACGCGACATCGCCGCCGGGCGTGGCGAGATGCTGTTGGCATGCGACCCGCCGCTCGCCGGCAGCAGAGTCATCGTGGACGAGCACTCCTACCACACGCCTGAATGGTTCGCCTCGCAAGCCCGCCGGTACGACAGATATCCGCGTGATTCCGCCGGCGTGATGGTCGGGGAGTATTCGGCGAACGGGTATCTCGCGGGGCGCAAGCAGGACAACGCGCACGCCAACACATGGGCTTCCGCACTCGGCGAGGCGGCGTTCCTCACGGGGTGCGAGCGCAACAGCGACGTGGTGCGCATGACATCGTATGCACCGCTGCTCGCGCGCGTGCCGGGCAAGGGATGGATGCAGAACCTCATCGAATTCGACGCGCGCACGGTGATGCCGACGCTCAACGCCGAAGTAGAACAGCTGTTCGCCACGCATATCGGTCCGATGGCCTACGAGTGTCAGCTGGGCGATATCGGGCATGCCCGCGCCGGTAAGGCGGTGACGGATCGGCTGTTCGTATGCGCCACCGGCGATGAGTCGACCAGATTCATCAAGCTGGTCAATACCGGCGGCGATCGCATCGATGTCACGCTTGATATCTCCTTTGGCTTGCGGTCACTGGGCGCGCGGTCCCGCCGCGATTCGTGCCGATTGCGTGTGGTGCGTCTGTGTGCCGCGCCCGAGGCACGCAATGTGCTCGGGGCCGAGGGCGTGTCGCATCGGGCGGTGGAACGTCGTGAGGATACTTTCGCGATGGCCGGTCCGCCGGTACGGTTCGCGTTGGGGCTGCCGGCGTATTCGGTCACGATGGTGACGGTGACGTTGTGACACGCGCATGACGCGTGATGTTCCGGTCCGGCGGTGGCTGTCCGGCGGGCGCTGTCCGGTGTCCGTGCGAATCGTTGTGACACGCGCGTGACGCGTGCCGTCCTCCGCGTCGTCCTCTACCGACCGGTCGGCTTCGTACGGGCGCGCGATTGGCGGCATTTCGGCAATACTGGTGTATTTGCCGCCGACGTTTTCGATGATGGTCGGAGCAATCCGCGCGAACACGCCGTCTTTGGCTTCAGCCTGCCGGATTTCCCCGCTAAGATTGGGCATGTCGCGGGTGCGGCATGTTGAATTCACCTGGGGTTCAACTCAAATTCACGGAGGACTGGATGCGACGTTGGTTGCTTGAAGTAGTCAAGAGTGAGACGATTCTCATCGTCGCCACGGTCCTTGCAATCATATCCTGTTTCGTGGTGCCTCCGGATGCCGAGTATCGCAGCTATGTGCATACCAAGACGATCGCCCAGCTGGTGTGTCTGATGCTGGTGGTGTGCGGATTCCAGCGTATCGGCGTGTTCCGCATGGTCGGCTCGCGTCTGCTGCGCATGGTGCGCACTCAGCGCGGTGTGGTGCTGGTACTGGTGTCGCTCACGTATTTTTCCTCGATGCTGATCACCAATGATGTCGCGCTGGTCACCTTCATCCCGTTCGCGATTTCAGTGTTCAAGATGGCGGGTATGGAGGCGTCGGCCGTGCTGGTGGCGACGCTGATGACCGTGGGAGCGAATGTCGGCAGCATGCTCACCCCGGTGGGCAATGCGCATAACCTGTATCTCAAAGCGTTGTCCGGCATACCGACCGGAAAGTTCCTCGGCATCATGGCCCCGTATTCGTTTGTCGCTGCGGTATTGCTGATTGTGGTGATTTCGGTGGCGTTCGGCGGCAAGAAAGTAAACCGGTTCGCCGATCTTGACGGGGAAGATATCGAACGCGGGGTGCTTGCCCCACATCCCGACCAGCCGCAGCCTGACGAAATCCGCTTGACCGGCTATGGTGCCGGCCATGGCGGCTGGCGCGTGTGGGTGTATGCGGTGTTGTTCCTGCTGTGCCTGCTGGTGGTCAGCGACCTGGTGCCGATCTGGGTGATGTGCGTCGTGGTCTTCGGCGTGTTCCTGTTCGCCGATCGCAAGGCGTTTCGGAAGGTCGATTGGGGGCTGCCGCTGACCTTCATCATGTTCTTCATTTTCATCGGCAATATGAAGCGCGTGCCCGCGTTCTACTCGCTGGCGGCGTCCTTGGTGGGCGGCCATCCGCTTGAAGTGGCGGTCGTATCCAGCCAGATCATGAGCAATGTGCCGACGACGATTCTGCTGTCGGGCTTCTGCGATGATTGGACGCATCTGATTATCGGCACGAATCTGGGCGGCATGGGCACGCTGATCGCCTCGATGGCGTCCTTGGTCTCGTACAAGAACGTGACCCGGCGCTACCCGGACAGAAAAGGCCGCTACCTTGCCGTATACAGCGCGGTCAACGTGCTGTTTCTCGTGGTGCTGGTTGGCCTGTCGTGGATCATCGACTGACATGCGCGCCCGACTGGCCTGCGCGCGCTCTTCTGGCCTGCGCGCGCTCTTCTGACCTGCGCGCACCCTTCCCAAACTGTCTACGTTCACAGCCGTCTGAGCATAGACAGTTTGAGAAGTGAATACGTGGGACAGCTGCGTTGCACGAGGTTGCTGTGTTGCGTGGGGTGGTTGCGTGCGAGACCGCGATGACGGTTGGTGCAATGAAACGTCCGTGACGACCTTGATGGAAAGTGACCCCGGTCGGATTCGAACCGACGACCTTGAAATTAGAAGTTTCCTGCTCTATCCAACTGAGCTACGGGGCCGTAAGACAACGTGTGCCATTATAGCAGCCATAGGGACGTGCGCCTGCTGAGGATTCTACGGAATCTACCGCAACGCGGAGCGGATGGCCTGCTCGACCTGCGGTGCGGTCAAGCCGTACCGCTTGTACAGGTCCTGCGCGGGCACGCGGTCGGTGAATTCCTTGGCGGCCCCGAAGTTCAGTACTCGCATGTGCCTGTCGACGCCCGACGGCTGCAGACCATCCTGATTCGCGTAATACGCGGTCACCTGCTCGCCCCAGCCGCCGGACAGCTGTGCATCCTCGAGCGTGACGACCAGCGAATGACGCTTGCGCAACGCCTCAAGGCACGCGGTGTCAAGGCTGGTGCACTGCTGCGGGTCGATGACGGTCGCGTCGATTGTCGCCACCCCGCCATCGCGAGATTCTGCCAAATCCGCTGCGATACGTTCGGCGAGCGGATACATGTTGCTCAAACCGAGGATCGCGACATCCGCGCCCTGTCGGGTCACCCGGTACCGGGCGAACGGCGTGTCGGCGTTCCCGACATCGCCCTTTGCGCGCGTTTCGTCTGCATCGCCACAATACCGCGGATATGTGCCGTCATTAGCCGCCGCACGTTCGGCCGCAAGAATCGGCTCGCCCGGCACGCGGATTGCGACCGCCCCATGGTCGTGCGATGTCGTCGACCAGTCGAGCATGGCAAGGAACGCGTACCCGCTCGTCGGCGTCAGATATGTCAGATTGGGGATATTCGCGAACATCGGGATATCGAAGGCTCCGGAATGCGTGTTATCGGCGCCGGAAATGCCCGCCCCGAACACGAGGAGCGTCACCGGCGTCCCGTTGAGCGACAGTTCCTGCTGCAACTGGTCGAAGGTACGCTGGAAGAAAGTCGCGCTGGTTGCGAGCACCGGTGTGCCGCCGGCTTTCGCGATACCCGAGGCGAACGCCACCGCATGCTCCTCGGTGATGCCGGTATCCACGTAATGGACGCCCGCCCGCTCACGGAACTCTCGCGTGATGCCGTTCGACCCCGGGGTGGCGGGGGAGATGACCACAAGTCCCGGCTCGCTGGCGAACCGCGGTTCCAGCCGTGCCATCGCCAGCTGCCCGTAGTGCTTGCGAGCGCCGAGAGGATTGCCTTGGGCTGCGAGCGGGTCCTGCCAGTGGTTGGCCTCACAGCGGCCTTCCTTTACGCCGGCGGCAGCGTCCTCGGCGTCAAGCCCCAGCCCTTTGGCGGTATGGATGTGGATGACGATCGGGTGGTCGATATCCTTGACCTGGCTGAACGCCTCCACGAGCGCGGCCACATCGTTGCCGTCCTCGACATACCGGTAATCAAGGCCGGACGCGTTGAAAATATTGGGCTGCGAGGTGCCACCGGCTGCGCGCAGCCGGGCGAGCTGCCCGTACATGCCGCCGAAATCCTCGGCGATGGACATCTCGTTGTCGTTGACGACGATGATCATATTCGTGCCCTGCTCGGCCGCGTTGTTGAGCCCCTCGAAGGCGATGGCGCTGCTCAGTGACCCGTCGCCGATGACGGCGATCACATTGCGCGTGCCGCTCGTGCCGTCAAGCCCGCCCATGAGGTCGCGGGTTTTCGCGAGCCCGCACGCCAGCGAAATCGAAGTTCCGGTGTGACCGAGCACGAACATGTCATGCTTGCTTTCCTCGGGGTTCGTGAACCCGGTCACCGTGCCGAACAGCCGTTCGTCCATATAGGCCGGCGCACGCCCGGTGAGCATCTTGTGCACGTAGCTTTGGTGGGAGACGTCGAAGACGATTTTGTCGAGCGGCGAATCGAACACGCGGTGCAAGGCCACGGTCGCCTCGACCATGCCGAGGTTCGAACCGATATGCCCGCCGTGCAGTTTGCCGTACCGCACCAGCGTCGTGCGGATTTCCTGGCACAGGGCCGGCAGATCTTTGGAATCAAGCGCTTTCACGTCGGCGGGGCTCGAAATATGCTCCAGAAAACCGCCAACCATACGCTTGCTCCTTCCGTTTGTCCCAAATGTGAGATTGTAGACTACGCGCGGCGTGATGATTGAGTGTGGAGAAAATACCCCCAGTTTCTTCGTAAATCGCGTGCGCGATGATTTCGCGGCATATCCGTACTGCGCATCCGTGCCGCATATCTCTGCCGTATATTCATGTTGTGCACAGCTGTTTTTCGAAGCCGTTGCGTAGAGTGGTTGCATGCGTCCACTCTGTCCGATCTGGAGGTAGGAATGGCTGAAGAAACGCCGCAAGTTGCTGTGATTATGGGTTCGGCGAGCGATTGGGAGACCATGAAGCACGCCTGTGAAATGCTTGACCAGTTCAAGGTGCCGTACATGAAGCAGGTGATTTCCGCCCACCGTACGCCTGAGCTCATGGCGGATTTCGCGCATTCCGCGCGTGACAAGGGTATCAAGGTTATCATCGCCGGCGCCGGCGGGGCAGCCCATCTGCCTGGTATGGTCGCCGCGCAGACCACGTTGCCGGTCATCGGCGTGCCGGTGCGCTCGCATGCACTGTCTGGCTGGGATTCCCTGCTGTCCATCGTGCAGATGCCCGGTGGCATCCCGGTCGCCACTACGGCGGTCGGCAATTCCGGCGCCACGAATGCGGGCCTGCTGGCGGTGAGCATCCTGAGCATCACCGACGGGCGTCTGACCGACGAGCTCAAGGCATATCGCGAAAGCCTCAAGGAGAAGGTGGCACAGTCCAATGCCGAGCTTGTCTGAGGAAACCAACGGCCGTATCAAGTATCTGGAACCGGGTTCGACAATCGGCATCGTCGGCGGCGGCCAGCTGGGCCGCATGATGGCCCTGTCCGCACGCCAGATGGGCTTCCGTATCGGCGTGCTCGATCCGACGCCGAACTGCCCGACCGCGCAGGTGGCCGATTTTCAGGTGACCGCCGAATACGACGATGTCGCCGCGATTCGTGAGCTTGCCGAACGCAGCGATGTGCTCACCTACGAGTTCGAGAACGTCGACGTGGATGCGCTCGATGACGTGCGCGACCTGGTGGCCATCCCGCAGGGCACTGATCTGTTGCGCGTGACTCAGGACCGCGTCCATGAGAAGACCTTCATCAACGAGCATGGCACGGCGACCGCTCCCTGGCGGCAGGTCGACAGCATCGAGCAGCTTGAGGCCGCGCTCGGCGAGATCGGCTATCCGTCGGTGCTCAAGACCCGTACCGGCGGCTATGACGGCCACGGCCAGACCGTGCTGCACGGGCCGGATGATTTCACCGCGGTCCGGGAGCGTGCGCAGCGTGAGGGCATGTTCCCGCCGTCGATTCTGGAAGATTTCGTCGATTTCGCGTTCGAGGCCTCGATCCTAGTTGCCGGCAACGGGCAAGACTACGTGACTTTCCCGATGGTGCGCAACGAGCATCGCAACAACATCCTGCATATGACGATCGCCCCGGCGGCCGTCTCGCCGGAGGTGGAACGCGAGGCGCATGAGCTTGCGGTCAGGCTGGCAAAGGGCTTTGAACTCTCCGGTATTCTCGCAATCGAGCTGTTCGTCACCAGGGACGACCATGTGATCGTCAATGAGCTGGCGCCGCGGCCGCATAATTCCGGGCATTACACCATCGAGGCGTGCTCCTCGAGCCAGTTCAACGAGCATATCCGCGGAATCGCCGGCTGGCCGCTGCCCAAGCCGCGGCTGCTCAGCCCGGCTGTTATGGTCAATGTGCTCGGCCAGCATGTGGCGCCGACACGCGCGCTCATTCCCGAGCACCCCGAATGGCATCTGCATGATTACGGCAAGGCCGAAGTGCGGCACGACCGCAAGATGGGGCATATCACCGTGTTGTGCGACGACACCCAGGCGGCGGTCGAGGCGCTTGAGGCAACCGGGTGCTGGGACGATTTGCGCTGAATCGGGCTGATGCACGCTGATTGCGCGTGATTGCGTATCAAGCACTGTTCGACGGCCGGCATACTGGAGACGGTATGCCGGCCGTCGGCGTACCGGGCTTGCCACGGGCGTGGGGTGGTTGTACTATCGCGGTGCAAGTCCGTCGTTTCGTTGACTGGCCGCCGGCGTGGCCGGGTTTCGCGAGGGGCTGGCATGGTTGTTGATGGTTCGTTACAGTAGAGGGCATGGATATGGCTGAGCATGGCGTCGCACGGCACACGCGGCAGAAGAATGCGCTGTTGCAGCAGTTGCGTGCGTGCGAGGGCTTCGTCTCGGCGCAGGAACTGCACCGGCGGCTCACCGATTCTGGGGCGTCCGTAGGTCTGGCGACAGTGTACCGGCAACTCAACTCGCTGGCGGAATCGGGCGCGGTGGACACCGTGCGCTTGGACGGGCAGCAGATGTTCCGTATCTGCGATGACGATTCGCACCATCACCACCTGATCTGCAACGGCTGCGGCAAGACCATCGAGATCGAGCCTCCGGATATGGAGTGGATGCGGCAGATTGCCCGCTCCCACGGTTTCAAGATCAACTCGCACACCCTCGAGATCTTCGGCCTGTGCACCGACTGCCAAAAGAAGCGCGCCGCCTGACCCGACCGGGTGTTACCCCCGACTGTCTCATCGCGGACACACGGGTATTCCTTTTCCGCTCGGAGCTGCACGTCGCTCAGCGTCGATAGACGGTTGTGCATGGCTTGTTGCAAGGAATCCTTGGTACCAGCCTGCTTTTCGACACGCTGTAATTGATAATAATTATCATTAACGATAATCTGGTCTGGTCATCGGATGCGGCGATTGTCGCATCGCGTCACTGAAGAGAAGATCAGGAGCAGACATGACAGCAACCGGAACATATCGACGGATCGCCCGGGCGGCGGCATGCATTGCGGCAGCGGGATTGGTCGCCGCCATGGGGGCGTGCGGCTCGCGCGAATCAGCAGGAACGGCCTCATCCAACGCGTTGGGAACCCTCAACGTGGTCGCCAGCATCAACCAGTGGGGCTCGGTCGCGGGCGAGATCGGCGGCTCCCGCGTCAAGGTGACCAGCATCATCAACAGCACCGCGGTCGAAGCGCACGATTACGAGCCGACCAGCGCCGACATCGCCGCCATGGCGAAGGCGGACGTCATCATCGTCAACGGTGCCGGGTATGACAGCTGGGCCACGAAAGCCGCTTCATCCACCAAGGCGCAGGTCGTGAACGCGGCCGAAAGCGGCGGCAAGCATGACGGCGACAACCCCCACGTCTGGTTCTCCGCAGCCGTGCGCACGGCGGCTGCCAAGGCGATCGCCGCAGCATACCGGCACAGCGATGCCGCCCACGCCGAGGAATACACCAAGCAACTCAAAACGTGGCAAGACAAGGAAAAGACCTTGGAATCGGCCATCGCCGAGGCGAAGCAGCGGCTCGACGGCAAGAAATATGCTGCCACCGAGTCCGTGGCTGCCTATCTGGCGGATGACCTGGGATTGACAGATGCCACGCCGGCCGGATACGCGCAGGCGGTCGCCAACGAAAGTGAACCTGCCTCCGGCGATGTCACCGCCTTCAGCAAGCTGCTCCAGGCTGGTTCAGTGGCGTTGCTGGTAGTCAACACACAGGAATCCAACGCCACGACCAAGCAGCTGACCACCGCCGCCGGCCAAGGAGACGTACAAGTGGTGGAACTCACCGAGCAGATGCCCAAGCATTACAGCACGCTGACCGATTGGATGACTGCGCTGGTCGCATCGTTCGCAACAGCCGGGAAGGGCTGATCCGGCATCAGACACCAAAAACGGGCGATTTCCCGGCTCGTTCACGAGGCCACGCCCTTCGCACCCGTTCACGACGACCGCAGCAGCATCGCCGGGTCGATTCTCGCCGTCCTCCACGCGGGAATGATCCCGGCGATCGTATACTGACGAGATAGCCGCGCCGATTGCGGGGGAGCCGGCGGTATCTCGCCGCGATGTGACTGGTGGGGCACACGGCGACGGGATGGCGGTGCTGGGACTATCCAATCCCCTCGTATCTGTGCGGCATGCGACTGGGCGGTTGCACATCATGCAGATAGCATCGTGCAGGGCAGCCAAACCTCGCGAATCTCCGCTGAGTGTGATTGATCAATCGCACTCAGCCAGATACCGCCGGTGTCAGTCCGTCGGCCGCTCTTCCGGCGTCGGTGGAAGCAGGTCTCAAACCTTCTGCCGACGCTGGCAAGCCACTTAGCATCGGCAGAAGGTTGTGTCGACGGTTGGCGGTCTCTCAGCGTCGGCAGAAGCAGAAACTTGGCTGCGCGACGTTTGTCTGCAGTCGTCGATAGCTGTCGCTGCTGTCCGCAGCCGACCGCCCCGCACATCACCGGTGTTCCTGCTCCTTGGCTTTCGGGGCGAGTCGCAGCGACTTGAGCATGTCCGGGATCTGCGAGGCCTTGAGTCCCGGCAGATACGCGGACAGTACGGCGAGCCCGATGCGCGGCAGCGCGGCCGCGTCCGGATAGCAGATATAGATCGGCGAAGGCGTCGGCTGGAACTTGCGCTTGAAGAAGTACAACGACTTGAACCCGTACGCGGGTTCGAGCGTATCGGCCACAATCTGCAGCGCGTGCTCGATGACTGCGACATCCTCCGGATCGGCGGTATTGTCGCCGATACCGGCGAGCGGCGCGGCGGACAGGCTCATGAACTGCGGCGCATGATCAGGCTCCTCGACGCACTGCTCATGCAGACGTTCGGCCATACGGGCGATGAGGAACTCCATGATTCCGTTCGGACTATCCGTACGATGCCGCATGAAATCAAGCGTCCAACCGATCACTGTGCCGTCGCGGTAGGTCGGCAGCCAGCTGGTCGCGCCCTGCACCACGCCGTCGGCGTCGATCGCATACAGCAGCATAACACGCGGGTCGCGCAGCTCCTCGATGCCGCCCAGCGTGAACTTCATCTCCGGCAGCGACTTGAGTTCCGCCCACTGTTCGGAAATCTCGATGATCTGCTCGCGCACCTCCCACGGCGCCTCGTTGGATGTGGTCAGCACATCGGTCAGGCCGCTGCGACGCGCCTTGTTAATCGCCGTGCGGATATCCTGCCACTTCTTGCCGCGCGTCTGCCAGGTGCTGGGGATGACCAGCATCTCCGTACCCACCTGGATAGACGAGCAACCCAATGATTCCAAGGTCTCACGGGAGTTGTCGTGCACCGCGTAGAAGGCCGGCGACCACGAGTTGCGCTCGCAGAAGCGCATGAACTCGCGCAGCGACGTGTCGAATTCACCCGGGTCGCCGAACGGGCCGGTCACGGTCAGGGCCACGCCATGGCTCACCCGGTAGGCGATCGCCGACCGGCCGCTCGGGGAGAACCAGTAGTGGTTGTCTTCCCACGTGGTCATGAAGCTCATCGACTCGCCGCCACGCTCCACCAGCGTGCTGGCGCGCTCACGGTCGGCGGCGTTCAACGCCACGGAGTCGCGGAACCACAGCAGGAACACCACGAGCACCACAATCCAGAACACCAGTCCGGGCACCTGGTTGATAACCATCGATGCCACTGTGGTCGAATGCATGTGCAGCCGGCTCGACCCGATAAGCCCCATCGGCAGGTAGCGGTGCGGCAGGTCGCGCAGCAGCATGCCGAAGGTGGCCGGCGGGGTATACGCGTCACGGTTGAGCATGCCGAACGCGAGGAATCCGCCCGCAGTGGCCAGCAGCGTCACGCCGATGGTACACACGCCCCGCCGAATGCGCGAGCGGCCGGTCAGTACCGGGAAATGGCCCATATTCACGGCGATGGCCACAATCAGCACCGCAGACGGCAGCGCGGTGGCGACCAGCAACTGCAGCAGAGCGATCCGCAGTTCGGCGTCGATCGGTATGATGGCGCTGTCAAGCAGCGGAAACACCACGCAGTAGACAAGCGAGAGGGCTACGGTCAGGCCGTTGAGTACAATGCTCACGCGTGCGGCCAGCTTGCGCCCGTGGTACAGGCCCCACGCGAGGATCGCCAGGGCGGCCACCAGCAGGATGGTCCGGGTCCACACGCCGGTCATCGCGAAATGATAATGCTTTGCCATCGCCACGCAGCTATTCGCCTGCAGATTGTCGGCGCATACGTCGGCCAGTTCCTCGTCGCCGACAAGGCCGGACAGGAAGAAGCCGAAGGTGGACAGCGGACCGTCATGCGAACTGGACACGAGCGCGAGGATCGGGCCGAATGCGAAAATCAGCTGGATCGCGGCGATTAGGCGGCGCACTTCATAATCCGTGCCATGCCACCACTGTTCGTGCTCCTGCGTGTGGCCGTTTCGACGTGCCATGATCGCGCCCGCGGCCTGCCCGACCAGCGCGGCGGCGAGGGTGCAGTAGTCGCCCGGATTGCCGCTGAACAGCAGCCCGGCCAGCACGAACGCGTAGCCGGTCAGTCGGATGCGGCGTCTCCACAGCAGTGATTCGAACGCGCTGGCCGCCATGAGCGCCCCGATGGACAGGGTGAGCGGGGACAGCGAGAACGGCAGGCGCTGCACGGCATGCCATGATTCGGCGTCCCACAGATTCGTGGCGATGGCGCACAATCCGAGGCCCAGTGCCGAACCGGCGACCGCGCCCAGCAGCGAAGTAGCCAGCGTACGGGCGACGCCGAGCACTGCTTGCGCCGTCGAAACGATCACGAGAATCGCAATCGCGTACAGCACTAGGGCGAACGGCCCCCGTACGAGCACCAGAGACCACAGCAGCTTGAGGAAGTGGGCGAACGTGCCGCTCTGCCCTGGCTCAGCCGTGTGGTGGAACATGCGCAGCATGGTCATGTCTTGGGGGCGCCGGATGACGTGGTGGGTCAACTGCCAGATCCACACTGAGATGTTGAGTACGACGAGCACGATGGCCGCCACCGGGCCCGCCCAGTGTTTCGTCCACCAGCCGCGCATGTCGATGTTGAGGGCGCTCCAGCCGGTTTGATGCGGTGCCGGCTTGGATGCCTGCCGCGGTGTCTTCTGTGGTGGTTGCTGTGTCTGAGTCATAGTCGTCGCTCGTTTTGGATTGTGTGTGATGTGTTGGTTGTGTTTGATTGGTTCGTGTTCGTCTGCATTCATCGCCGCGCTCAGCCGTCCACCGTGAGCATCTCAAGATTCGGATACGAGCTCAGCTCGCGCCGGTCCGTCCCGATGCCGCTTTGCGCGCAGAACCGGTCGATGACCGCGGCAAGCCCGGTGTTCACCGTATGCCAGTCGTGTCCGGATCCTTTCGCGGTCGCCAGATGGACGGTCATGCCAGCCTGTTTGGCGGCTTTGGCGATAATCGCTGCATTACGCTGCGATTTCGTGTCCCATTCGCCGGCGATGCTGAACAGGGTTTGTGTCGACGGGGCATTGCGTTTGATGATTTCGGTCGGCACATGCCGCTGGTACAGCTTCGCGTCACCGTTGAAATACCGCGTGATGGTGGCCTCGCGGTCGTGGTAGGTCGGGGCGAGCTCGCCGTCCGCTGCGTAGATATGCCCGTAGAGTTCCGGATGCGCCGGCCCGAGCTGGGTGCTGCACGTTCCGCCCTGCGAGAACCCGCCGATCAGCCAGTCGTTCGTGGATGTCGAAACCGGCAAGGTCCTGCGGATCCACCTGGTCACATCCACGGTCAGGTAGGTTTCGGCCTTGCCGTACACCGGGGTGTCCGCGCACAGGGAGTTCTGTGTTGCGGCACCGTTCTGATCGGGGGAGACGACAATCGGCGCCAGTCCATGATGCTTCGCCGCGTAGTCGTTGAGCGTCGTCGCGATGCCGCTTGCATTGAAGAAGCGGTCGGGGCTTCCCGGCTGGCCGGCGAGCATCACCATCACCGGCAGTGCCGGCGGTTTGCGGCTCAGCGCGGCTGGCGGCAGATATACGTCGGCGTTGCGCGCCTTGAAATGCGAGGCGGTCGCCGGAATATCGACGGTCCTGATCTCGCCCGCCTCAGGCATCGACGGCAACGTGCCGCGCTTGGCGAGCCGCTGCCATTCCTTCACGCTCATCGACGCCTTGCCGCTGATATGGGAGGACGACACCTCCTTGAACGCGGCCACGCCGAATAGCGAACCGAGCGTGGTGTACTCGCCGTACACCATGTCTACGCGCACAGCGCAACTGATGAGGGACAGCACCGCCATCGCGCAGGCGATTGCACGCCGCAATCCGCGAGAATCCACAGCCGCGCACACGGCGAACGCCGCCAATCCGATGCCGATGGCGATGGTCAGCATCACCATCCACCCCAAGCTCACGCCGAAGACGAGAAATACATCGGACAACAGCCACACGACTAGTCCGCCCACGCCGAATCCCGCCAAGCCGACGAGCAGTTCGCGCAACAGCACAGGGATTGTCCATCGCGGTTCCCCGCGCCGCGAGGAGGGCAGAATGACGGCCAGCAATGCGCTCAACGCCGTCAGCGCGAATAGGGTAGGGGGAAACCAGCCGTTGAGCAGATGAATATTAGTGAGGAATTTCACCGCAACCGCTTCCTTTCCGGGTTTGGTTTGGCTGGAACACCGCCACGATAATAACGCTCGACACAAAGTTCAATCATTCGTGAGGATGACCCGACCCCGCCCCCTTGGGCTGCTCATGGAAACCTGCATGAATGCTGGTAGAGTGCGCGTTTTGTCGCTTATGACGTGGACAATGTCCTAGGTTGGTCCAACGGGACCGTCGTTTGCATACGGACGGCACCCCGATGCGCACGGCGTATTCGGGGCGGGATAAGGAAAGGCCACATGACTCGTACCAGCGATGACCATGATTTCGCCACAAGCACAACACAACACGACACGACCGGCATGACGGGTAGTGACGCGGACACCACCGCCGTGACGTCGGACGCTTCGCCAATCGAAGAACTCAAAATCGCGACCACCAGCCATGACGACCTGCTCAATGGCGACCCGCGGGACAAGAACGGCAAGCCGCGCAAGCCATTCGCCAACTGGCTGTACGCCGTAGTGTTCATCGTGGTCGATATGGC
Organism: Bifidobacterium thermacidophilum subsp. thermacidophilum DSM 15837; assembly: GCF_000426425.1. NCBI lineage: Bacteria > Bacillati > Actinomycetota > Actinomycetes > Bifidobacteriales > Bifidobacteriaceae > Bifidobacterium > Bifidobacterium thermacidophilum. Next base: position 454,988 of record NZ_AUFI01000006.1, read on the forward strand.
CGCGGTGCTCATCATGCAGACGGGCGTCACGGAAAGCAGCACGCGCGTGCAATTGTCGAGCCCGCTGCTGGGCGCGTGGAGCATCGTCGGCAAGATGTTCACCCAGCTGAATTTCGTGTTCGTGCTCAATCTCATATTGGTCGGCCTGTTCTATCTGGTGTTGCTCATGCTCACCAACCGGCTGTGGGTGGCGTCACCGATTGTGCTCGCACTCGCCTCGGTGATCGCCGTGGCAGACCATTTCAAGGTCGAATCACGCTATGAAGCGATTCTGCCGTCCGATCTGAACTTCCTGCAATCCAACACCGGCGATATCGTCAGCTTCATTCCAACCGGATCGACCGGCCTGATTGTCGGTGTCATCATCGGCATTGTCGCGTTCATCGCGCTGTTCGTGTTCCTGAATCATATTGACGGGCGTCACGGCAGCATGATTCGGTCCGGCGACTCGGCGCGAAAAGCCTCTCTCGGGGCGGTCACGCGCATCCTGCTGATTGTGCTTCCGGTGATGTTCCTGGGGATGTATACCGCTCAGGCCGGTACCGTGGGCTCGTGGGCGCGGAACTTCTCCTCGTGGCTCGGTGACACCCCCTCCATGTGGGATTCGGTCTATGATGCTCAGCGCAACGGCGTCGTGACCTCCTTCCTGCGACAGATGAACCCCGATGTCATGGAGGAGCCCAAGAACTACAGCGAAGCGACCATGAAGAAGGTCGCGGCACGGTACGCCGCCGAGGCGAAAACCATCAACGCGAGCCGTTCCAACAATCTCACCGACAGCACCGTCGTGTACATCCTGTCGGAATCCTTCTCCGACCCCTCACGCGTCCCCGGCATCAAGCTCAACGAGGACACCATGCCGAATATCCGCTCGATCAAACAGAACACCACGAGCGGGCTCATGCTGTCCAGCGGCTACGGCGGCGGTACCGCGAACCTTGAATACATGGGGCTTACCGGCCTGAGCACGGCGAACTTCAGTTCCTCGCTGACCAGCCCCTACCAGCAGCTCGTGCCGAGTGAAACGTGGACGCCGACCATCAACCAGCTGTGGGGATCGGCGGCGAATTCCATCGCCTTCCACCCGTATGAGCCGTCCATGTATTCGCGCGCAACGAACTACAAAAAGTTCGGATTCTCGCATTTCTACGCGCTCCAAGGCTCCGACATCATCAAATATCAGAGCAAGATCGGCAAGTCGCCGTATGTAAGCGACGAATCGACCTACAAGAGCGCGTATGAGGCGATTTCCGGCACGGACAGCAACCAGTTCGTGCAGATCATCACCATGCAGAACCATATGCCGTATAAAAACTGGTATGACAACAACCAGTACAAGGTGACTTCCACGGATTCCGATACCGAACTCGGCAAGACGGAAACCGAATCCATCGAAACCTACGCCAAGGGCGTGAGCCTGACCGACAAGGCGACCAAGGAGTTCCTCGATAAGCTGAACGAGCTGGACAAGCCGGTCACCGTGGTCTTCTACGGCGACCATCTGCCCGGCATCTACAAGACGGCCAGCAAGGATTCCGACAATTCCATCGCGTTGCACGAGACCGACTATTTCATCTGGTCGAACAAGGCCTCGGGCACGCAAGGAACCAAGGTGAGCAACAGCGAGTATTCCTCGCCGAACTTCTTCATTGCGCAGACCGCGGAACACATGGATGCGAAGGTGTCGCCGTATATAGCGTTCCTGACGCTCATGCATGAGAAGATCGCGGCGATGGAACCGCCGGTGGCCAACAAGATCCAAGGCTGGGACCGTATCCCCGAAGGCCAGGATATCTACTTGGATTCGAACGGCAATCCGATGGCTGAGGCTGATTTCGACAGCGAGACCAAGCAGCTCATGGAGGACTACAAGCTGATCCAGTACGATATCACCGTCGGCAAGGGATATCTCAAGTCTCTCGGTTTCATGACCCTTGGATGATCAGCAGGTAATCCATAGACTACGATGAAGGCCCTCGCACCGGAACATTCCGGTGCGAGGGCCTTTGCCATGGTCCGCGTGACAGGTTGTGCGTTCAGCTGTTCAGGCGTTCAGGGCCTTGGCTCCGATATCGTGGCGGTAGAACATGCCGGTCGTGTCGAGCTTGTCGAGCACACCGTAGATCTTGTCCTGCGCGGAGCGGATGTCGTCTGCGGTGGTCTCCAGCAGCAGCACGCGCCCGGAATTGGCGACTAGCTTGCCGTCGGCGTCCGTGGTGACGCCCGCGTAATACACGTGGCTGGATTCGTCGACCGGAATCTCCGGAATCGCGGCACCCTTGACCACGTTGGTTGGGTAACCGTTTGAGGCGAGCACCACGCCGAGCGTCGTCTTGTTGTCATCCTCCCACATGAAGGTCGGGGTCTTGTTGTTGAGGATCGCGTTGATGCCTTCGCCGAAGTCGGAGGTCAGGCGGGGGAGCACGACTTCCGTCTCCGGGTCGCCGAAGCGGGCGTTGAACTCGATGACTTTCGGGCCGTCCTCGGTAGCAATCAGGCCGGCGTACAGAATACCGGTGAACGGCGTACCCTCATCGGCCATCGCCTGCACGGTCGGGCGAACAATCGTCTCGATCGCCGTGTCGACCACGTCCTGGCTGATTTGCGGCACCGGGCTGTACGCGCCCATGCCGCCCGTGTTTGGCCCTTTGTCGCCGTCGAAGGCGCGCTTGTGGTCCTGCGAAATCGGCATTGGCCAGAACTCGGTGCCGTTCACGAAGCTCATCAGCGAGAATTCTTGGCCTTCGAGGTAATCCTCGATAACGGCCTTCGCGCCGGCGGCACCGAAGCGGTGGTCGACGAAAATATCCTCGAGAGCCTTGAGAGCGGTGTCCAGATCCATGGCGACCGTCACGCCCTTGCCTGCGGCGAGCCCGTCGGCCTTGACCACGATTGGGGCGCCGTGGTCGCGCACATACGCTTCGGCTGTGGCGAGCTCGTCAAAGGTGCGGTATTTCGCGGTCGGGATGCCGTGACGCTCCATGAGCTGCTTGGCGAAATCCTTGGATCCTTCGATTTGGGCGGCCGCCTTGTTTGGACCGAACGCCTTGATACCGTTCGCCTCGAAATCGTCGACAATGCCTTGGATCAGCGGCACTTCAGGGCCGATGAACACCCAATCGACCTGATTGTCCTTGACGAAGTCGATGAGGGCGGCGTGATTGGACGGGTCAAGCTGCGTGGTGTTGATGCCGTCGAGCCGCATGCCCGGATTTCCCGGGGCGACGGTCACTTCGCTCACGCTGTTCCCGCTCAGCAGCGCGTGCGCGATTGCATGTTCGCGTGCGCCTGAACCGATGACCAGAACCTTCATTCCCATCTTGCGCGTTCCTTTCGTTCTGACGCTGGTTTTCAGTGAAGTTCGACGTCGTTGCCGGTCTTGGCGACGATGGAGCCGATCTCATACGCCGTCTCGCCGTTGGCCTTGAGCAGGTCGAGCGTGGCCTGCGCCTTGGAGGAGTCCACGGCGAGCACCATGCCGATGCCCATGTTGAAGATGTTGAACATCTCCATATGATCCACGTCGCCCGCACGTTCGATGACGCCGAAAATCGGCGGGACGGGGAAGGAATCCAGATTGATGCTCGCCGCGAGGCCGTCGGGGATCATGCGCGGGATGTTCTCGATGAACCCGCCGCCGGTGATGTGGGCGACGCCCTTGATGAGATGCTCGGCGAACAGCGGTTTGAGCGCCTTGACGTAGATCTTGGTCGGGGTGAGCAGCACTTCGCCCACGGTTTTGCCGCCCAGCTCGTCAAGCTTGGTGTCCACCGTGTAGTCGGCCTGCTCGAACAGTGCCTTGCGCACGAGCGAGAACCCGTTCGAGTGCACGCCGGTGGACGGCAAACCAATCAGCGTGTCGCCTTCGGTGATGGTCGACCCGTCGACGATATCGGACTTTTCTGCGACACCGACGGCGAAACCGGCAAGATCATACTCGTCCGGGTCATACATGCCGGGCATTTCGGCGGTTTCGCCGCCGATAAGGGCGCATTCGGACTGCACGCAGCCGTCAGCCACGCCGGAGACGACCTGTTCGAGCAGCGCCGGATCGTTCTTGCCGCACGCGATGTAGTCGAGGAAGAACAGCGGTTCGGCGCCTTGGGCTGCAATGTCGTTGACGCACATGGCCACGCAGTCGATGCCGATCTTATCGTGCTTGTTTGCCATCTTGGCGACCATGAGCTTGGTGCCCACGCCGTCGGTGCCGGAAATCAGCACCGGTTCGCGGTAGCCGAGGGAGGCGAGATCAAACAGGCCGCCGAAGCCGCCGATGCCGCCGACCACGCCGGGACGGTTCGTGCGGGCCACGTGCGATTTGATGCGCTTGACTACCTCGTAGCCGGCTTCGACACTGACTCCTGCCTTCTCATACGCTTCTGGCATGACTTACCTTTCTTGGATTTGCTTGTATTCGTATCGATTGTTTTGTGAGGTATTGGCTTTATTGACTTTATGGGTTTTATAGGCTTTGTTGGGTTGGGACTGCACGCCACGTGTGGGCGGGTGGTGCAGTCGGAGCGGGCATGAGTATGCCGCTGCATCTGCGAAAGATTGCAGCGGCATCATGTCAGGCATTCGCCACTTGCGCTTGGAGCGTGTCGATATCCGCGCTGAACTCGTTGCCCTGATAGTGACTCTTGTCGTGCGCGAACTTGGCGATTCTCACACGGTCCTCTGGGGTCAGTGACTTGAGGAACGACTCCTCGTAATCGTCAAGCGCGGTCGGATAGTCACCGTTGAAGTAGGCGACGCACAATCCGCCGTACGGGGCGTCCGCATGCAGGCCGATGGCCTTGACCAGACCGTCCAATGACAGGAACGCCAGCGAATCCGCGCCGATATACTCGCGGATTTCCTCGACGGATTTCTTCGCGGCAATCAGCTCCTTGGTCGTCTTGATATCGATGCCGTAGAAGCACGGGTATTTCAGCGGCGGTGAGGAGATGCGCATATGCACTTCGCGGGCACCGGCTTCGCGCAGCAGCTGCACGATGCGACGCGACGTGGTGCCGCGGACGATGGAATCGTCGATCACCGCCACGCTCTTGCCTTTGACGACGCCGCGTACGGCGGACAGCTTCATGCGAACGCCCTGTTCACGCAGTTCCTGCGTAGGCTGAATGAAGGTTCGCGCCACGTATTGGTTCTTGATCAGGCCCATCTCGTTGGGCAGGCCGCTGGTCTCGGAGAAACCGGACGCCGCGGACAGCGAGGAGTTCGGCACGGCGATGACCATGTCGGCGGGGGCGGGGGATTCCTTGGCGAGAATCGCGCCCATACGCTTGCGGGCAGAATGTACATTGACGCCGTAAATGTTGGAATCCGGGCGCGCGAAGTAGATGTACTCCATGGAGCAGATGGCCAGCTGCGTGTTGGTCGTGTAGCGGTCCATGTGATAGCCATCATCGTCCACAACGATGATTTCGCCGGGGCCGATGTCGCGCACGAACTCCGCGCCGACAATATCCAGCGCGCAGGTTTCGGACGCCAGCACATACGCGCCGTTCTTCATGCGTCCTAGCGACAACGGGCGGAAGCCGTTCGGGTCGAGCGCGCCGATCATCGCGTGCTCGGTCATGAGCAGGTAGGCGAAACCGCCGTGCACCTTGTTGAGCGCTTCCTTGAGCTTGTCCATGAACGTGGGGGCGGTCGAACGGCGGATGAGGTGCATCAGCACCTCAGTGTCGGAATTGGAGTGGAAGATTGCCCCTTCGTCCTCCAGTTTGCGGCGCAGGCTCACGCAATTGGTGAGGTTGCCGTTGTGGCCGAGTGCGACGTCGCCATCATGGAAGCGGAACAGGAACGGCTGGATGTTGTCCACCGATCCGGAGCCGGATGTCGCGTAACGCACGTGGCCGATGGCCTTGTCTCCTTTGAGCCGTTCGATTTCGTGCTCGTCGGAGAACACCTGGGTGAGCAGGCCGAGCCCGCGATGCCCGATGAGATGACCGTTATCGTTCGAGACGATGCCGGCGCCTTCTTGGCCGCGGTGCTGCAACGCGTGCAGACCAAAATAGGTGAGACGGGCGGCATCCGGGTGGCCCCAGACACCGAAAATACCGCACTCTTCGTGGATGTCTTCGAGTTCAGCTGACAAGCCAAAGCTCCTTCCAAAACCGTGGAAACGGGGGATTCGCTAGTAACCAACATATCAACCGCCGGCTACATCGCGGCGTCAGGTTCGTCGCGTATTCAGCGGCGGGGTTGAGGCGGCTCGCTGCGGGAGATGGCTGGTATCTGCCTGCCATGCGACGGAACAGTCGCACGGTGGCGGGGATGTGCCCATGACACCGCCGTCGCCGCTACCTATCGGCCCGCTGTGCGACTCGCGTGTCGCACAGCGCCGGGATGTTGACATCGCCCGTGTGCGATACCGCCCGGATTACAACATCGGCCGTGTGCGCCGCCCCGGAGTAGGGCTTGCGGCGTACACTGGTCTGTGGTTGCCCGCATACGCGGGTTGCGAACAATATGTACAAGGAGCAACTATGGCAGTATTGGTCCTCGGCGGAGCCGGCTATATCGGCTCTCATATGGTCGACCGTCTGGTCAACACCACGGATGAGAAGGTCGTGGTCGTTGACAGCTTGGTCACTGGCCATCGTGCAGCCGTCAATCCGGCGGCGAAGTTCTATCAGGGCGACATCGCCGATCAGGATTTCATGCGTACCGTGTTCAAGGAAAATCCGGATGTCGACGCGGTCATCCATTTTGCCGCGTACTCTCTGGTCGCGGAGTCAATGAAGAAGCCGCTCAAGTATTTCGACAACAACACCGCAGGCATGGTCAAGCTGCTTGAGGTGATGAACGAAGTGGGTGTGAAGAACATCGTCTTCTCCTCGACCGCAGCCACCTATGGCATTCCTGAGAAGATGCCGATCCGCGAGACCGACCCGCAGAAGCCGATCAACCCGTATGGCGAGAGCAAGCTCATGATGGAGAAGATCATGCACTGGTCCGACCTCGCCTATGGCATCAAGTTCGTCGCGCTGCGTTACTTCAACGTCGCCGGCGCCAAGCCGGACGGCTCGATCGGCGAGGACCACAACCCGGAGACGCATCTGCTGCCGATCGTGCTGCAGGTGGCTCAGGGCAAGCGTGACGTGCTCAAGATCTTCGGCAATGATTACAACACGCCTGACGGTACCAACGTGCGTGATTACGTGCATCCGTACGATCTTGCGGACGCGCACATCCTCGCGGTCAAGTACCTGCGTGAAGGCAACGAATCCACGGCGTTCAACCTCGGTTCGTCCACCGGCTTCTCGAACCTGCAGATTCTTGAGGCCGCCCGCCGGGTGACCGGCAAGGAGATCCCCGCTGAGATGGCCCCGCGTCGCCCAGGCGACCCGGATACGCTGATCGCTGCCTCCGACAAGGCCCGCAACGTGCTCGGCTGGAAGCCGCAGTTCGATAACATCGACAAGATCATCGCCTCCGCATGGGCTTGGCATTCGAGCCATCCGGAAGGCTATGGCGACCGTAAGTAATGCGGAGGCCGGCATGCAACCGGCAAACGCTTAAGCCGGTCTTGACACGCCGCGCGTCTTAAACGCAAGCCGCCCGGCCACCTGATTGATACGCATGAGGGGCGCCACACGATTCAGTGTGCCGCCCCTCCTGCGTTAGTGTCCGTGATTCGCGAGCTTCCTCAATCAGGTTGACTTGGCCGGATCAGTACTGAGACTGATCAAACATTTCCATCAACGAGAAGCCCGACGCCGCGGAGATGATGATGACGAGGACAATCGCCACGACCTGGACGATGATTTGTGCGAGCGCCCAGTTGCGACGGTCCTGATGCTCTGCGCCGCCCATACCGGCCGCCCAGCAAATCAGCAGAATGAAACCGACCAAGGGGATCGCGGACAGGATAACCGTGCCGATCCATCCGCCGAGGCTGGTCATGCCGTACGGCTGGCCGGCGGCGGGCATCGGAGCCTGGGCTTGCGTGGGGTATTGCGGTGCCGGCGGGTACGGCGTGCCGTTGGGGTACTGTGGCGCGTTGTACTGTTGGTCGTATTGCGGGGCGTTGTACTGTGGGGCGTCAGCCTGCGCGGTGTACTGCGGTGCATACTGCTGGGTGTACTGCAGGGCGTCCGACTGTTGTTGGGCATTGGGGTATTGCGGTGCTTGAGGTTGCGCCGGTTGCGTCGGCTGTACCGGTTGCGTCGGCTGTGGCTGGTAATCGGTCATGAGTGCTCCTTGACTTGTCTGTTGTGGCCGCGGTCGGGGCACGAATGTGATCCGCACCCTTGCACCTCGTCCTTGCGCTGAGCCACGACCCATTCGGTGGATTCGATTTCCACGAATGCCGTTTCCATACTATTGCGAGGTGCCGTCGAGCGGATGTGCGTATTGAAGATTGCTCAGTCGGAATCCAAGGACATCGCGGAAAGCCGCAGATGAGTCATCTCCTTGCGGCAGCCCCGCCGATGTATGCACCGTATTCCCGTACCCGTCCCAGCACCGTTGCAGTGCAGCGGCCCGATGGCCGTCACTGCACGCTGAGATGCTGCGGTTGCGAGGCTTGCCCGGTGCTGGAGGCGTTGAACCCGATTTCCGCGCTGGCGCCCGCTTCGATCGCCGTATTCCAATCCATGGGCGCGACCACGTAATGCTTGCCGTCATGGCTGACGATGCTGCCGCCCCAGATATCGGCGATCTCCGCGTCGAGGTCGAAGGCGACTTGCTACGCGCCCTCATGCTTGCTGCCGGACGCATTGCTCACGGTGATGGCGTACGTCGCCCCGGAATTCCACTGGTTGCGTATCGCCGCTGTGGCTTTGAGACCCCCTGACGTCGCGGACGGGGATGATGAAGCGGAAGCGGATGACTTCTTCCCGTTGCCAGCCCCGGCACCCGAGGAGGCCTTCGACGAGCCGGAGGATGTTCCCGATGCCACATGGTCGGCAAAATCGGCGAGTTTGCGGCTGGTGTTGACCAGCCAGATTGCGCTCGGCGTCAGGTCATCCCCGGTCCACTTAGAAGTCGCGGTGACGGATGGCTTGAAGAAGGCGGCGGTCTCTGCCTTGTTTGACAGCGCCCATGCCGCATAGCTGATGTTGTTGTGGGCGAGCAGGGTCATCCATGCGTTGGCGCTGTCCTGGTCGATTCCGCCGTTGCCTGAAGCGTCGCAGAGCCCAAATTCGCTGACGAAGACCGGCGTGCCCGCATTGAGCGCGGTCTGAAGCTTCGCCCGCAGATCGTCTTCGTGCGTGGCGGCATGGAAATGCAGCACATACATGATGTTGTCGAACCCGTCCGCGGAGAGCGGCTTGCCTGCGACCGCGTCGATATCCTGTGACCACGTATTGGTCCCGCACAGGATGATCGTATCGCTGCCGGCGTCCCGGATGGCTTTGGCCATGCGCGTGCAGTAGCTGTAGATGTCATTGCCTGAGCCGTCGTACCACGGCGTGCCGGTGGGCTCGTTGCATACTTCGAAGATTACGTTGCCATAGGACTTGTATTTCGCCGCGTAGCTCTTGAAGAACGATTCGGCTTGGGCCGCGTCGCCGTTGGGGTTGTAGTTCAGTACATGCCAGTCGATGATGACGTACATGCCAAGATCGGTCGCTGCCTGGACGCCCTGCTCGATTGTCTTGTCCATCTGGGCCTGCGAGCCTTGCAAATACCCGCCTTCCCGCGTGTATGCCGCGAGCCGGACCATGTTGATGCCCCATTCGTCGCGCAGCGACTGGAAGGTGTCCTTGTTCACGTACTGGCTGAACCATTGGATGCCGTGGGTGCTGGCGCCCCGCAGTGGGAACGGCATGCCGTGCGCGTCGATTACCGTGGGGGCGGACAGTCCGTCCGTCTTGCCTACGGAGAGCTTGCCGTGCTTGCCGTATGGCGTGTCGGCTGCGGTAAGGTCGGTGGTCGATTCATTGATTTGGTAGTCGAGCTTGTCGGCACTGGCGTCCGCGGTGAACGATTGCATTGCTTTGAGGTAGTCCGCCGGTTTCACGGTGCTCGTGGAGCTTGTCGCTGTCGGCGTCGCCGATGCGCTGTTCTTACTTGTGGCGCCGGTCGATTGCTGTGCGGCGTGACGTTGCCGGTATGTGGTGATAGCGATGGCCGTTCCTGCGCCTGCGAGGAAGATCACGATGGCTGCAACGGCTGCGATCAGGCGGCGTGTGAGCTTCGTGGCGTGGGATTTGTCGGTTTTCCCTCCGTGCTTTGAGCCCGGTTTCCCATGCTGTGCAGGCGAGTCTTGGGGTGTGCCGTTGGCGGTATCGGTATCCGAATGCTTGCCGGCTTGCGATTGATCCGACCGGTTTTCGCCTTGCCGGTCGGCGTCGGTATTCGTGTCGGAAGCGGGATGATTGTCCTGCGCGTCGCCTGCCGGCAGAATAATCTCGTTGGCAGGCGGAAACTGTTGTGTCTGGCTGACTGTGAAATCGATGGTTTGTGCATCATCGTGAATGTCGGCGGTGCGTGGGAACGGGGAGGCTTCGTTGCTTCCGTCTGCCGCCGGTGTGGTGGTGCCGTGCTGGTCCGCGGGTTGCTGATCGGTAGTTGGTGTCCATATGCTTCCTTCGTCGGTGAGGGATAAGACTGGATGAATCGGTTAAGTCTTCTTTTCTGTCATAAGCATGGCCGGTTGACACGTCTTGCGCAAAGCGTGCTCCCTACTTGATACCGGGCGGTCACGGAATCGGGCTGAATACGCCGTTGTCTCCTCGCTGGGGCGGAACATCGGTTGGCTGGACGGCTGCTCCTGTTGGTCGGCGGGGCTGTCGCCCAACAGGAGCAGCCGTCAACAAGACAAGTGGTCAGGACGTGGCGTTGTATACGCGCTCGCCATACGGTGTCGGAGGCTGTTCCCCGCGCTTGTACATGTTGTTCACCCAGCGTTCCGAAGCGTCGATGATGCCTTGCAGGGCTTGCAGCGGCGTCGAGGCGACCCAGCTCAGTCCCGGCAGTTCAAGCACCGTACCCACATAGGTGTGATGCTCGGAGGACCATTGGATGCTGTAGATGTATCGGTCTACGATGCCCCGGCTGACCGGACCGGCATTGAGCGCGGCCTTGGGGAAGGATCCGGTGAGTTGCCCGGGCGCGTCGACGGCATGCGCTGCGGGTGCGGCATGTGTTGCGGGGGCATGGGCGCTGCTGCCCGCAACACGGGTGGGTTCCGGTGAAGAGGCGGATGGTGTTGCACGATGCCGTGCACGGCTTGGTTGCAACGATGTCATTTCTGGTGTGCCCTCGTGTGTGGTGGGGAATGTCATGGCAGGAGCTTGTGCGTGTTCCGGCGTGCCGGTCGGCGCGGGTGCGGTCGCTCGTGGGGCTGTCTGTCGCTCTTCGACCGTGGGCGTCCCGGGTAACGGGAGCGGCGTATCGTCGTCATCTTCGTCGTGGATGACGGGATGGGCGTACTGCTTGAGAATGCCGACGAACTCGTCATCCTTCATCTCCCCGAAACTGCGGTAATGATTGTCGAGCGCAAGATTGACCATCGCGCGCGACGCGCTGTCCATATTGCCTTGGAGCGATTCCTCATCATCCCCGTTGAACTGCCAATCATTGGCCGCGATATAGTCCCTGATACAATTGCGTGCGGCCATGCCGTTGATCTGAGCTATATCGAAGTCGATGACGATATCGTCGGCCATGCCGCGTCCTTCCTCGTACGTTCCTGTTTCCATGCCTTCGGCGGCATGAAAGCTTCTCTGTTCCTCTTTCCCGTATCATACCGCACCGGGAAGTCCGACAGGTACGGCGATGGTATCGCTAACAACCGCACGTGTCGCACGTTGCGAATCGTTGACGGCGACGCGATAGCATGGTGATGAGAAACGACTTGCGTGCCGGCGCGTGCCGGCTGGACGTATGCGGTCAGGACGACGGGGCAGTCGTCGTGATTTGATGGTCCGCACGATTCGTGCGCAAAGCGAGACGATCCGGATGGAGGCGGCAGATGAGCCAGTGGAGACAAGGGGCATCCCCGTATCCAAGCGATAATGGTCATGCGTCGCAGGCCCCGCGAACGTTGACGGCGGTCCAGGCATCTCCGGGAGGCCCGAATCCGCCGGGCGGCACCGTGGTGGCCGCCGGGGCGCCCGACGACCCCGATCACAATCCCGGTCTTCGCAGGAAACTGCGCAAGGATCGTCGCGCAATCAACCACATGAAAATCCAGCGCGCCTGTCTGGCCATCCTGTATTCGATCGACATCCTGATGGTGGTGATGTACACCGTCGGGTACATCAATGGCATGTGTACGCAGGACGAATTGCTGAAAGCCATCTGGGTTGCCATCGGTTTCGCCATTTTCGTGGATTGGGCGTCGCTGCGTGACGAGAAGCGCGCCCAGCGCGGGCGTAACGCGATCCGGTATGCAATCGCGAGCCCGCGCGAGCATTATGTGACCGGTGCTGTGCAATGGCAGTGTCCGTTATGCCAGACCGTCAATGAGGTTCCGCCTATGGCTCGGGATGCGCACTGGCCATTGATGCAGCAGTGTGTCGCATGCCACGAGATGATTGTCGTTCCGGATGTGCGACAGCCCGTTTAGCATGGCATGGGGCTTTCAGTACGGGGCTTTCAGTGTGCTGTCTGCGCAGGCCCTGCGTCACTTATGCCGCCGGTGTCCGCCGCGGGGAGGCGTGGGGCGCGGGCGTCGCAGTGTCACTTCTGCAGATTGCAACTGGTCTCGCCGGTTTGCGACGAGTAGATGCATGAACCGCGGAAATGGACGCTTTCGCCGATGACGACATAGTTGTTCGTGGCATGCCCGTCACTGGTGAAATGCCGGATGGTAATGGAATCTCCGGCGTGCAGCGGGATCTTCTGTCCGAAGTCGAGCGGATCGGTGGTCACGATGCCGGCATCCGCGTTCAGGAAGCAGGCTCGGGTATCGGTGCAGGAGATATCGCCGTCCTTGAATCCGATATTGCCATGGTTCTGCTGGTCCAGTGTGCCGATCGCTGCAACGGTGGATGCCATGTCGGTCTTGACATCGGCTTTCCACCGGTGCTCCTGCACGAGATCATCGATGCCGGCGGCGGCGAAATACCCCACGGCGATGACTGCGATTGCCGCGATGGTGCTTATGGCGACGCGTCGAGCGGTCTGTGCCGCGGCTTGACGCTGGGCTTTCTTGGCGTCCGGATTGGTGCCGTTGTCGACGATGGTGTATCCGATGGACGGGATTTCGAAGGAGACTGGTTGATGCATGATGTTCTCTCCTGTGTTGTGATGTTCTCGTGATTGTGGTTCGCGGCTGTTGTTTTCGCACGGACCGATATCTGGGAATGATGAAATGAATCCAACCGCGCCGTTCCTGGTTCCCGACCAGGCCCGGTGCCGGAGCGGCCTACCCTCTTCAACCAGGCGGGCCGCCCGTAATCTCTGTAATTCCAAGGATATGCGGATTGGGCGACTGTGTACACAACGCTGAGAAGAGGGGTTGTCAAACGGTTGAAATCATTCGGCGTGTCGGGCGTGTCGAACCGGTTCGATGAGTTGGAGGGATCCGCAATCGTGCATCCCTCGTCTTGCTGGATTATTGTGCCCCTACCTTGATGATTTTCACCTATTCACGGCGCAGAATAATCGAGATACGGAATGCTGTACTCTTGCGCAACATGTGTCGTCACTATTCGCTGATATGTTGATTTCTGCGCAACCGATGCCGGTTGTACAGAAGAGAGAAGCGGCTGCCACGTGCAAGAGCATGCATGTGGGCGGGAGGGTCAGCAATGCAAGAGGAAACGCCAGAATACTTGATGTCTCATGGTCGCGGCGATAGTCGGGGAAGTGCTGCTCCCGCGAATGGGGCGGAAGATACTGAGGTTTTGTTCGATGCCGCGCAGCAAACGGCGATGCCAGGGACGGTATTCTCGCCGCAACCGGTATCTCAGCCGGTTCGCCCCGTACAGCCCGCTGCGTTGGAGTCGCAGTTCGACCAGCGATTCATGAAATCACCGGTGCCGGGGGTTGCAGTCCCGCATCAGGCAGAATCGCCGGTGCAGTTGTCGGCGACGATTCCTGAAACGAATACCGCTTACACTGCGCTGGATTCGGTGACGGGCAACAATCTTGATTCCTCTCCTGTCGGCTCTCAGCGGCAAACCAAGCCGCATGCGGGTCACGATCCCCGGCTGATGCTGAATTCCTTTGGCGGAGTCGATGAACATGGAGATATATCGGTGTTCGCCCTCGGCGCTCCGGTGATGACGCCTGACGGGCCTGCGTTTACCATGGGCGTAGGGCCGGGTCGATTCGATGCCATGCAGGATTCGGATCAATATATCACGGTGAGAGCAAAACTCCGCCGCTTGAGTATGCGATTGAGAAGATATCGTTGGTTTGCGGTGCTGACCTGCATCTGGGTTGCCTTAGGACTGTTTGCTCTTATCGCGCCGCTGTTTGACAAGATGCTGGTGCATTATTATGCGCAATGTGCGCTGTGCTTGTTCGTATCCCTCGCATTGATAGTATGCATCGTTGATTGTGTGTTCGATAGGCTTCATGGAATTTGCGGTTTGTGGCAGGAATTCTTGGGAATAATGTCAGTCATGCTGATGACAATCTGTACATGCGTGGCGCAGGATCTCATCAACGATATTCCGCAATTGTCAAATCCCACGACGGTAACCATCGTCCCTTTCGAGTCCGTCACGTATTCCCACCCCCTTCCATATCCTGACCACAGACTCATAGGAACGAATACCGCGACCGGCAAGACGGTCGTGTTGAAGGTGACGGGCAAACAGCTGCAGGAATGCGATACCCTCTTGTCTGCTGCTCATCGTGGTGACGGGAATCGACACGCTACAGCGCATTACCTGGCGGCTACCGGATACGCATTCGATGTGGCATGCACCGTGGACGCGAAATCCCCGCAACAGGACTCTTCGGCGAGCGGGACGAATGCCGCCGGGGCTTGGAATGACGCGATTGCCGTGGGGCAAAGCGAGGAATAAGGTACATCAGTACAACGCCCATCGCCATGTCTGTCTGCCAGACCCGGCTGGGTTCCTTCGGCTCACCGCCAGTCGCGCACCATCTCGCGTGTGGAGGAGTAGTAGATGCATGAGCCGGGCAGATGAACGTTTTCGCCAATCACGATGTATTCATATGCCGGCGCGCCGTCGCGGCTGTTGTGCCTGATGGTGATGGAATCGCCGGCATGCATAGGGATGCGCGTCCCCGCGTTGAGCGAGTCTTTGGTGATGACACCGCTATCGGCGGTCAGAAAACAGGTATTCGGATCGGGGCAGGAGATGTCTCCGTTGACGAAACCGGTGTTGCCGTGGTTCTGCAGTAGCATGTCGTCAACAATCTCCATGGTGGATACGACATCATCGGCTACGGCGTTCTGCCAACGGTTGGGTTGCACTGCGCGGTATATGGGGATGCCAATGGCTATGGACAGGATGATTGTCATCAGCGCGGCAAGAGTGCGGATACTCACGCGGTATCGCGCCTGCGTGTGTTCGTCTGGCTCCTGCTCGATGCGTTCGACGACACGGGCGCCCACCGGACCTATCGGACGCAGCGGGGTGGTCTGTTCTATCGGATCGTATACCGAAATCATGGAGACGTAGTCAATGGTGGAGCCGTCGATGTCGGTGGAACCGCAAGGTAAGTCGTCTGTGCCGTTCATCTCCGCTCCTTTCACAGGGCTCGCTTCTTCGCGTTGTCCCGGCGTTTTCGCCGATAGTGCGATGCGTCATATGCGTCGGTGGGGAATGCTCTGTCTGCTTGCGTCGATGCGCTTCCCTGACGCCATCGGAGGGGTGCGGCCGTCGCCTGACGAACCGCCGTTGGTTCGAACGGTTACCATTATAGTCGCCCCGTTGCGTTGCCGCCGTCCCACACCACAGATATTTCTACAGCCGCTGAGTGGTCTGTCAGCGTCGGTGGTGGGTTGTCGTTCTGCTTCTGCCGACGCTGGGGAGGTTGTCAGTGTCGGCAGAAGGTGTTACCGACGGTGAGAGTCCTCTGAGCGTCGGTAAGGTTGCGTGTAGTTTCTTGCCGAATGGTGGATGGGGCGCGGCAACTAGGACGGGCGGTGACTATCTATCGCGCACCGGATAGTCAGAAGGCCGGACGCCTCCCGCAATGGGGAAACGACCGGCCTTTCTGATGATTCATTCGCTGCGGGGGATTGCCTGACGGGTCGCCCGGGGCAAATCCGCCCAAGGCAATCCCCCGCAGCGAGTCCGGATTACCGGACCACTCAGGCGGTGAAATACTTCACACCGCTGGTGAACAGCGGTTGGAGCTTGTCGCCGGGCACATTGACGAAGGTGCCGTCCGTGTACCGTTCGGAATGACCCATCTTGCCGAACACGCGGCCGTCCGGGCTGGTGATGCCTTCGATGGCGAGCATCGAGCCGTTCGGGTTGACGTCCAGATCCATGCCGGGCACGCCGTCGGCGTCCACATACTGCGTGGCGATTTGGCCGTTGGCCTTGAGCTTGGCGAGCACGTCGTCGGAAGCCACGAACCGGCCCTCGCCGTGCGAAATCGCGATGGTGTGCACGTCGCCGACCGCGCTTTCCGCCAGCCACGGGGACAGATCGGAAGCCACACGCGTACGCACCAGACAGCTCTGATGGCGGCCGATTGTGTTGAAGGTCAGCGTCGGGCAGGCGTCGGTCATCGGCACGATGTCGCCGTACGGCACGAGGCCAAGCTTGATGAGCGCTTGGAATCCATTGCAGATGCCAAGCATCAAACCGTCGCGGTTCTTGAGCAGGTCGCGCACGGCGTCAGTGACGGCTGGGGCGCGGAAGAACGCGGTGATGAACTTCGCCGACCCGTCAGGCTCGTCGCCGCCAGAGAAACCGCCAGGGATCATGACGATCTGGCTGCGGCGGATCTCGTCGACCAGCGCTTGCGTGGATTCGGCGACGGCCTGCGGAGTGAGGTTGTTCACGATGAGCGTGCTCACATCGGCGCCTGCGCGCTCGAATG
This sequence comes from Bifidobacterium thermacidophilum subsp. thermacidophilum DSM 15837, assembly GCF_000426425.1. Lineage (NCBI taxonomy): Bacteria > Bacillati > Actinomycetota > Actinomycetes > Bifidobacteriales > Bifidobacteriaceae > Bifidobacterium > Bifidobacterium thermacidophilum. The sequence goes on from NZ_AUFI01000006.1 coordinate 471,926, forward strand.
CCGCCGCGGAATCGTACTCGCAGTTGTTGCCCGGGAACACCGGGATCACCACATGCGGCTTGGCGACGGGAGAGCCCGTGTATACGGCCTTCTTCGGGGCGTGGAATTCCTCGGTTTCGGTGACGCTGCCGCGTTCCTCGCCTTTGGAGCGGTACGGGAAGACGCCTTCCATTGCGGATTCCCAGTCTTCCTGCACCTGGTCGAGATCGAGGTGCTCGCCGCCGGCGACGAATTCGTACGCGTCGGTCGTCTCGCCGATTACGCCGATTTCGACGCGGTTGGACACCGCCGGCAGCTTCGCATTGTCATCAAGTTCAACGAGGAACGAGCCATAGGCCGGGGTGAACAGGTCGTCCACGGCGATGGTGTCGGCGAGCTTGACGCCGATGCGATTGCCGAGCGTCATCTTGAACAGCGCTTCGGCGCTGGCGCCATAGCCCGGGGTGGACACGGCGAGCGCATCATGGAATTCGGTGAGCGATTCGACCACGTCCATTGCCTCAAGCAGGCCGTCCTTGTCGGGGGTGAGCCCGTCGGCCGCGTACCGCGGAGCGATGCGCACAATGCGGTGACCGGCCTTCTTGAACTCGGGGGAGGTCGCGTGATGCATGTTGCCGACGGCCACAGCGAAGGAGATAAGCGTCGGCGGCACGTCGAGATCCTCGAAGCTGCCGCTCATCGAATCCTTGCCGCCGATGGCGCCGACACCGAGGTCGACCTGCGCCATCAGGGCGCCCAGCACCGCCGCGGCGGGCTTGCCCCAGCGTTCCGGCACGTCACGCAGCTTGCCGAAATACTCTTGGAAGCTCAAGTAGGCGTCTTCGCGGCGGAAGCCGGCGGACACGAGCTTGGCAAGGGACTCGACCACCGACAGGTAGGCGCCGGTGAACTGATTCTTCTCCATGATGTACGGGTTGAAGCCCCATGCCATCGCGGAGGCGGTGGTGGTTTCGCCGAACACCGGGAGCTTGGCGACCATGGCCATGGTCGGGGTCAGCTGGCGTTTGCCTCCGAACGGCATGAGCACAGTGGCGGCGCCGATTGTGGAGTCGAAGCGTTCGGACAGGCCCTTGTTGGAGGCCACGTTGATATCGGTGACCAACGCGTGCATCCGGTCCTTGAACGAGCCATCGCGCCATGGGGTGGTGTAGGAGCCGCCCTGCTCGACGTGCACGGTCTGATGCTTCGGCGCGCCGTTGGAAGCGAGGAAGGCGCGGCTCAGGTTCACGATGGTGTCACCTTGCCAGGTCATGCGCATGACCTTCTCTTCGGTGACAGTGGCGATAACGGTGGCTTCGAGGTTTTCCTCGCGAGCATAGCCGAGGAACTCGTCCACGTCATCGGCGGCCACATCAACGGCCATGCGTTCCTGGGATTCAGAAATCGCCAGTTCGGTGCCGTCCAGGCCTTCGTACTTCTTGGGCACCAGATCAAGGTTGATGGTCAGGCCGTCGGCGATCTCGCCGGTTGCCACGGACACGCCGCCCGCGCCGAAATCGTTGCAGCGCTTGATCAGACGGCAGGCGTCCTTGCGGCGGAACAGACGCTGGAGCTTGCGTTCGACGGGGGCGTTGCCCTTCTGCACTTCTGCGCCGTCTTTTTCAAGGCTTTCCTCATCGTGCGCCTTCGAGGCGCCGGTCGCGCCGCCGATGCCGTCACGGCCGGTACGCCCGCCCAGCAGGATGATCTTGTCGCCGGGGGTCGGGGTTTCACGGCGGACATGGTCGGCCGGGGTCGCACCCACGACTGCGCCGACTTCCATGCGCTTGGCCACATAGCCCGGATGGTAAATCTCGTCGACCTGACCGGTCGCCAGACCGATCTGATTGCCGTACGAGGAGTATCCGGCGGCCGCGGTAGTGACGATTTTGCGCTGGGGGAGCTTGCCCTTGAGCGTTTCGGAAACCGGGACACGCGGGTCGCCGGCGCCGGTCACGCGCATCGCCTGATATACGTAGGAACGGCCCGACAGCGGGTCGCGGATGCACCCGCCGATGCAGGTGGCCGCGCCGCCGAACGGCTCGATTTCGGTCGGGTGGTTGTGGGTTTCGTTCTTGAACAGGAACAGCCAGTCCTGGTCCTCGCCGTTCACATCGACCTTGACTTTGACGGTGCAGGCGTTGATTTCCTCAGATTCGTCGAGGTTCTTGAGGATGCCGTTCTTCTTGAGCCACTTGGCGCCAATCGTGCCCATATCCATGAGGCACACCGGCTTGCCGTCGCGCCCGAGCTCATGGCGCATGGCCATGTACTTGTCGAATGCGGCCTTGACCACGTTGTCATCGATATCCACCTCGTCAAGCTGCGTGCCGAAGGTGGTGTGGCGGCAGTGGTCGGACCAGTAGGTGTCGATTACCTTGATTTCAGTGATGGTCGGTTCGCGGTGTTCGCCGTGGAAATACTCCTGGCATACCTTCGCATCCGCCAGATCCATCGCGAGACCGCGCTCGTCGATGAACCGCTGGAGGCCTTCGTCATCCAGCTCGTCGAATCCGGCGACCACCTCGACCTTCGCCGGCTTGGCGACCTGCACCTTGAGGGTGCTCTTCGATTCGAGGGAGGCTTCGCGGGCTTCGACCGGGTTGATTACGTACTGTTTGATCTGCTCGACGGCCTGCTCGTCCAGATTGCCCTCCAAGGCGTAGACCTTGGCGCTGCGCACGGTCGGGCGCTCGCCTTGGCTGATCAGCTGGATGCATTCGCTGGCCGAATCGGCACGCTGATCGAACTGCCCGGGCAGGAACTCGACGGCGAACACCGCGCTGTTGCCAAAATCGGGCATCCCCTCGCTGGCGTTATCCACCTGCGGTTCGCTGAACACGGTTGTGGTGGCCTGATCGAACAGCTCACGGCTGATGCCTTCGACGTCGTACCGGTTGACGATACGCAGACCGGTAAGCCCCTTAATCCCGAGAATCGTCTTCAGCTCGTTTTCCAGTTGCCTGGCCTCGACGTCAAAGCCCGGCTTCTTCTCGACATAAACGCGAAAAACCACGGTATTCCTTCTGTTGTTGGTATGGCGGTTGTCTGGGTGATGCAGGTGGTCGCGTGGGTGTGTTCGCCTTGCGCGGCACATCCGAAAAATGTGGCCCGCATCGGAAAACTGGTGCGGGCCCGGGCTCACTCGGCGTCCTTGACGCCTTCGGAATCGGCGAGCTGCTTGAGGCGGCTGTAAATCTCCTCGTATGCGGGGATGATGTTGCCCAGATCGCGGCGGAACAGATCCTTGTCAAGATGCTCGATCTTGCCGCTTTGATCCTTCAAATCCCACAGACGGCAGGTGTCGGGGGTGATCTCGTCGGCCAGCAGAATCGTGCCGTCGGAGGTCTTGCCTTCCTCGATCTTGAAATCGACGAGCTGCACGTCGATCTTGGAGAAGATGTCCTTGAGCGCTTCGTTGACGGCGCCCGCCTGACGGGAGATCTCGGCGAGCTCGTCCTCGGAAGCCAAGCCGAGGGCGACGATGCCGTCATCGTTGATGAACGGGTCGCCCAGTTCATCGGACTTCAGGCAGAATTCGAGGATCGGCTTCTTCAGCGGCGTACCTTCCTTGACGCCATACCGCTTGGCGAAGGAGCCGGCGGCGGTGTTGCGCATGATGATTTCCAGCGGGTACATGGTCATCTTGCGCACCAGCTGTTCGGTGTCGGACAGGCGCTTGATGAAGTGGCTGTCGATGCCGCGAGCCTTGAGCAGTTCGAAAATCACGGAGGTGATGTGGTTGTTCAGATTGCCCTTACCGGCGATCTGCGCCTTCTTCGCGCCGTTGCCGGCCGTCGCCTGGTTCATGTATTCGACCCACAGAACGTCGGGATCGTCGGTCGCATACATTTTTTTGGCCTTGCCCTCATAGAGCTTTTCCAGTTTCTGCATGACTCGCCTTCCTCGTAAGCACGAGATGGATTGGGGGTATATACGGTGGACAGGATACCAAGCGCCGGCTACATCGGGCGGCACGGCGTGGGGGCGGTATCGCCCGAGAATCGCCCGGCTGCCTATCCGGTATCGGCGCGGCGGCAAACGGGTTCGATTCGGGGCCGGACAACACCGTCGGCAACGGTTCTGACAACCCCCGATGGCAAGATGACGGGTATGAGTGATTACGCCGAAGCCACAGTCAACGCAAGCCAGTCCAGTGCATCACAATCAGCCTCCGTCGCGACACCAGCCGATCCGCGGCTTGGTACCCCGCTCGACCGATCCGACGACGCCGCGCGCACCAAGGTTCTGCTGCTCGGTTCCGGTGAGCTTGGCCGCGAAATCGCCATCGAACTCATGGGCCTGGGCGCGTGGGTGTGCGCCGCCGACAGCTACGAAGGCGCCCCGGCACAGCAGGTCGCCCACGAATACCGTGTCCTCGATATGGCCAATCCTGAGCAGCTGGACGCCCTGTTCGCCGAAATCAAGCCGGATATCGTCATCCCTGAAGTCGAAGCGATCGCCACGTCCGAACTGGATGCAGTAGCCGCGAAAGGCGTGCAAGTCGTGCCGAGCGCTGGCATCGCCGCCATCTGCATGGACCGCGAGCGCTTGCGCGTGCTCGCCCACGAGAAACTTGGGCTGCCGACCACACCCTACCATTTCGCCGGGTCGCTCGAGGAACTGCGTGCCGGCGCGCAAACCGTAGGTTACCCGTGCGTCGTCAAGCCGATTATGAGCTCTTCCGGTCACGGCCAGTCTGTTGTACGCACCCCGGATGCCATCGACGCCGCCTGGCATGAGGCGCAGGTCGGTCGTCGTGCGGCTGGTGAAGGCGGTATTTCTCGCGTTATCGTCGAAGCGCTCGCACCGCTTGATTATGAGCTGACCGTGCTGACCGTCAGCTCGTCCGCGGGTGTTGTCACCTGCACTCCGATCGGGCAGCGTCAGGAAAGCGGCGATTACTGCGAATCCTGGCAGCCGGCGGCTGTCAACCCGGACACCTTGAGAATCGCGAAAGACTTGGCACGCCGTTGTGTCGAAGGGCTGGTCGCCGACGCGCACGAGCACGGCGAGCGCGGCTGGGGCGTGTTCGGTGTCGAACTGTTCGTCCTTACCGATGGGTCGGTGCTGTTCAATGAGGTCTCCCCGCGTCCGCACGACACCGGTATGGTGACTATGATTTCCCAACGGCTGAGCGAATTCGCGCTCCACGCGCGGGCGGTTCTCGGTATTCCGGTCAGCCAGGAGCATGTCGATTTGGCGCTCGGCGACGGGCAGGTTGGCACGAGCCATGCCATCGTCGTCGAAGGCGACGGCCGAGCGATTTTCTCGAATGTGCCACAGGCGCTCGCCGAACCGGACACCAACCTGCGTATCTTCAACAAGCCGGAAGTCCACGGGCATCGTCGCATGGCCGTGGCACTCGCCATCGGGGACGGCGCCGATGACGCCCGCGCCAAGGCCGGACGCGTTGCCGACGCGTTGACTGTCACGGTACGGTAATGGGCGTGGCATTCCGGCTTCGTGGGGCTTGAGGCTTACGATACCGGTATGAGTATGAAGAATCAGGAGTTTTCTCAGGCGGCTGGCAGCACCGAGGATGCCGGCCGCCCGCTCGTCATCGCGCTGGTCGTCGACACCGCGGGCAACGAGGGCAACGGCACGTCGAATTCGGCGTTGCAGTATGCCAAGGAGCTGCGCCGGCAAGGTCATACGGTCCGTCTGGTCGGTATCGGCTCGCCCGAGTATCCGATTCGCGTGCGTCACATCCCGTTGGTCTCTTGGATCGCGGCGAAACAGCAGATGCAATTCGCGCAACCGGACCGGGCGATGTTCCGCAAGGCGTTTGAAGGCGCAGATGTGGTCCACGTGTACCTGCCGTTCAAATACGGCCGCATGGCGGTGCGGACCGCACATGAGATGGGCATCCCCGCCACCGCCGGATTCCACTTGCAGCCGGAGAACGTCCTGTATTCGGCGGGGCCGCTGCGGTATATCCCCGGCGCTTCGGCGTTCATCTACTGGCTGTTCGACCGCATACTGTACCGGCATATCCGGCATATCCACACGCCCTCGCATATGATTGCCGCGCAGCTGCGGGCGCACGGCTACCGGCAGCGACTACATGTGATCTCCAACGGCTATTCGCCCAGATTCACCGCCAAACAGCAGCGTGAACCCGGTTCGCCGTCCCCAAGACCGTTCAGAATCGTCGCCTCGGGGCGTCTAGCCAGCGAGAAGGACCATGTGACGCTGATTCGGGCGGTCGCGTTGAGCCGGCATGCCGAGGATATCGAATTGTCGATTTGCGGCACCGGGCCGTTGCAACATGAGCTGCGGCGAATGGCGGCGCAATTGCTGCCCGGACGTTGGTCGATCGGTTTCCACGACAATGCGCAGATGCCCGTATTCCTGCGTTCATGCGATCTGCTGGTGCACCCTTCGATTGTGGATATCGAATCGCTGAGCGTTCTGGAGGGCATGGCCTCCGGACTTGTGCCCGTCATCGCCAGGTCCACGCAGAGCGCCGCCGGACAGTTCGCGTTGTGTGACCATTCGCTGTTCGAAGCCCAAGACCCGGCCATGCTCGCCCAACGCATCGACTGGTGGATCGACCACCCCGATGAATTAAGCCGTTGGGGCGCCATCTATGCTGAGCACACGCGTGAAGAGTATTCCATCGAGTCATGCGTGCGCAAATTCGTCGCCATGGAACGCGAGGCGATTGCCGACTTTGACAGCGGGTCGCGTATGACAGGCGCAATCTGAGGGGTTCCGGCGATCTGCGCCTCATCGGTCTGTAACGCTTGTGCGCAGTGTTCCGCAATGTTGAAGTGCTGACGCAAAGCATGTATAATTATCACCACCATAAAGGCGTGGAGAGAGAGAAAGGGTATCCCGGTATGGCATCGTGTTCGTGCGATGCCGGACTCGGATGCGAGCAGATGATGGCACATGCGACTGAAGAAAAGAGGACAAACCGGCTTCACCTTGGTCGAGCTTCTGATTGTGGTTGTCATTATCGGTATTCTTACCGCCGTGGCGGTTCCGATTTACAACAACCAGAAAAGGCTGGCGCGGCCTACTGCAAATCGAGAGAACGCGAAAAACGCGGAAGCGTTGGGTATTGAGGCGTTCCTTTCTTCGTCGGGCAAGGTGAATCAGACAGCGAAACGCTCTGGCTACAACACAGTCACGTATACGTACTTTGTCGAGGCTGGCACCGGAATCCTGAACTTCTGCACCAACTGGAACAGCGATGGAAGCGGCGGTGGCGGCTGCGATACCGGTGGAGCTGACGACCGATGGATAGCCGATGGAAGCCATAAGGTATCCACGCTCACGGATGTCGGCTCATGGACATCAGACACGACCATCAGTGATAACGTCAAGCTTGGTGACGAAATCGCGAAGATCTGGACGATTCATTTTGACCCAATAACGGGTGAGACTGTCGGATATTACTGCGCTTTTCCGTCGTCGAATGATCCGACATATCAACGGGTCCTTCAAGCCGTGCGTGATGGCAGTGCGCAGGAGAAATACAAACAATCGAACGGGTGACATCCCACGCCGCGATGCGGCGGTGTGCACAGCGCCGCGACGCGGCTGAGGGGTGGCGGTCCGTACCGGGGTTCAAGCGCCGGACATGTCTCCACTCTGCCGGTTGATTGCATTTCGCAATGTCGCGGTAACGCCGATGATACGAAAATCGCTTACCATGCCGCCGAACGCAAAGAAAAACGCATTTCAACGGCGTACATGCGACGAAAAACGCATGGCATCGCCTTCCCGAATGCGTATTGCGTAAGTTGCGACAACGAAAGGCGACATGATGAGCAGATATGCAGTGACCAATCCGGCGACCGGACAGGTCGAGGAAAGCTTTGAAACCTTCACCGATGAGCAGGTCGCCGCGGCGGTGGACGCCGCCGATGACGCCTATCGCACGTGGGGGAGGACCACGACCATCGAACAGCGCGCGGCGCTGATGCGCAAGGCGGTGGCCGCCTATCGCGACCAGCAGCAGGAGCTTGCCACCATCATCAACCACGAGATGGGCAAGACCATGGACGAGGCGCTTGTCGAGGTGGAATTCTCGGCGGAAATCCTTGAATATTACGCCGATCACGCCGCCGAATTCCTCGCCGACGAGCCAATCAAGCGCGCTGCGGCGGGCACGGCGTTCATCCGGCACCTGCCGATCGGCCCTCTGGTCGGCGTGATGCCCTGGAATTACCCGTACTATCAGGTGGCCCGGTTCGCTGGTCCGAACCTCATGCTCGGCAACACCATCATTCTCAAGCACGCCTCCCTGTGCCCCAAGTCGTCGGCCGCGATGGAGAGGATCTTCCTGGAGGCGGGCTTCCCGAAGGGCGCGTTCGTCAACGTGTACGCCACCAACGAGCAGATCGCCAAGGTCATCGCCGACCCGCGCGTCCGTGGCGTATCTCTGACCGGTTCCGAGCGTGCTGGCAAGGCGATCGCCCAGGAGGCCGGCGCCGCCTTGAAGAAGGTCGTGTGCGAACTAGGCGGCAATGACGCGTTCATCATCATGAGCACCGACGATTTGGATGCCGCGGTCGAGGCCGGCGCGAACGCCCGGTACGAGAATAGCGGCCAGATCTGCAACGGCGCCAAGCGGTTCATCATCATCGACTCGCTGTATGACGAATTCTTGAAGCGGTTTATCAAGGTGTCCAAGGAACGCAAGCTCGCGCCTCTGTGCTCTGCGTCCGCCGCCGACGGTCTCGCCACCCAGGTGCAGGCCGCGATCGATGACGGGGCGAAGGTGGTGCTGGGCGGCACCGAGCATGATGGCGCCTACTATCCGGCGACTATTCTGACCGATATTCCCGAAGGGTCCGCCGCACGACGCACGGAGTTCTTCGGGCCGGTCGCCCAGTTCTACCGGGTGTCCGGCGAGGATGAGGCCATTGCGGTCGCCAACGATTCGCCGTACGGTCTCGGCTCCTACGTGTTCACCACCGACAGCGAACAGGGGTTGCGTTTCGCGGATCGTCTGGAATCCGGCATGACCTATATCAATGAATCCGGCGCCGATTCCGCGGAACTGCCGTTCGGCGGCGTGAAGAATTCCGGGTTCGGCCGCGAGATGGGGCCGCTCGGTATCCGCGAGTTCGCGAACTACAAGCTCGTCACCGAAGCTGCGCGCTGAATCCAGAGCGGTTCCCCGGTATCAGCACGGTATCGGCATGATGGCCGGTCGCCACATTTTTGGCGGCCGGCCATCACTATTTCTGTTACGTCCTGAGTCGTCTGTTGCATGTGCTGCTGATGTTGCAGGCGCCCCAGGGAATCGGCAAACGCAAGATACCCCGATAATTCCGATTCTCCGATTGGAATCCGGTTTCCGGCGCCTTCGCTGCACTGGAATCAGCCCCAAAATTCCACAATATGATTCCATGTCTCACATACTGGACGCAGAGTGGTGTGGTTGATTCCGGCCTCTGCCAGATGCATGGATAACTCGGGGTCGCCGGGTCTTGGGGTGCGCAATACTCGGCCGAAACACGGGTGACTACGCCAAGTTGCGCTGATTGAGACGCCTTCTGGCGTGTTCTGCAATGGCCCGGATACAGGAACCCCTAGAAAGGCTGACATCACGCGATTGCTGTCTTGCGCGTCCAGCCCGTCCTGTGCGTCCGTGCATCCGGTACGTCATCCGCGGTCCGCGCGTTGTGCACACCCGCACTGTCTGGCCTGCGCAATTACCGCACGCCGTAATCATACCGTTGCTCGATAAGCCGCAAATACGTGAATACTTCCGTGTGGTCGACACCTGGGATCCTGCGGATGCGCATCACCAGGTCGAGCAGGTCGTCATCGTCGGCGGTGAAGACCTCCAGCAGCATGTCAAAACGCCCCGCCGCGGCGACAATGTAGTCGATGCCGTCGGTTGCGCGTAACTGGTCGGCGAGCGCGTCTAAAGCCCCGCTCGTGTTCACTCCGATCATGGCCTGCCTGCGGTAGCCGAGCTGGACCGGGTCCGTGACGGCGACGATCTGGATGATTCCCGTCTCGACCAACCGCTGCACACGGCCGCGCACCGCGGCTTCGGACAGGCCGACGACCTTGCCGATCGCCCCGTAAGGTTTGCGGCCGTTTTTCTGCAATTCGCGGATGATCGCCTTGTTGGTGTCGTCGAGCAGTGTCGGCGATTTGTGCGGCTCCGTGCCGTTACCCATGTTGTCCGCGGTCTCGAATCCGGCCGCCGTGAACGGCTCGCGCATGTCATGTTGAACTCTCATGCGACCATCACAGCAGGTCATTGTTCACGATGCGAGACCGTGGGGAAAATTTCGCGTTACGCCGCTTTTTTAGTCGCAATATTGCGTTTACGCAACGGAAATCATCGCAACCTTTGATGAATCACAACGAAAACAGCAGAGACCAAGCCTCGCACGCTATCGAACTCGAAGTTCTCGCAAGCCACGCACGAACGTGACGCGTCCCGCGGACAGGCGCCGCAGGATGACCGGACGAATTACCAAGGAGGAGCGATGACCACGACACAATCACCTGTCCAGGATGCGGTCCCGTCATCATCTGCGGCGGAATCGCACCAGCCGGATGATACCGGCGTCCGTATCGGCCGCGACAAGGACGTGGAACTGAGAGAAAGCGGCCTGACCATCAACCGCGCCCGCAAGACCTTCCGGTCGGCGGAAGGCAAATTGGTCCACGCCATCGACGACGTGAGCCTGAACATCGAAGCCGGCGAATTCTTCGTGCTGCTCGGCCCTTCCGGTTGCGGCAAGACGACACTGCTGCGGTCCATCGGCGGTCTGGAAACCCTGGATGCCGGCGAAATCTACTTGGGCGACCAACGCATCGACGAGATGCCGCCATACGAGCGTCCGGTCAACACCGTATTCCAAAGTTACGCATTGTTCCCCAATATGACGGTGGAACAGAACATCGCTTTCGGCTTGGAAATGGAAAAGAAGCCGAAGGACTACATCAAGCGTAAGACGCAGGAAATGCTCGATCTGGTGCATCTGAGCGAAATCGGCAAGCGTCTGCCCAGCCAGCTGTCCGGCGGCCAGCAGCAGCGTGTCGCGCTCGCCCGGTCGCTCGCGAAAAGCCCGAAGGTGCTGTTGCTTGATGAATCCCTGTCCGCGCTTGATTTCAAGTTGCGCCGTCAGATGCAAGTCGAATTGAAGCGTCTGCAGCGAGAGACCGGCATCATCTTCATTTTCGTCACGCACGACCAGGAGGAAGCCCTGTCGATGGCCGACCATATCGCCGTGTTTTCCAAGGGCAAGCCCGAACAGGTCGGCACCCCGGAGGAAATCTACGACAAGCCGGCCAACCGGTTCGTCGCCGACTTCATCGGCGATATCAACTTCCTCGACGCCACCGTGCATGATGCCGGCTCGGTTGAGGTTGAAGGCAAGATCTTCCCCGTGACACAAGACCTGAGCGAGTATGGCAGGGGAGCGACCGTGAGCGCTGCCGTCCGCCCCGAGCGCATTACGCTTGGCGCGGCGAAGGAAGGCGGTCTGCAGGCGAGCGTGGAAACCGTGACCTATATGGGCTCCGACATCCGCTGCCATGTCCGTCTCGCCGACGGCACACCCGTGCAGATCCGCGTCAACCCGCCATTTGACTCCGAACTGCTCACAGTCGGTGCAAAGGTCGGTGTGACGGTCAGCCCCGACCATATGAGGGTGGTGGAACGATGAGCGAAACCTCTTCCGCTTTGGACGGCGGCAAGCCGCCGATTTCTGCGCCTTCACAAGACGGTGGGGCGACGACTTCCCGTCGCCGCCCCACCCTGTTCGCCGCCTCGGGCAGCATCAAGCCCGGCATGCTCTCGCACTGGTATTCGATTCCCGCCGTTATCGTCGGACTGCTGTTCACACTCGGCCCGATATGCGTCATCGTCGCGTTCTCCTTCATGAGCCAGCCGGATGTCGGCGGCGGCGTGGTCTACAAGTTCTCCACGAACGCTTACAAGAAGCTGCTGTTCACCACCGACTTCCTGGGCCGCACCTCTTTCGACCCACGGTATCTCAAGGTGTTCGGCACCTCGTTGTGGCAGGCGCTTATCACCACGTTCATATGCATCGTGCTGTCCTTCTTTATCGCCCTGTGGATGTCGTTGCGCAAGCCGTCAACCCAGCGCCTGCTGGTGTTGCTGATCAACATCCCGTTCTGGACGAACCTCATCGTCCGTACCTACGCGTGGATGCTCATCCTCAACGAAAACGGCCCGATTAATGGCTTTTTGAAATTTATCGGCGTAGGTAGCAAACAGCTGCTGTACACGTCGGGTGCCTCGCTGATCGGCTTGATATTCACCTTCCTGCCGTTCGCGACCATGCCGATGTATTCGGCGCTGTCCGGGTTTGACTTCCGTCTGGTCGAAGCCGCATACGACCTGGGCGCTCGCAAACTCACCGTGATGCGCCGGATCATCCTGCGCGCCGCGAAACCAGGCGTCACCTCAGCCATTGCGTTGTGCTTCATCCCGGCTTTCGGGTCCTACGTGCAGCCCGTGCTGCTTGGCGGCGGGCGTGTCCTCATGGTCGGCAACCTGATCGCATCCCAGTTCTCTGAAGCGCGCAACTGGCCGTTCGGCGCGGCATTGTCCACGGTGATCCTGCTGATCACGTTGCTGTGCGGTGTCGCGGCAAGCATCGGCGGCGGCAAAGCGGCGCGTGACGCCGGCATAGCGGTATGAACAGAATGAGGTGAGAGCAATGACTAGCAGCAACAAGGAAATCAAGCATACCGGGGAGGCAACGGATATCCGCACGGCCGCCGGTACACACGACGGCGAAACCGCTCCGGTCGTCCACATGGATTACGGCACCGCGGCGGAATTCGGCGCCATCGTCGAACGTACCATCGACGAACGTGGCGAACACGCGTCCGCCCAGATGCCACAATGGCTCGAAGACAAGCAGCCCGACCGGGCGCTAAGCACCCGGCGTTCCGGGCGAAACCGGCTGAAAACCTTCCCCGGCGTCGCGTTCATCAGTGTGCTTGTCATCCTATTCCTGTATCTGCCGATGCTCATGGTCGTGATGTTCTCCTTCAACGGCGGCCGTCAAGCGCTGCTGTGGAAAGGGTTCTCCTTCTCCTGGTACGGTACGGTGTTCCACGATCCGGCAATCATCTCGGCAACCCTGACCTCGCTCGAAGTCGCCGTCATCGCGATGGTTCTGTCCACGGTCATCGGTGTGCTGTTCATCCTCGCTGCGGACCAGATGTCACGGGCGGGTTCGGCGCTCGCCGGCTGGCTGATCAACGCGTCGTTGATTATCCCAGAGGTCGTGCTCGGCGTCGCAACTATGGGCTTCATCCGTATGATCGGTCTGAAGCCGGGATTGCTGCCACTGATTCTCGCGCACACCACCTTCTGCATCCCGTTCGTGGTGATGCCGCTGCGCGCAAGGCTGCAGACTATCGACACCTCGTGCTTCGAAGCCGCAGTGGATCTCGGCGCGTCGCCAATCACCACGGTCCGCCGCGTCACCCTGCCGCTGCTGGCTCCGGCCATCGTCTCCGGCGCGCTTATGGCATTCGTGATTTCGATGGATGACTTCATGATTTCGAACTTCCTCACATCGGCCGGAACGACGACACTGCCGATCTATATCTTCTCGCTTATCCGCAAGGGCGTGAACCCGAGCATCAACGTCGTCGCCACGCTTCTGCTCCTGCTCGCTGTCATCGTGACCGTCATCCCCTCGGTCCTGACCAACCGCAAGGACGACTGAACGACGGCGTGCGCCAGAACGCAGCCGTCATATCGAAGAAAGGAGCCGATATGCGCACCTCATCAGCTGTTATCCCTTCCAATCATTCACATTCCGACTACCGTGAGAGCGGGCGTGGCTGTGGCAGCAGGTACGGTCGTGGTCGTGGGTACGGTCGTGGCCACGTGGGCAGGACGTTCCGTCGCATGGCGTGCATGGCGCTCGCTGTCGCAGGCATGCTGTCGTCTGCCGCATGCTCAGGCGGTATCTCGGATTCCGCGCGCACAACTGATGTCGTCGCCAACGGGGCGTACCACGAGGCGCACGGCGGCGAGTTGCATATCTACACGTGGGCCGGGTACATGCCGGATGATGTCATCAAGAAATTCGAAAAGGAAACCGGCATCAAGCTCACGGTGGACACTTTCGAAAGCAACGAGGCGCTGGAAGCCAAGTTGCAGTCCACAGGCGGGTCCGGCTATGACATCGTGATGCCGAGTGACTACATGGTCTACCAGCTCATCAAGGAGCATATGCTCGTGAAATTCGATGTGTCCAAGCTGCCCAACGGCAAGAATGTCTCCAAGGAGTTCTCCTCGCCGTACTACGATCCCAAGCTTGAATATTCGGCACCGTATGTGGTGGGTTACACCGGATTCATGGTCAACACCAAGAAAATCCCCAAGTCCGCGGCGCCGACCAGTTGGAAGGAGTTCTTCGCGCTGTCATCGAAGTATGGAAAGTCGCAGCTGCTGAACGATTCGATCGAGGTGACGAACGCCGCGTTGCGTGCGGTCGGCTCGGACCAGTGCACTACTGACGCGCACGCCTATCAGAATGCGAACGATCTGCTGCAGTCCTATCATTCGAAGGTCGGTGTCGTCAGCTCTGAAGGCGTGGCGGACCGACTGGCGTCCGAAGAGCAGGTGATTGGCATGATCTGGAGTTATGACGCCTATCAGGCGCAGCAGTCAAATAAGGATCTCGAATTCGTCTACCCGTCCGACGGCACGACCCAGTTCGTGGACAATATGGCAATCGCTGCGGGGGCGCAGAACATCGACCAAGCGAAGACCTTCATCAACTACATGCTGGATCCGAAAAACAAGGAAGCGATTGATGAATCCGCGGGCGCCGGGTCTGTGCTCAAGGGCGGCGATGCGTTGCTGCCGAGCGAGATGCGGTCGTCCAACACGATTGTGCCGAGCGCGGATGAGCTCAAGCATGCGGTGACTGAGAAGGCATGCTCGAACGCCATCAACGACAACTACACGCAGCTGTTCGAGAACTTCAAGCAGTGATGCGCGTGCGGCTGTGCGGCGGGGGCACGGGTGCGCTCCCAAGCATAACGCCCCTGCCGCGCGTCGGGTGCGGCTGTGCGTCTTGCGCGGTTGCGGGGCAATCGGGTCATCCGGGGGAAACCTCCGGATGACCCATAGTTGTGTTTGGGGAGTACTGGACTGAGCGTGCTTGACTGGGCTTTGGGCTCGTTCGTGATGCGGGGTGTGTCGATTGCGCAATGGCGGGTTGGCGTGTGATGACAGTGGTGCCGCCTTCCGCGCCACCCGGCGTCATGCCTGTCATCGTGTGAGGATTGACTCACATGGAGGCGGTTGATGTGTCCGGGTTGCAGTCCCGGAGGCTGCATATCCGTCGATGTGTGAGGATTGGCTCACACAGTGACCGGTTGGTTGGGCCGGATGTTGTGGATGGGGTGGTTTGAGGGCGGTTGTGTGAGGATTGGCTCACACGGAGACGGTTAACGTAGCCGGGGTTGCGGTCCTGGGCCTGTGTATTCGTCATCGTGTGAGGATTCGCTCACACGATGACCTGGTGGTTGGGTCGGATGTTTTGGGTGGAACGGTTTGAGGGTGGTTATGTGAGGATTCGCTCACATGGCGGACACTTTCCCACACCCGATCGCTTCGTGGATGGTCTGTCCGCCGGTCCGAGTGAGGATTTGCTCACACCGCCGGTGCTGATTGTCGATCGCGGCATCGGGACTCATGAATCCTTGGTATTCCGGGCCAATCCCCAAATCTTCCATCGGCCGCAATCTGGACGGGCCCGACACGATGCTCACCGCGGCTGCGAATCGCCCCGCGAAAGCGAACATCCATGTTGACGAATTGTTACGAGCGGAAAAACAGTTCCGGAATCAGAAATCCCAACGAAATAATGCAGGTTTTACCTATGATTGTACGAAATTCGTAGTCAAGTCGATAGAACGCAACGAAAATCGCATCACAAGACTACCGAAGGAAAGGATTCGACATGACGGCAAGCATCAGTGAAGCCAGGATCAAGGAACTCACCGCCAAGGAAGGTGAGAAACTCAACGCCAAACTCGGCAAGTCCCGCGAGATGTATAACGAAGCCCGCAAGCATCTGTGCAACGGCGTCGCCTCCTCCTACCAGCTGCGCGATCCGTGGCCGATCTACGTCGATCACGGCAGCGGTTCCAAGCTGTGGGATGTGGACGGCAACGAATACTACGATTTCCACAACGGCTACGGCGCCATGGTGCAGGGCCACGGCAATCCGGAGATCGGCAAGGCCATCGCTGAGCGTTTCCCGAAGGGTACGCATTTCGCGCTTCCTGATGAAGATGATTTCGTTGTCGCTGACGAACTGACCCAGCGGTTCGGCCTGCCGAAGTGGCGTTTCACCAACTCCGGTTCCGAGGCCACAATGGACGCAATCCGCATCGCCCGCGCCTACACGCACCGCGACCACATCATGAAGATCTTCGGTTCCTACCACGGTCACCATGATGCGGTGATGATCTCCATCGTCGGCGATTACGAGAACATCGGCGATAAGAATCACTTGAAGAAGATTCCGTACGGCGCCGGCATCCCGAAGTCCCTGATTCCGCTGACTGTGCCGGTTCCGTTCAACGATGCTGACGCGCTTGAGGCCCGCATCCGGGAGATGGAAACCGATGACGAGGCTCCCGCGTGCCTGATCATGGAAGCCTGCCTGATGAACATGTCCATCGTGCCTCCGGAGCCGGGCTACCTCGAGAAGGTGCGTGAAATCACCAAGCGTCACGGCATCGTGCTGATTTTCGATGAGGTCAAGACCGGCCTGACCATTGGACCTGGCGGTGCCACCAAGCTGTTCGGTGTGACCCCGGACATGGTCACCATGGCCAAGGCGATTTCCGGTGGCCTGCCGATGGGCGCCATCGGCGGCACCGACGAGGTGATGAGCGTCGTCGAATCCGGCGAAGTCTACCAGGTCGGCACCTACTCCGGCAACCCGCTGTGCGTGGCGGCAGCCCGTGCCAATCTCGAGAAGGTGCTCACTCCGGAAGCCTACAAGCTGTTCGATCATCTGAACAACCGCCTGATGGAAGGCTGCACCGAAGTCATCAAGAAGTATGACTTCCCGGGATACTCCATCGGTTTCGGCGCCAAGGGCTGCGTCACCTTCTCCCCGCACAAGATCGTGGACTATGTGACCTTCAAGCAGGGCCAGCGCACCGACTTGAACCAGCTTTGCTGGCTGTATGCGGCCAACCGCGGCGTGTTCATGACTCCGGGACGTGAGGAGGAATGGACGTTGTCTGTGGCTCACGACGACGCCGCGTGCGACGCCTACATCAACGCCTTCGCCGAGATGGCGCACGATGTGACCGCCGAGTAACCCCAATCAAGCCTGCCCTAAGCCGGGTCCAATACACTGCACTCCTCTTGCCCGGCTTGGGGTGTCATTCGCGACCGTGGTCGAGTGGCATCGCGCATGCGGTGCTGTTTGGCCACGGTCGTTCCACTTCTGCGGGGTGGTTCATGGTGTGCGGGGTGTGTTGTGGTGGCGTGTGGTGGTGTTGGCGCGTCGTTCTGCTGGTCGTGTCATCGATGGCGGTGGAAAGGGTGCGGCGCGTTAGGACTCGAGACGGCAGGATGGTGCGGTGTGTGGCGTTGAGGTGTTGCAGTGTCGTTTGGACGGGTGTTTTCGCCGAAGGTGGTGTGAATGGGCATCGTACGCCAGGACTTTGCGGCTGCGGGGTGCCCAGGCGGCTGCGACACGCCGGAAGTTCCCAGGGTCTGTGTCGCGCATTTCTGCGATTGCAAGAAAAACGACGCGCCGGGAAGCGTACGTCCCGAACATCGTGTATAGTCTTTCACTGTTGTGCGAAACGAGGTTTGCCTCGGTTCGACACCACATGGTGGATATAGCTCAGCCGGTAGAGCATCTGATTGTGGTTCAGAAGGTCGCGCGTTCGAGCCGCGTTATCCACCCCATCAACCCCGGGTTCGCCCGGGGTTTCGTTTTTCTTCCGGCCTTGTTCCCGCGAGGAGACAGTGTGCATCAGGTCCTTGGCGCTCTCGCAATCGGGCATATAGGAACCAAAGTTATTGCTTTAGACTTCTCGTTCAGGTGTTGAAGACGGGCATGTGCAGGTCTGTCCATTCGATTGAGGTGCCGGGTTCCGGGGCGTCTCCGCCGGGGGTTTCGTCTGTTTCGGCGTGGGCGGGTGGTGTCGTGTCATCCGGTATGGCGAAGCGGTAGGGGTCCGGCTTGGCGCTCTTCATGTAGCATGCCCATTCGCACGCGAGGACGCGGTGTCGTCCGGGAAGGCCGCGGTGATTGACGAGCATGCGTTTGATCGGCGCGTTGATTCCGCCCTCGAGGCGGTTGGTGGTGCACGGAACG